>CAZLLI010000245.1:0-1505 GCA_964560355.1 uncultured bacterium | reverse complement strand
CCATCGACTTCCAGGACATCCACTACTACTCGGCGCCGAAGAAGGCGGGCGACCAGCCCAAGAGCCTCGACGAAGTCGACCCCGAGGTCCGTCGCACCTTCGACAAGCTCGGCATCCCGCTCGCCGAGCAGATGCGACTCGCCGGCGTCGCCGTCGACGCCGTGTTCGACTCGGTTTCCGTGGCGACCACCTTCAAGGACAAGCTGGCCTCGCTGGGGATCGTGTTCTGCTCGTTCTCTGAAGCGGTGCAGACCCACCCCGAATTGGTGAAGAAGGCGCTCGGCACCGTCGTCCCCTACAACGACAACTTCTACGCCGCGCTGAATTCGGCCGTTTTTAGCGACGGCTCGTTTGTTTATGTACCGGCGGGAGTGCGGTGTCCGATGGAGCTCTCCACCTATTTCCGCATCAACGCGCGCGAGACGGGACAGTTCGAGCGCACGCTGATCGTGGCCGAAAAGGGCGCGTACGTCTCGTACCTGGAAGGCTGCACGGCGCCGATTCGCGACGAAAACCAATTGCACGCGGCGGTCGTGGAGCTGATCGCGGAAGAAGACGCGACCGTGAAATATTCGACCGTCCAGAACTGGTACCCGGGCGACAAGCAGGGCAAGGGCGGCATTTACAACTTCGTCACCAAGCGCGGCGAGTGCCGCGGCGCGCGCTCCAAGCTTTCGTGGACCCAGGTCGAAACGGGCTCCGCGATCACGTGGAAGTACCCGAGCTGTGTTCTCACCGGCGACGACTCCATCGGCGAGTTCTACTCGGTGGCGCTGACCAACAACTACCAGCAGGCCGACACCGGCACCAAGATGATCCACCGCGGCAAGAACACGCGCAGCACCATCATCTCGAAGGGCATTTCGGCCGGACACGGACAAAACAGCTACCGCGGCCTCGTGCGCATGCTCCCCGAGGCGACCAACTCGCGCAACTTCACGCAGTGCGACTCGATGCTGATCGGCGCCGAGTGCGGGGCGCACACCTTCCCGTACATCGAAGTCGGCAACGCGTCGTCGCGCGCGGAGCACGAAGCGACCACGTCCAAGATCGGCGAAGACCAGCTGTTCTACTGCCGCGCGCGCGGCATCTCGAACGAAGACGCGGTGCACATGATCGTCAACGGATTCTGCCGCGAAGTGTTCGCGGAGCTGCCGATGGAATTCGCGGTGGAAGCGCAGCGACTGCTCGCGGTGAGCCTCGAAGGCTCGGTCGGTTAACCGGATTACCCAGGAGAAGCAATGCTCGAGATCAAGAACCTCCGCGCGAGCGTGGAGAACAAAGAAATCCTCAAGGGCGTCGACCTCACCGTCAAACCCGGCGAAGTGCACGCGATCATGGGGCCCAACGGCTCCGGCAAGAGTACGCTCGCGCAGGTACTGGCGGGCCGCGACACCTTCGACGTCACCGAGGGCGACGTCCTCATCGACGTCGAGAGCGTCCTCGAGCTCGACCCCGAAGAGCGCGCGGCCAAGGGCCTATTCCTCGCCTTCCAGTACCCGGTC
>CAZLLI010000244.1:0-1533 GCA_964560355.1 uncultured bacterium | reverse complement strand
CGCCGTGCACGGCGATGGTGTTCGTGTGGTCGTATCTCACCGACGGAGATCCCGCCTACACGCTCGTACAAGTATCTCTGAACGATCTCATCATGCTGGTCGTTTTCGCGCCGATCGTGGGATTTCTCGTCGCGGGAGCGAGCAACCTGCACGTCCCCTTCGAAGTGTTGCTCTACAGCGTGGTCGCCTTCATCGTCATCCCGCTGGCGTTGGGGAGCCTGAGTCGCGCCGTGCTCATCCGTTCGCGTGGTCGCGAGTGGTTCGAACGCGTATACCTGCCTGCGTTTCACCCCGTGACGACCCTCGCTCTGCTAGCCACGTTGGTACTGATATTCGCGTTCCAAGCCGACAACATCATCGGACGTTGGTTCCATGTGTTGCTGATCGCCGTGCCCATCCTGATCCAGGTCTATCTAAACGCGGGGCTCACCTATGCGCTCATGCACCGCTTTCGCATTCCGCACGCGATCGCCGCGCCGGGCGCGCTGATAGGAGCCAGCAATTTCTTCGAGCTGGCGGTGGCGGTGGCGATCACGCTGTTCGGTCCCGATTCCGGCGCCGCGCTCGCGACCGTGGTCGGTGTCCTGGTCGAAGTCCCGGTGATGCTTTCCGTGTGTTCGGTGTGCAACCGGACGCGTCATTGGTTTCCGGCTTCCAGCGCCGCGCAGGCATCGGGCACGAACTGACCGCCCACGAGTCGGAGGGCTGTGGCGTGACAATCGACGACCTCATTCGCGCGTTGGACCTGCGACCGCTCCCGGGCGAGGGGGGCTTATTTCGCGAGACGTATCGATCCCCATACTCGACCGCGATCTACTACCTGATCACGCCGGAGCATTTCTCGACGCTCCACCGCGTGCGCGGCGACGAAGTGTTTCACTTCTACCTGGGCGATCCGGTGGAGATGCTGCTGCTGCGTCCAGGTGGCGGCGAGGTCGTCGTGCTGGGGAACGATCTCGCGGCGGGAATGCGACCGCAAGTCGTCGCGCCGGGCGGGGTGTGGCAGGGCGCGCGATTGCGCGACGGCGGGTCGTTCGCGCTGCTCGGGACCACCATGGCGCCCGGCTTCGACCCCGCCGATTTCGAGATGGGAGCGCGCGCGACTCTCGTCGCGCGCTACCCCGAATTCGCCGCGGAGATCGCGCGCTTCACGCGCTAGGCGCTACGGCTTCTCGAAGCCGACCACGAACTTCCAGTCGGGGACGTCGCCGAGGCCGACCTTCATTTCGAAGAACCACTTCTCGTTGAGCATGACGCCGCCGAGGATGCTGCCCCCGAATTCGGTGTCGCTGCCGCCGTCGAAGTCGAACCAGTTGATCGTGAGCCCCGCTCCGGCGTAGGGGGCGTACTCCGAGCTGGTCTTGAATTGGTAGTGCGCGTCGAGGTTGCCCGCGACCATGGTGACGTCGCCGAACCCGACTTCCGCGCTGGGGACGATATGAATCGGCAAGTCGGAGATGGCGTGGCTGCGGAAGCGAACGCCGATCAGGAAATCGTCCGGGTCGACGGACGCCCCGGCGTGAAAGCCGAGAC
>CAZLLI010000243.1:0-1561 GCA_964560355.1 uncultured bacterium | reverse complement strand
CCCAGCTCACTTCGGTCTGCAGGTGCGACACGCCCAGTCCGACCAGGTTGGTTTGCAATTGTCGAAGCAGAGCCGTCCCGATGCCGTGGCCGCGGAAGTCGGGGTGGACGTCGATGGTGTCCAGCACCGCTACCGCCTCGGTGCGCCCGAATTCGCCGTAGTAGACGCGAGCCAGGAGGAATCCCACGAAGGAGCCTTCGACTTCCGCCGCGAGCGACACCTTGATGCCGCTCTCGACCAGGTTCTGCTGCAGCTTCACGCGAAAGTATTCGTCGCGACGACGCCCCACGTTCTTGGCATCGAGAGCGACTACCGCATCGAGGTCGGTCGGGCGCAGGTTGCGCACGACGATTTCGTTCACACGAGCCGATTGATTCACAGTGCCTCCACTCCTCTCAAGCCATGAGCTGGCCGCCGTCGACACGCAGCACCTGGCCGGTGACGTGGCGCGCCAGCGGCGAGGCCAAAAACAACGCCGCGCCCGCCACGTCCTCCGCCTCGCCCAGGCGCCCGAGCGCGCTTTCGTCGCGCGCGCGCGCGCGGACGTCTTCCGGGAGCTCGCGCGTCAGGTCGGTGGCGATCATGCCGGGCGCGATCAGGTTCACACGAATGCCGAAGGACCCCAGCTCGCGCGCCGCGGTGCGACCGAGTCCGATGAGCCCCGCCTTGCTCGCGGCGTAGTTGGCTTGGCCGAACTTGCCGCGCTCTCCGTTGATGGACGTGACCAAGATGACGCTCCCGGCTCCGCCCGCTCGCAAGAGCGGGATGGCTCCGCGCAGCAGGTGGAATGCGGCGTCCAGGTTCACGCGCATCACGTCGTCCCAGTCCGCCGCCGCCATCTTCCACAGCACGGCGTCGCGCGTGACGCCCGCGCAGTGCACGAGCACGTCGAGGCGCGGGAAACGTCCAGCGAACGCATTCATCGTCTCCGCGATCGCGTCCGGGTCGGCCAAGTCGCACGGCAGCGACGTCGCGCCCGCGGGAGCGTCGAGTCCCGGTCGATCCACACTCACCACCGTCGCACCCGCGCGCTGAAACGCGCGCACCACCGCCGAACCGATGCCGCCGCTTCCTCCCGTCACCAGCGCGACGCGGTCGCGCTGCGATAGCAAACTCGACAGATCTTCGTTGGCGTGCGTCATGCCGCGACGCTCCCGCCGAGCGACAGCCCGCGCGCGGCCAGCTTGCGCACGCGGAAGGCGCCCCACAGCGCCGCCCCCAGCGCCCCCGCGTACACCGAGTCGGGGTGGGCGCGAATCTCGAGCGGCGTCTTCTGACCCGCCGCCGCCTCCGCGAGCGCGGCCACCAAGCCGACGTCGCTCGCCAGTCCGCCGGTGATGAGCGTCACGCCGCGCGCGCCCGCCGACACCAAAAGCCGCATGTAGCGACCGGCCATCGACTGGTGGATGCCCTTGACGATGTTGGGCGCGGTGATGCCGCGCGACACCATGTTGATCACGTCGGTCTCGGCCAGCACGGCGCAAATGGACGAGCACGCCTCGGGTTTGTCGGCCACCAGCGAGAGCGGGCCGATTTCGTCGAGCGTGATGCCGAGGTAGCG
>CAZLLI010000242.1:0-1563 GCA_964560355.1 uncultured bacterium | reverse complement strand
GGCGGCGAACACCACGAGCCCGATGCGGTCCGACTTGCGTTTCGCGATGAACTCCTTGATCACTTCCTTGGCCACGAACAGGCGGTTCTTGGGCTCGAAGTCTTGCGCCTGCATGCTGCCGCTCGTGTCGAGCACCAGCATGATGTCGACCGCTTCCGCGTATTCGGTGTGCTTGGAGCGCCCGGTCTGCGGGCGCGCGAGCGCGAAGATCACGAGCGAGAGCGCGACGAGGCGCAGCGCGAGCTTGCCGTAGCGCTTCCACGCGGATGCCCCGAGTCCGGCACCCAATAACAAATCGAGCGACGAATACGCCACGCTGCGCTCGCGACCGGGCCGCAGCATCCACCACGCGAGCACCGGCACCACGAGGAGCGCGAACAATACTTCCGCGTGCGCGAAGCGAAACATTACGACTCCGTCCCCGTCGCCGCGGGCGCCACCGGCTCCACCGGGCGCGGCGTGGTTTCGACCACGATGGTGCGCGCGCTCTCGATCAGGCGCAGCGCCGTCGGGGCTTCGGGCTTGAGCTTCGCGAACTTGACCAGATCGGCTTCGTCCAGGAGCGCGCCGAGGCCGGCGACGGTGCGGCCCTGCCGCGCGAGGTCGTCGAGCAATTCGTGCGTGGTGCGATCCATGGCGTCGAAGCGGTAGCGCGCGCCCAGGTAGCGGCGCACCACGTCGGTGACCAAGCTGTAGTACGACTTCATCTCGCCGCGCTCCACCAATCCCAGCCCCGCGATCTTCTCCAACTCCGCGAGTGCGATCACGTCGGGCGGGAGAATGATTTCGGGCGCGATTTCGACGATGCGCGCGCGGCGCTTTCGCACCCACCATACAATGAGCGCGGCCAGCGCGATGGCCGCGAGCGCGATCGCACCCCACTTCATGTAGTCGGGGGGAACGTCCCACTGCGACTTGAGCGGTCGCAAATCTTCGGAGGTGAGCGCGATGCGGCGGATGGGGACTTCGAACGCGTCGCTCCACCCGCGCAGCGTGTCGCCGTGCGGGGAGACGAAATCGAACGCGACCGGCGGTACCACTACCGAGTCGAGCGCCACCGGCACCATGGCGACGCTAGCGGTTCGCTCGACGGATCCCTCGCGGGCCGTCTCGCTCCACGCGATCGACACCACCCGGCACTTGCCCGCATTGATCTGCTTCGGCGCGACGAATGCGAGTGAATCCGGCGCGTAGACCTTGTACACAACCGGAAAGCGCTGGCCCACCGTCACCGAATCGTGGGGAGATTCGGTCGCGACTTGCACCAGCATGCTGTCCGGAATCTCGACGCGTGAGGCCGCAAGCGCTTCGCCGAACGTGGCGGCCATCGCCATCGCGCACACCACGGCGCGTATGCTGCCTCTGAAGACCATCATTAGCGTCGTCTTGCCCGCGCGCGGAAGAACACCGACAAGGGCGCGATGTAGTCCTGGCCCGCTTCGATGCGCACGCAGTCGACGCCGTTCTTGCGCATGAGCGTGGTCATCTCCGCGCGGCGTCGTTCGCTCTCGCGCGCGAAGCGCTCGCGCGCGCGCTTCGACCCGGTGTCGATGACGCGCTCGA
>CAZLLI010000241.1:0-1590 GCA_964560355.1 uncultured bacterium | reverse complement strand
TGGTGCGCGGCGCGATGCTGCTGAAGGAGTACTACAAGCGGCCGGACGCGACGGCCGAGTCGATCGACGCCGAAGGCTACTTCCACACGGGCGACGCCGGCTTCTTCGACGCCGACGGGCACCTCAAGATCATCGACCGCGCGAAGGACGTCGGCAAGCTCGCCAACGGGGCGCTGTTCGCGCCGAACTACGTCGAGAACAAGCTCAAGTTCTTCTCGCACATCAAGGAGGCGGTCGCCTTCGGTCACGGCCGCGAGATGGTTTGCGCGTTCATCAACATCGACATGTCGGCGGTCGGCAACTGGGCGGAGCGGCGCGGCATTCCGTATTCCGGCTACACCGACCTGGCCGGGCGCGCGGAGGTCTACGACCTCATCCAGGAGTGCGTGGAGAAGGTGAATGCCGAGCTCGCCCGCGACCCGGCGCTCTGCCACTCGCAGGTCCGCCGCTTCCTCGTCCTGCACAAGGAGCTCGACCCCGACGACGACGAGCTCACCCGCACCCGCAAGGTCCGGCGCGGCTTCATCGCGGAGAAGTACGCGGTGCTGATCGACGCGCTGTACGGCGGCCGGAAGAACCAGTTCATCGAGACGCAGGTGAAATTCGAGGACGGCCGCACCGGAAAGATCAGCGCCGATCTGCAGATCCGCGACGCGGCGGTCTACGAGCCCGTCGCGGAGGCCGCGTAACCACGCGGCGCGCGGGTGCGGACAGGGATCGCGGCGGACCAAGGGAAGCGGACCGACGATGGCTGAGCGCACGATGGCCGACCGCGTGACCCTCCACGAAGACATCGGGGCGATGGAGGCGGATTTCAGCGGCATGACCTTCTCCACCGAGGCGCAGGTCGACGCGTTCTACGACGAGGCCGACGCCCGGCTGGAAGCCACCGGCAAGCGCTGGTACTTCCTGGTGATCTACACGGACTGCGTGATCGATCCGCGGGTCTGGGACCGCTTCGCCGCGCGCGGCAAGAACACCAACATCAGGTACGGCCTCGGCACGGTGCGGGTCGGCACCAGCGCGACCGCCCGCGAGACGATACGGGAGCGGGCGCAGCGCGAGATGTTCCGCACCAACATCTACGACACGCGCGACCAGGCGATCCTCGCGCTCGGCGAGATGCGCAAGCGGCACGACGTGCTCGGCGGGGAGCCCGCCGGACAGACCGGTGGCGTGCTCCGGGTCGAGGACATCCACCTCAATTTCGGCGGCGTCAAGGCGATCGCCGGCGTCGGATTCGAAGTCAATCGCGGCGAGATCTCGTCGATCATCGGGCCCAACGGCGCCGGCAAGAGCTCGATGCTCAACGTCATCAGCGGGTTCTACAAGCCATCGCGCGGCCACATCTGGTTCGAGGGCGTCGACCGCACGCACCTGCCCGCGCACGCGGTGGCGCGGCTGGGCTTCGCGCGCACGTTCCAGAACATCGCGCTGTTCAAGGGGATGACGACGCTGGACAACATCATGACCGGGCGCTCGCTGAAGATCAAAAGCAACTTCCTCACCGACGCGCTGTACTGGGGCTTCGCGCAGAAGGAGGAGGTCGCGCACCGAGAGCACGTCGAGAAAATCATCGACTTCCTCGAG
>CAZLLI010000240.1:0-1607 GCA_964560355.1 uncultured bacterium | reverse complement strand
ATGCGCACGTCCGCATCAACGTCTATCCGTACGGCGCTCCCACCGACGTGCCCGGAGCGCGACGCGCTCCCGTTCCGATGATGCTTACCGCCGCGCCCAATCCGTGGAGCGGTTCGACGCGGGTCTCGTTCCAGGCGCCGCCGGGCGCGCCCACCACGGTCGACGTGTTCGACGTACACGGCGTGCGCGTGGCGCGTCTCTTCGACGCGCCCGCGACCGGCCGCGCGCAATCGCTTCCCTGGAACGGGTCGAACTTGTCGAGCGGTGTGTACTTTCTACGCGCCCACGGCGGCGGCCTGTCGGCAACGAGAAAGGTGCTGCTCGTGAAGTAGTCGTGCCTACTTCGAGCCCAGCGGGAATTTCACGCCCGCCATAATGCCAATGCCGCGATTCTTCAGATCGGTGTCGCCTTCGTCGGGAATGTTGGTCGCTCCCAGCGAGTAGCGCACGTCGAGCAAGAGCGAGAACGACGACATCGCGTACTCCACGCCGCCGCCGATGGCCGCGCCGAATTCGAAGCTGCTGACTTCGTCGGACAGGTCCTCGGTCTCGTTGTGCTCGATGACTTCGACTTCCGCGGTCGTGTTGAACCCGAAGGTCGGGCCTGCGAACAGATTGAACGCCGCCTTTTCGCCCGCCGGGAAGTTCGCGACGAAGAGAACCGGGAACTCGATGTAGTCCAATTTCACTTTCGACTCGTGGCTGTGGTCATCGCCCGGAATGACGAACTCGCCCTCGGCACCCTTTTGCGTGTACAAGCCCTCGATGCGGACGTCGAAGTTCTTCGCGAACTCGAAGCCGTAGAACGCGCCCCCCGTGAAACCGGTGCGCGAATCGAGGCCGTCGGTCCCATCGCCCGACAGGCTGGCGATATTCACGCCGCCCTTGACGCCCGCGTACATCGCGCTCGCGTCGGCGTTGGTCGCCAGGCACATCCCGGCCACCACACCGACCCATCCGAGAAACTTCTTCATACGTAGACTCCTCTCATGGTTGAGAACACACTCGGTTCGGACCCATACATCACATCACGATCGAAATACTCGATGTCACCCTGAGCCCAACTTGCTGCTGCGCGTCATTCAGTTCCTGCAGGAAGGGAACCTGCACACCCACGACGGCGACGAAATGGGTCGACAACTCCGCGCGCACTCCCGGCGAAACGAAGGCAATCGTCCCCCCGGAGTTGGTGCGCGCTGCTCCCGCCGCTTCGTCCTTGTCCTGGTAGCTGCCGTCGACTTCCGTGAAGACCCAGAAACGATTGGTGGAGTGCTCGCCGCCCGCAACGCACACGGCCAAGGCCGCGCCGAGGTCGGTTTGGTCACCCACCTTGTAGTCGTTGGCTTCCGTGCGCAGCACGTACTGCACGCTCGTGTCGAGCATGACACGCGCGCCCAGGTCGCGCGTGAACGCGGCGGCCAGGATGGCGTCCCACGACCCGCTGCCCGGTTGCAGCGCCTGATCGACGGGATAGCCGTCGCGAGTTACGTCGTCGACACCGACGGGGATCTTCAACCCCGCGATCACCGCGAAATCGCCCGACGGCGCCGAACGAAACCGATACTTTGCGGCCAGCCACGAGCGCGGTCCAGCCTTCGGGCTTGGCG
>CAZLLI010000239.1:0-1661 GCA_964560355.1 uncultured bacterium | reverse complement strand
GCGTTCCCGCGACCGGGCCGCCGCCCGATCTCCTCGCCCAGTCCGCGCGCCGATTGCGCGTCATTGCGCTGCTCTACGCGTTCGTCTTCTTCATGGCCGGGATCTTCCCCGCGTTGTTGACCGCCGCCGATCGGGCGTTGTTCGCGAACTTCAGCTTCTGGGCGCCGGCCGCGTTTTCCATCGTGATAGCACTCCTCGTCGCGGGCCTCACGCGAAGTCGGCGCATTCCCCTCGCCTGGATCGTGTACATCGGGCTCGGATTCCAAGTGGTTAGCAGCTTCGGCATCGCGGCGGCCGAGTTTCTGGACCTGACCGGGCTCGACGGCAGCCAACGCGTCGGTCTGTCGTGGGTGGCGGTGTGGTCGCTGCTGTTTACGGTCGTGGTGCCGAGTCCGCCGCGCAAAGCGGCCATCGCGACCCTGCTCTCGGTGAGCTCGGTTCCGCTCGTCGTTGCGTTCGCGCTCACGAAGCACCCCTTGCCCGATTTGACGCCGGTGAAATTCTTCTTTGGACTCGTGTTTCCGTATCTGCTCGTCGCCCTGATGGCGTACGTCGGGGCTCGCGTGGTCTACGGGCTCAGCAGGGAAGTGACGCGCGCTCGTGAGTTGGGAGGCTACCGGTTGATCGAGCGCCTCGGTGCCGGAGGGATGGGAGAAGTGTGGCGGGCCGAACACCAATTGCTCGCGCGCCCCGCGGCCATCAAGCTGGTGCGGTCGGACGCTCTCGGTACCTCCGACGCTCGTCGTCACCATGAGCTCCAGGAACGCTTCGGGCGCGAGGCGCGGGCCACCGCGTCGATGCGTTCGCCGCACACGATCGAACTCTACGACTTCGGTGTCGCCAACGACGGGACGTTCTACTACGTGATGGAGCTCTTGGACGGCTTCGACTTCGATACCCTCGTGAAGCGATTCGGACCCGTTCCCGCCGAACACGCGATCCAACTATTGAAACAGGTGTGCCATTCGCTCGGGGAGGCCCACGCGAATGGACTCATCCATCGCGACATCAAGCCGGCGAACGTATTCGTCTGCCGTTACGGTCGCGAAGTCGACTTCGTCAAGGTGCTCGATTTCGGGATGGTCAAGTCGCAGCACGAACGGCATCACGACGACACGCAGCTCACGGGCGACCACGCCCTCGCGGGTACGCCCGCGTTCATGGCGCCCGAGCAAGTGCTTGGAAGCGGGCAGATCGACGGGCGCACCGACCTCTACGCCGTGGGCTGTGTCGCGTACTGGCTCGTCACCGGTCATCACGTCTTCGCGGGCCGCACCGCCATGGAGATCATGGTGCAGCACGCACAATCAACGCCCGTCGCGCCCTCGGCGCGAGTCGAGATGGACGTACCGCCGGGGCTCGACGGCCTGATCCTTTCGTGCCTCGCCAAGAACCCCGATGACCGGCCGGCTTCGGCCGACGCGTTGTCGGAAGCGCTGGCGTCCATTACGACGCGGGACCCATGGACCACGCGACGCGCGCACGAGTGGTGGGACCGGAATCATCCCGTGCAAGCCGCCGGCCGCGCGTAGTCTCCGCATTCTTCAAGCAACGCCGTCGTAATTCGCACTTGCGTGGGCGCCGCGCGCCGCGGTAGCGTCCCCGCGTCCCCATCCGCGAAAGGAGTCGCTCGATGAGCAAGGTCTCCCGTCGTGTGAGCT
>CAZLLI010000238.1:0-1663 GCA_964560355.1 uncultured bacterium | reverse complement strand
CGACTCGAACAGCGCCTTGAAGTTGCCCTTGCCGAACGAGCGCGCGTTCTTGCGCTGGATCAATTCGAAGAACAACGTCGGGCGGTCTTGCACCGGCTTGGTGAACAGCTGCAGAAGATAGCCGCTGTCGTCGCGGTCGACCAGGATGCCGAGCTTTTTCAGGGTCGGAATCTCTTCGTCGATGTCGCCCACGCGCTTGGGCAGCTCTTCGTAGTACGAATCCGGCACCGTCAGGAACTCGGCGCCGTTCGCCTTGAGCTGCTGGATGGTGCCGATGATGTCGTTGGTGGACATCGCGATGTGCTGCACACCGGCGCCCGAGTTGAACTCCACGTATTCCTGGATCTGCGACTTTTTCAGCCCTTGTGCGGGCTCGTTGATCGGCATCTTGACGTTTTCGTTGTCGTCCGCGACCACCACCGAGCGCAGCGCCGTGTATTCGGTCGAGATGTCCTTGTCGTCGACCGTCCACAGGCGGTGGAAGCCGAAGATGTTCTCGTAGAAGCGCACCACGTCTTCCATCTCGCTGTCGGGCTGGTTGCCGACGATGTGGTCGATGAACAAGAGGCCGGTCGGCTTCACCGTTCCGCGCGACGACGCTTTCGCGTAACCAGGGAGGAAATTGCCCTTATACCCTTCGCGCTGCACGAACGTGTGCGTCACGTCGCCGTAGGTGTGAATCCCCGACACCACCACTTTGCCGCCTTCGTCTTCCATCGTGCGCGGCTCGAACCAATTCTTCGCCCCGTGCTTGGTCGTGTGCTCCCACGCCTTGGCCGCGTCGTCCACCGCGAACGCGATGTCAACCGCACCGTCGCCGTGCTTGGTCAGCAAATCGTTGAGCGGCGATTTCGGCGTGTAGGGCGTGTTGAGGACGAAGTAGACGTGGTTCTGTCGCAGAACGTAGCTCGCCGTCTGTCGGTCTCCCTGCTCAAGGCCGCGATAGCCCACGAGTTCGAAGCCGAAGACATTCTGATAATAGACAGCCGCTTGTTTGGCATTCCCGACCGCAAACGTGACGTGGTCGAAGCCCAGCAGCTTGAATGGCGTTTTCATTAGAGGATGCTCCTCCTGAATGGTCGTCTGGTCTTGGATGTTCCGGGACACGGGGCGGCCCGCGTCATGCCGGCATTGTAGGAGGTTTGAGGGGAGAAATCAACGCGGGGCGGCGTCAATCCACATATTCGTCGCGGTTCGAGCTCACAAGGATGAGGAAGACAGCGAGCCCAATTATCACGCCACCGATTACGATGCCGCCCGTGCTGGGCGATTTGCTGATCGCGGCAATCGACGCTACGTTCGCTCGCGGAATGACAATCGGCAACGGCTGCTTCGCGGAGCCGTAGCGCTCGTCGGTGGAAAGCAGCTGCTCTACAACAATCGTCGAGTCGGTTGTCGAGAACTTTCTAACCAGGAACTCCTCATGCGTCGTCACGCGAATCCGATAGGACCCCGGCCAGCGGTACTCCGGCTTGTCGATATCCGCGGGCGGAATCTCGACTGCCTTCGTGCATCCCGTCATCAGAAAGGCGATCAGCACGAGCGCCAATCCCCGCCGCGCCGAAGTGGATAGCTTTTTACCGCCGCTGCGGGAGTTGGTGGAAGAGTTCACAAGCAAACGTAGCGCGCGAGTGTTCATGAAGCGAACATTCGCATGTCGACG
>CAZLLI010000237.1:0-1670 GCA_964560355.1 uncultured bacterium | reverse complement strand
GAGTCAATCGGAACGGGATTGTGCGGGATGGCGCGCGCGTTGTCAAGAACGCGCCGCGAGCGGGAAACGGCGACGCGTACTATTGCTGGCCGGACACCGGGGGTATGCCGGCGCGATCGTTGTAGAGCGCCGACATCATGTTGGCGACCAGGTATTGCGCTTCCTTCGTGAAATGGGTCGGATCGCCGGAATGGCCGAAGTAGAACAGGTGCTTGCGCGCGGAGAACACGTCCGGCACTTGGAACTCGATCAGCGACCACTTGTTGTTGGGCAAGAGGATGACCAGGCCGGTGCACGCGCGCGGCGTGATACCCGCGGGCGCGTTGCCCGGGTCCATGTCGAGGCCGATGGTCTTGTCCGGACTCGTACTGATGTCGACCCACTGCGCGGCGCTCCCGCTCGTCACCGCGTGCGGGGTTTGAAACACGCTCGCGGTGGGAGTCGTGACGTATTGGCTCGTGATGTTGCGCGTCTGTGTCGTCGCCGACGAAATCGCCGAGACCGCGATCTTCAGGTAGTTGATACCGCCTTCGCCGATCGCGAGCACGTTGGCGGTGCTGGCCGCGATGGCGAGCGCGCGCACGGGCACCCCATCGCCCCAGTTCGAGGGCGACGACCCGGTGTCGTTGGCGACGATGACGATGTCGAACACGCCCATGTCGCGCGTGTCGAGGTCGGCGATCGGGATCGTCGCCACGCCGCTATAACCGAAGTCGTCGAGGTGGTTGAACAACAGCGTGGTGAACTCGTTCGCAAACTCGCCGGTCGACGTTACGTAAGCGACGCGCTGCACGAGGAGCGGCGTGGGCGAGGTGTCGGTGCCGAGCAGGCTCGACGCGGAGATGTACTCGGTGGTGGCGGTACGCGGGACCCGCACGTCGAGCGAGCCCCAGCTCGCTGAAATGATCGTCATCTCCTGGCTGCCGATCCACACCCGCGTGCCCGGGAAGTCGAGGTTCTCGCCCAGCACCGTCACGACGTCGCCCGGAATGGCGGCCGGTTGCGAAAAGCCGGTGACGTCGATCGTCGACGAGCCGTTCGTCACGTATCCGAATTCCGGAAGCGACCCCAGCCCGTCGGCGTAGTTCGTCTCCGGGATGACGCGGAAGTAGTGCGAACCGGGCGGGAGCTGCACCGTCACGAAGGTGTCGTTCTGTGTCTGCTGCCACTCGATGGTGTCGAAGGTGATGGTGGTGCTCGATTCCACGTGATAGCGCTGCGCGGCGGGCGCGCTGGTCCACGAGAGGTCGAACGACGCCGGGTTGGAAACGACGGCCGGCGTCACGTTCAGCGCGGAAATGACGAACAGGTACGCGTCGATCGCCACCGGCGTGGTCTGTCCCTTCACCACGTCGACGCCGGTCTTGTAACCGTGGTGGGTGAAGAAGCCGGATTGAAACAAGTCGACGCTGATGCGCTTGCCGCTCTCCGCGACGCAGTCGATCGCCATCTCGACGGGCTCGGTGCCGATCTCCGCCGACCGCGACGCTTCTTCCAGCAAGGGCGACCCGGAGCGGAACACGTGCACGACCACGGAGTCGATGACGGTCGTGGCCGCCGTCGTGCGGCCGTCACGCGCCAACGCCGCCGCCAGCGCGGCCGGCTCGAAGCGCAGCGTCACGCGGCCCTCGGGCGCGAACTCGGGCTCGGTGGTTTGCGAGCAGGAGAGC
>CAZLLI010000236.1:0-1681 GCA_964560355.1 uncultured bacterium | reverse complement strand
GATCGCGGCGGGTTGGACGTGATGACCGCGTCGCTCGATGCGTTCGCGGCCGCGCTCACGCGGGAGAATCACACGCTCAAACGCTCGCTCACCGATCCGCGTGTGTTCGATGGGATCGGCAACGCGTACTCCGACGAGATATTGCATGCGGCGCGATTGTCGCCGTTGGCGCTGACGCAGAAGATGAGCGACGAGCAGATCACGCGATTGCATGTCGCCACGCGCGAGACGCTCGCGCTGTGGATCGAGCGACTGCGCGCCGACGCCGGGGAGGAGTTTCCCGAGAAGGTCACGGCGTTTCGCCCCGACATGGCGGTGCATGGTCGCTTCGGGTTGCCATGTCCCGTGTGCGCCGCGCCCGTACAGCGCATCGTGTACGCGGACAACGAAACGAACTACTGCGCGCGCTGCCAGACGGGCGGGCGGTTGTTGGCGGATCGTGCGCTCTCGCGGTTGCTCAAGAGCGATTGGCCGCGCGACGTGGATGATCAGTGACAACGACGTCAAAGCCGACCACCACCACCCAATTGTGTATCCGCCATCCCGCGACAGCGACCGCGGTCACCGCGCAAGTACCGCTCGCGTGGCACGCGTCCCCGTTGTGGTGACGAGCCGATAGAAGTAGACGCCCTCTCCGACCGCGTGCCCCGATTCGCTGCGGCCGTCCCACACGAGGGCGTGAGGGCCGTGCGGCATCGTGTCGTCTGCAAGCGTGCGCACGAGCCGTCCGGTCACGTCGAAGATGTCGACCCGCACGGGGCCAGCCTGCGGAAGCGTGAACGACAGAGTGCTCGTGTCTCGAAACGGGTTCGGGAACGGGGCCGAGACGTGAAGCGCAGTCGGGCTCGTTCCCACCGCTCCCGGCTGGTCGACTCCCGTCGGCGGCGAAATCGTGAAGATCGAGGACGCCGGCGCCCCGAGTCGCGCCCCCCCGGAACTGTCGCGCGCGATGACCTTCCAGTAGATCGGCGCGCCGAAAACGAAGATGCTCCCCGCCGTGTAGCTGGTATCCGCAAGGCCGGCAACATTGACAACAGGCGATGCAAACGCGGGGTCGTCATCCACGATGAGGTCGTAGACGATCGCGCCACCTTCGGGATCCCGGGTGCTGCGCCAAACGAAGGTCACGCTGGTCTGCAACTCGACGCCACCGTTCGCGGGCTGGAGCAACGCGAACCCGTTCGGCGGCTGATTCGTGAAGGGCGCCGACAGCCACGATCCGTAGTCGACGTAATCCGAGACGCGGTCGCCGAGGCCACCCGGATTGAAGCTCGGCGGCCCGGGCGAAGGATCGAACGGCCCGCTCGCATCGCCCCACCAACAGCTCGTTGCATCAACCATCGTCGTCGTGAGGTTGAGGAGTGCATAGGACGAACCTGCGTTGTCGTTGTCATACAGGTCGCAGTTCATCACGGACGCGCCGGCAGGCGGCGTCACTCTGATCCCGGCTCCGACGTTCTCGGCCACGCGCACGCGGCTCAATGCGAATGCCGCGAACGATCCGACGAGTCCCTCGTCCGCCGAGCGAATCGCCCCGCCTCCGCTCCATGCGAGCGACGCAACGCCGGATGAGACCTGGACGTTCGCTTGGCTCGACCCGCCACCGTAGGCGATCCACGTCTCCGCGAGGTCGGCGCGCGCGCCGCCGCTCAGTGAGAACCCGATCCAGTCGCCGGATGCA
>CAZLLI010000235.1:0-1690 GCA_964560355.1 uncultured bacterium | reverse complement strand
ACGCGGTCGATCAAGCGCGCGAGCTTGTCGAGGTCGACGTTGCCCTTGAAGGGGAATTCGCTCGCGGGGTCGTGGGCCTCGTCGACGATCACGTCGGCGAAGGTCCCGCCCGCCAATTCCTGGTGCACCTTGGTGGTGGTGAAGTACATGTTGCCCGGCACGACTTGCCCCTTCTTGATGCGCAGCTGGGAGAGGATGTGTTCGGCGCCGCGGCCCTGGTGGGTCGGGATGAGGTGCTTGTACCCGTAGAACTTCCGCACCGCCGCTTCCAGGTGGTAGAAGTTGATGGAGCCCGCGTAGGCTTCGTCGCCCTTCATGAGCCCGGCCCACTGCGTGTCGCTCATGGCCGAGGTGCCCGAGTCGGTGAGGAGGTCGATGTAGACGTGCTGGCTGGGGAGCAGGAAAGTGTTGAAGCCGGCCTCGGCGATGACGCGCTCGCGCTCGGCGCGCGTGGTCATGCGCAAGTGCTCGACCATCTTGACTTTCCACGGCTCGGCCCAGGATCGTTTTTGCAACATACCGGGACCTTTCTATGGATTAAGATGGTGCGGCCAAAGGAGAGTGTGCCAAAAATGCCGGCTCAGTGCTACCGCCTTGTTGTACGAATCACCCGTGGATACCAACCGTGAGACTATTCGTCGCCGTCAACTTCGATGACACCGTGCGCGACGCCATCCGCGCCGCGCTCGACGACTTTCCCATCGACGATCCGCCCTGGCGCTGGGCGTCGCCCGCGACGTGGCACGTGACGCTCAAGTTCATCGGCGAGTCGCGCGAGAGCGAACTCGGCAAAATCGTCTCGGTGCTGGACGAGTTGCGCACGCGCCACGCGGCGTTCCACGTGACACTGGGCAAATTTGGCGCGTTTCCCAATTTGCGCGCGCCGCGCGTGCTCTTCTTCGGGGTCGAAATGGGGGCCGAGGCGCTCTCCGCGCTCGCGCACGACGTCGACGTCGCGCTCGAAGAGGGGATCGGACTCGAACGCGAGGCGCGCGCGTTCCACGCCCACGCCACCGTGGCGCGCGTGAAAGACCCGCTCCCGCACGTGCTCGCGGACAAGCTCGCGCTGGTGCCGCCGTTGTCACACCCCGTCGCGCGCGTTTCCACCTTCGACCTCATGGCAAGCCGTTTGGGGCGTGCCGGCGCCCAGTATTCGGTGGTCAAAAGGTTTGCTCTTCCCTAGGGGCCGTGCTAGCATTCGGCACCACGTGGGTCATGAGATTGAATAGGTTTAGGCTCCCCGCGAGCGGCTGGACGCGGGGGAGAGGTGCGGAAGGGAAGGGCCAGCCACTCGAGAATTGTCCAAGGGGGACACGATGTCAACCAAGTCATTAACCACGGGACTCAAGGCCGACGAAAAAGGCAAAGCGATCGAGCTTGCCGTCCAGCAGATCGAGAAGCAGTTCGGGCAGGGGTCGATCATGCGCCTAGGCGTCAACCACGCCATCGTCCCGGTCGAAGTAATTCCGACCGGCAGCCTCGCCCTCGATATCGCGCTCGGTGTCGGCGGCGTGCCGCGCGGCCGCATCATCGAAGTGTTCGGCCCCGAAGGGTCCGGCAAGACCACCCTCACGTCGTCGATCGTCGCCCACGCGCAGAAACTGGGCGGCATGGCGGCCTTCATCGACGCCGAGCACGCCTTCGACGTCGGCTACGCCAAGAAGATCGGCGTCGACGTCGATAACCTCCT
>CAZLLI010000234.1:0-1696 GCA_964560355.1 uncultured bacterium | reverse complement strand
TGAGCACCATGTCGACGGGTGTGCCGTCCGGGAGGTACGGCATGTCCTCTTCCGGAAGGATCTTCGCGACGACGCCCTTGTTGCCGTGGCGTCCCGCCATCTTGTCGCCGACGGAGAGCGAGCGCTTCTTCGCGACGAACACCTTCACGAGCTTCACGACGCCCGGCGGCAGTTCGTCGCCGCGCGCGACCTTGTCGATCTCCTTCTCGAGTTCGCGGTCCACGCGGTCGAGCGCTTCCTGCGCGGAGCCCATGATCACGGAGAAGCGACGGTTCTTCGTGTCGTCCTTCGTGACCTCCGAGTCCCAGCGCACGTCGTCGAAGTCCAGCTCGGCGAGCCAGTCGGCGGTGAACTTGCGACGGCTGGCCGCGAGGTTGCGTCCCGTGCTCACGGACACCACGCGGTTCGGCGTTTCGTCGAGGAGCAAGTCGCGCAGGTATTCGTTGCGGCGCTCCAGCACGCGCTCCTTGTCGCGCTTGAACTCGCGGCGGAGTTTGTCCGTGCGCTTCTTCTCTTCCTTCTTCGCGGTGTCGTCCTTCTCTTTCCGCGAGAAGACCTTGATGTCGATGACGATGCCGTCGAGTCCCGGCGGTGCCTTGAGCGAGGCATCGCGCACGTCGCCGGCCTTCTCGCCGAAGATCGCACGCAGCAGGCGCTCTTCCGGCGAGAGATCGGTCTCGCCCTTGGGCGTGACCTTTCCGACCAGGATGTCGCCCGCGCGCACGTGCGCGCCGATGCGCACGACGCCGTCCTCGTCCAGGTTGCGCACCATCTCGTCCGAGGTGTTCGGGATTTCGCGCGTGATTTCTTCCATGCCGCGCTTCGTGTCCCGCACTTGCAGCTCGAACTCCTCGATGTGCACGCTGCGGAAGCGGTCGTGCTTGATGAGACGCTCGCTCACGAGGATCGCGTCCTCGAAGTTGTAGCCGCCCCACGGCATGAACGCGACGAGCACGTTCAGCCCGAGCGCGAGTTCGCCGTGCCGCGTGGCCGGGCCGTCGGCGATGACCTGGCCCCTCTTCACGCGCTCGCCTTCCACGACGAGCGGCCGCTGGTTCAAGCACGTGTCTTGGTTCGAGCGGCGGAACTTCGTGAGACGGTAGACGTCGTAGCCCGCGTTCTCGGAGAAGTCGATCACGCCGTGCATGTCCGACCCGCCGTCGTAGCGAATGCGAATCTCGTCGCCGCCGACGGATTCCACCACGCCGGCGCGCCGCGCGATGACGAGCGCTTTCGAGTCCTCGGCGATCTTCGCTTCGAGACCCGTGCCGACGAGAGGCTCTTCCGGCGTGAGCAACGGCACCGCCTGACGCTGCATGTTGGATCCCATGAGCGCCCGGTTCGCGTCGTCGTGCTCGAGGAACGGGATGAGCGCGGCCGCGGGCGACACGAGTTGGATCGGCGACACTTCCATGAAGTCGATCTGCTTGGGCGGCACGAGCGGGAACTCGCCGCGACGGCGTCCTTCCACCGTTCCGGACGTGAGCTTGCCGTTGCCGCGATCCACTTCCGTGTTCGCCTGCGCGATCGTCTGCTCGTCTTCCTGATCCGCGGTGAGGTGCACCACCTTCTTGCGATCCACGGTGCCGTTGGTCACCGGCCAGTACGGCGTTTCGACGAAGCCGAGCTGGTTCACGCGCGCGTACGTCGAAAGCGACGAAATGAGTCCGATGTTCGGACCTTCCGGCGTTTCGAT
>CAZLLI010000233.1:0-1707 GCA_964560355.1 uncultured bacterium | reverse complement strand
TCGACGTTTCGACGGCGATAGCCGAGGGTCAGATCGTCGACTCCTCGGGAACTATGCTCACCGCGATGCTCGAACAAATCGGCGCCACGGTCATTCGTTTAGGGATCGCGAAGGATGACCCGTCCGAGATGGCCAAGGTACTGGCACGCGCGTTGGATTACGACGCCGTGATCACGACTGGCGGAGTTTCCGTCGGGGATCGCGACTATGTACACAGCGCCTTCGAGGCCGCAGGCGTGACGCGCGAGCTATACAAGGTTGCGATGAAACCCGGGAAGCCGTTTTCATTCGGGATGAAGGGCAACGTTGCCGTGTTCGGATTGCCCGGAAACCCCGTGTCTACCTTTGTTGCGTTCGAGCTGTTCGTGCGGCCGGCAATCCTCGCGATGCAAGGGGCCTCAGTCACTGCGCGACCGCGCGTACCAGTCGTTCTTACCAGCGGCTATCGCAAGCAGGCCGGTCGCGCGCACTACCTACGTGCCACGGTCGTGCGCGACGGGGAGCGGCTGCTTGCACGCATACACCCGAAGCAAGGTTCGGCGATGATGACATCGCTCGTCGGCTGTAACGCCATGATCGAGGTCGCTACCGAGACGACGGAAGTCGATCCAAACGCGGTGGTCCCCGCTATTCTTCTCGAGGCGGTGTGAAGATCACAGTGACAGCCAGCGATGCCGGCCGGATCGACAAAGTGGTGGCGCTCCACTTTCCCGGTGTGAGCCGGCGCCAACTGGCCGAGCTATTTGACACCGGCGCTATTCGGGTTGGCGGACGCAAGGCGAAGAAAGGCGATCGTGTTGTTGCAGGCGATGTCCTCGAGCTCGCGCGCACTCCGACGACCGTCGACGACCTTAGGCCCCAGCCGGATTTCACGATCGCCCTCGACATTGTTCTCGAGCGCCCGGATTTCGTCGCGATTGCCAAGCCGGCTGGAATCCCATCGCAGCCGCTGCGCGCCGGTGAACTCGGAACCGTAGCGAACGCGATCGTCGCGCGCTTTCCGGAATGCAGGGAGATCGGTAACGACCGAACGCTGCGCGATGGCGGGCTCGTGCACCGCCTCGACATCGGGACCTCCGGCATCCTCATCGCAGCGCGAACGGCCGACGCGTACGCTGCGTTTCGCGAGGCTTTCCGCGCCCGGAGAATTACCAAAACGTATCTCGCAATTGTCGATGATCGCCCCGTTGCCCGTGAGTGCGAAGTGCCGCTGGCGCAACGCGGCAACCATGTCGTCGTGGACTACGCCGATGGACTAGCGGCCCAAACCGCGTTTGTCGTCGAACGGTCAACGCTAGCTCACTCACTCGTTCGCTGTACGGCGCAAACGGGTCGTATGCATCAAGTCCGTGCCCACCTTGCGCACGTTGGATCGCCGATCGCCGGTGATACGCATTACGGCGGCAAACCGGTCGCCGATCATTCCGGTTTTTTTCTACATGCCGCCAGACTAGTCACTACCGTGAGTGGCGAAGCGCTCGACGTCGAAGCTCCGATACCTGATCGCTTCCTGCGATCCCTGGCCGCGGTTGGGTTATAGAACACCGATCGGAGGCTTTCATGCGCTCGTCCTTCGTTTCCTGGTTTTCATCGTTCGCGATGTGCGTCCTCAGCGGATGCGGTGATTCGCCCAAATTGGCTCCTGACGGAGCTGACGGCGGCCCCGATGTCGTCGGGGGCCCTCCACACCTGGTCGATCGCAGTGAC
>CAZLLI010000232.1:0-1722 GCA_964560355.1 uncultured bacterium | reverse complement strand
GGACCGGCGTCTACTTCTATCGCCTCGACGGCATCGCCGGCGTCGCGCCGCGCAAAATGGTTCTCGTCAAGTAAGGCAAACACCCAATACATTCGTGCTGCTTTGAGGGCAAGCCCGCGTATGGGCCGCAGCCCCACACAAGGGAGGAACGAGTGCGTCGGGTGTTCTTCATCGTGCTCGTCATCGCGCTGGCCAGCACGGTACAGGCGGCTGATACCGTCCATCTCTGGAGCAATAATCTCCGCGCGACACCTGTCGGAAGCATTCCGGCCGATATCCGCATCAGTGCCGTGGCGACCGGCCCCGGCGGCTCCGCCATCGTCGGCACTCTACTGGGTGCCACCGATTTCGGCGGCGGCCTGTTTGTAACAAACGAAACCACGGATATCTTCGTGGCAAAGTTTGATTCCCTCGGCGCGCACCAATGGAGCCACGTGTTCGCCGCTAAAGAGTTATTGGGTTCGGTTTCCCAAGCGCGGTCGGTCGCGATCGACGCCAGCGGTAGCGTGGTCGTGGTCGGCACTTACTACTACGATATCAACTTCGGTGGTGAGACGTTGGACAGTTTTGACGGCGCCGACGCCTTCGCGGCGAAGTTCGATCGCAATGGCGCTCACGTGTGGAGCCACAGTTTCGGAGCCGGGGCGCTGCACAGCAATTCATGCGAGGACGTTGCCATCGACAGCGACGGCAACGTCGTGATGACGGGGTACTTCTCCGGACTCATCAACTTCGGCGGCGGCGTCCTTCAGTCCGCGGGATCGACGGACGTGTTTCTCGCCAAGCTCACCGCGGCGGGCGTGCACGTGTGGAGCAAGCGCTTTGGAAACGCAAACCAACAGTGGGGACGTCTCATCGCGTTGGACGGTCTCGGGTCCGTGAGCGTCGCGGGCAGTTTTCGCGGAACGCTCAACCTCGGCGGTGCTCCGCTCATGACGACGGGAGAACAAGCGTTCGTCGCGCGGTTCGATGGCGCCGGGAATCATGCGTGGAGTTTCCAACTCGGCGATCCAACGACCACGACACCGCGGGCGCTGACGGCAGACGCGTCGGGCAACTTGCTGGTGGCGGGTGATTTCCAGGGCTGGATGGACTTCGGCGGAACGCGATTCGAAAGTCCGCCCGTGGATGACGACGGCTACATGGCGTGCTTCGATGCGACGGGCTCGCATCGTTGGAGTATTCACCTTGCTGGCGTCGGCACGCAGGCGGTCACGGCTGCTGCCTATCGCGCAGACGGTGACGCGATCATCTCCGGTTCCTTTGTGGACTCCCTGGTATGGGACAATCAGGTGCGCTCGAGTTTCGGTGAATTGGATATCTATGTCGCGCGTGTCGGTGCGGCAGGCGATCTAGAGTACTTCGAGAATTTCGGTGGAGTACTCGACGACGGCGCCGCGAGTATTGCCGTCATGCCGCAGGGGGATTTCGTTGTGGCCGGGCCCCATGAAGCGACGATTGACTTCGGCGGGTCGCCGCTCGAAGATCACGGACAGTACGTCGCCGCTTTTGGCGAACGCTGGCCACCGCCGACCCTGGTGATCTCCGTGTTCTCGCGCGGCGGCACGATCGTCGCGCGCTGGGATGTGGCGTCGGAGGAGCCGCTCGACTCAGTCATCATCGTTCGTGGTCAGACACCCGCTGCGCAAGTAACGATCTATCAGGACGCGTTCGGGACGGGCCGAGGTGAATTCATCGACCATGACGTCGTCGGCGGTCGCG
>CAZLLI010000231.1:0-1722 GCA_964560355.1 uncultured bacterium | reverse complement strand
TGGTCGACACGGTCGCGGGGAACTTCGTGGGCTTCGAGCCGCGCATGATGCGTCGCTGGTGGCTGTAGCACGCCATCTCCTGAAAAAAGTGGTTGCGTTGCCGTCGGTCCCGCCCTAACCTAGGAATAGGCCCTCGCGGCCTGTGAATCGCGTGCCCATCAGTGGCGCGCACAGTCAATCAGTCGAGTCACTTCAGAACCCAACGGATGACGGCGCATCGCCGGCGTCCGATCCGCCCTGTGAACCGGCACGCGTCGGCGACCGGGGCAAAACAATCCGAGCGCGGCTTCCCACGGCGCCACCGGCCCGTTTGCCGCGTACATAATCGATCACCCCAGTCCACGGAGGTGAAGTATGCGGGAACGAATCGCTCCCAAGTACGTCACGCGCCTGGAACAGGTGCCCCAATTGAATGCCGACGAGCGCGCTCGCCTCGCGCGCGTCGAGGAAGCATTCGTGTTCCGAACCAACGACTACTATCAGTCGTTGATCGATTGGAACGACCCCGACGATCCCATCCGTCGTATCGTGATGCCGGATGCGACCGAGCTCGAGCCTTGGGGACGCCTCGACGCGTCCAACGAGGCCGAATACACCCCCGTCCCCGGGCTCGAGCACAAATACCGCTCGACGGCTCTCCTGCTCGTCAATGACGTGTGCGGCGCGTACTGCCGCTTCTGCTTCCGCAAGCGGTTGTTCATGGACGACAACGACGAAGTCGTGCGCGACGTGTCGGCGGGGCTCGACTACATCCGCAAGCACCGCGAGATCACCAACGTGCTGCTCACCGGGGGCGACCCACTGCTCATGTCGACGCGGCTGTTGCGTTCGGTGATCGAGCCGCTGCGGTCGATCGAGCACGTGCACATCATCCGCATCGGGTCGAAGATGCCCGCGTTCAATCCGTTTCGCATCTTGAACGACCCGTCGCTCACCGAGATGTTGCGCGAGTTCAGCACCCCCGCGAAGCGGATCTACATCATGTGCCACTTCAACCACCCGCGGGAGCTCACACCGCAAGCCGTCGATGGTCTCGCGCGGCTGCAGGAGGCGGGCGTCATCACGGTCAACCAGACCCCGCTCATCGCGGGCGTGAACGACGACCCCAACGTGCTCGCGGAGTTGTTTCGCACGTGTTCGTTCGTGGGCGTACCCCCGTACTACGTGTTTCAGTGCCGCCCCACGCTCGGCAACCGCGGGTATACCGTGCCGGTCGAACGCGGCTACGAGATCGTCGAGGCCGCCAAGGCGCGCGTCTCAGGGCTGGCGAAGCGTGCGCGCTTCGTGATGTCACACGAAACCGGAAAGATCGAGATCATCGCGTTGACGTCGGAACTGGTGGTGTTCAAGTACCACCGCGCGGCCGACGACGCGCAGTCGGGGCGCGTGCTGGTGTATCGACGCAACCCCGACGCCACCTGGTTGGACGACTACACCGACGAGATCGAATCGTATGTGCCCGCGCAGTTCGTCGCGGTCGGGTCAGCGTATCGAAGCAACCTCCTTCGATCGGGCGGACGGCGCGGGTCCTAAATTCGACGGAAGCGCCGAGCGCGCCGATTTGTTGCGGGGCGGTAGTCGCCTCGCCTGCAACCAGTGTCGCGCGCCGGCGCTCCGCCGGACTTCGCTCCAGGCCCGTGATCGTGTATGATCACGGGCCTGTGAAGCTCGTCGAGTGCGTCCCCAATTTTAGCGAAGGCCGCGACCGCGGCGTGATCGACG
>CAZLLI010000230.1:0-1785 GCA_964560355.1 uncultured bacterium | reverse complement strand
CCATCACCGTCGCGACGACCGACGTGGGCACGTTCAACGCCTCCGCCGAGTCGGTCGTGTCTCAAGGCGGAAACGGCGGCAACGACACGTATGTGTTCGCGTCGACGGGTGCGAACAACGGTTCGGACACGATCAAGAACTTCCAGGCGGGTGACATCATCGACTTGCGTGCCTTCGCGACCGATGACCTGCCTGCGGGACTTGAGGTCGCGGATGGTACCGACGTGTTTGGCGCCGTCTCGGACAACGACATCCTGCTCGTCGTCGACGCCAACGGTTCTGTCGATACCGCTGCAGAGATTGCCGCACTGTTCGGTTCAGGCGACGTGGCCACCAACGCCGACGTGGTGGTTTCGGTGCGGAATACTCAGACGGGTGGCAACACGACCCTCTGGTACGTCGACAACAACGGCGATACCGATATCGCCGCGAGCGAGGTCACTCTGGTCGGGACGCTTGTGGGCTACAACGGCGCGGCGCTCGTTGATGCCAACATCCTGAACTAGGTGTCCTTTCGCGTGAGGTCGGCGGCAGTGCGCGCCGGCCTCGCGTCAAAGAGTCATCGAGAAGTCCTGCCCCACCGTCCCCACGGTGGGGTTTTTCTTTGTGATCGAATCTTGTGCCCGAGGTGCGGTTGCCGGGATGCGCGTACTTTTCATCCATCAGAACTTCCCGGGTCAGTTCACGCATCTGGCCCCTGCGCTCGCCCGACGCGGTGACGAGGTTCGGGCGCTCGGCATTACGCCCAAGGACGCCCCCGGGGTGCGTGTCGTGCGCTACCAACCGGAGTGGGGAAATACCGCTGGCGTTCACCCGTACGCTCGCGAGTTCGAGACCAAGATGTTGCGGGCAGACGCGTGCGCGAAGGCGATGGCGCACATGCAGAAGGATGGCTATTCGCCGGACGTCATCGTTGCCAATCCCGGTTGGGGCGAGGCAATCTTTGCGAAGGACGTCTGGCCGCAAGCGGCGCTTCTCAACTACCTCGAATTCTTCTATCGGGCGGATGGCGCAGATGTCGGGTTCGATCCCGAGTACGCGGACGACCTGCTGGATGTGCGACTGCGAACGCGCGCGAAGAATGCGTGCAACCTGATCTCCCTCGACCAGATGGATCTTGGGCTATGCCCGACCCTTTGGCAGGCGAGCACGATTCCCGCGCCCTACCAGCCGCGAATTCGCGTCATCTTCGACGGCGTGGACACGAATGCCGTCAAGCCGGGCAGCGGGCTGTCGGTCGTTCTCGCCCAGGGAACCGAGCGCGAGCGAACGGTACGATCAGGCGACGAGATCGTGACGTTCGTGAATCGGAACCTCGAGCCATACCGTGGCTATCACCGATTCATTCGCGCGCTGCCGGCGATTCTCGCGCGCAGACCGAATGCCATCGCAATCGTCGTCGGCGGTGCCGACGTCAGCTACGGTCGCCCGCCCCCGGAGGGGACGACTTGGCAGCAGCACTTCCTCGACGAAGTGCGCCACGAAATCGACCTTTCGCGGGTGTTCTTCGTCGGCAGGATTCCATATGCCGGATTTCTGAAAGTCCTGCAGCTTTCGGCATGCCACGTCTACCTTACGTATCCTTTCGTGCTTTCGTGGAGTTGCATCGAAGCGATGAGCGCGGGTTGCGTCGTCGTGGGAAGCGATACGGCTCCTGTGCGTGAAGTCATCGAAGACGGGGTCAACGGCCTGCTCGTCGGATTCCACGACCAGGATGGACTGGTCGAGCGGGTCGTCGATGTGCTCGCGCGGCCGCGAAGTTACGACGCGCTGCGCAGGCAAGCG
>CAZLLI010000229.1:0-1793 GCA_964560355.1 uncultured bacterium | reverse complement strand
ACGGCGTCGGGGAATTTCTCGAACGGCGCGTACAAGAGCGACTGGGTCGGGTCTTTCACGATGTGCGCGTCGACCGCCGTCTCCCAGCCCTCGAGCACGACCTTCGGCAGCACGTATCCGCCCTTCACGCCCGCGCGCATGGTGGCGATGTACTGGCCGAAGTACGCGTTGCACGCTTCCAAGCGCGCGCAGTAGTTGTCGTAGTCCTTGGTGGTGTTGAGCGGGACGCGGTCGGGGAGCTGCGGGAAGTCGGTGTGGAAACCCTCGCGGTTGGTGATCGGCATCAGGTAGGTCTTGAACTCGTACTCGCCGATGCGATTGACCAAGGTGCGGCGCAGAAGATCATAGTTGAGCGCGTCGGCGGCGGGAAGCGGGGAGCGGTCGATGGCATCCAGACGTTTCAGGAAGTCGCGCGTCGCCTTTTCGCGCCGCTCTTCGTCGGCGACGGCAACCGCGGGGAGCTTGTCGTTGAAGCGATGGTCGCCGGTCTGGGTCGCGAACAAGGGATCTTCGCGGACTTCGAATTCCCACTCGTCGGCGATCAGTTGTTTGAGGCTTTCCGACGGCGTCGCCGCCGTCGCTTGGGACGCGACCAGCATCGTCCCCAGGAACATGACCATGGTTCTCACCGCGGGCTCCTTTTGTGTGTGGACAGGGCTCCCAGACTACCCAAAACGGAGTACGGCGGCAATGGAGCGATGTTGCGCGACGGCGCCCGCCCGCGCGGGCGCCGTCGCCATGGGCGTTCGCCCTAGAACGTGAAGTGGAAGGTGAAGCGCGGGATGACGTCGTCGTCGGGCGTCGGCAAGCCCGCGACTTCGGGCTCGTCGTAGATCACGACTTCGACGTTGGGGCTGAACCCGACGTTTTCGCGCACCCAAAAATCGGCGCCCACCAGCACGAAGAAGTTGGGCGCGGTCGGGTCGAAGGGAATGTACGCGATCTTGTTGCCTTCCGGGTTGGCGTCGAAGTTGCGGTCGACGCGACCGAACAACCACGTCTTCTCCGAAACCGCGCGTTCGATCCACGCGCTCAGGATGCGCAGCTCGACGTCTTCCCCGGTTTCCTTGCGCAGCTGGTCGACGTACTGCACACCCGCGCGCGTCTGTTTGGTCTTGTAGCCCGCGAAGCCGTGCAGCGTGCGCCGGTCGCCGGAGTCGACGCGGTCTTCGTAGTCGCCGTACGCTTCGAAAGCGAGTGCGTCGGTGGGACGGAAGCGCAGCCCGAGGTACGCCTTCTTCTTGGCGTCGGTCTCGCCGACTTGCGCGTTGCCGTTGCCGACCATGGCGTGGTAGCCGAACTTCTTGCCGCTGTCGAAGGAGCCCACCGCGGCCAGACCCATGTCGCGCGACGAACCCAGCCGCTGCAGTTCGGCCGGCACTTTTTCGATGGCGCGCAGCCCCCACATCTCCTCGACCAGGCTCCACGTCGGCGTGGGCGACAAGCCGATGAGGACGTTCTGATTTCCCGTCGTCCACTTGAGCCACGCGTCCTTGACGTACGTCAGCATCAGGTCCTTGGACTTGAAGTCGCCCGGCGTCACCGCCTCCAGGCGCACGCGGGCCGAGAACGCGTCGTCCACCTTGTAGTCGTAGGTCAGGTTGATGCGGCGGAACCAGAGGCCGTTCATGTCTTCGATGGCGGAATCGTGGTCGGCCGCCACCCAGTAGATGTCGCCGAAGACTTCGGCGCTGAACTTGCCTTCTCCCGCGCGGGCCGCGCTCGTCGCGAACCCGAGAGCCGCCAGACCGAAAATGAAGATTCGCTTGAAACCCATCCCTATGCTCCTTGTT
>CAZLLI010000228.1:0-1805 GCA_964560355.1 uncultured bacterium | reverse complement strand
TGATCATCGACATTCTGCTTCCGGACGTAATCCCATTCGTCGACGAGATCCTGCTCGCGTTGGTGACGGCGCTCCTAGGCTCTTGGAAGCGGCGTCGCTCGCCCCCTCCTCAATAGCGTCATGTGATCGACTGAACCGGCATGAGAGTCTTCACCTTCATCGTGTCGGTGATCTTCGTGGCCATCGGGATCGTGATGGTCCGCGACGGCGACAAGGACGGCTGGCTCGTGGGGGGGATTCTTTGCGGCGTGTCTCCTCGTCGCGATCTTCGAACCGTACAGCGGCGGTTGTTCGTTTCCCACCGAGGCGGAAGGAATGGACACGATGTGGGACGAGTTCGAGCGCCGCTTCCCGGGCTTCGACTACGCCCCGATCATCGCCGGCCCGCGCGCGGGCGCCGCGAAGCACCTGTGTTGGGAGCGCGCGGGCGGCTAGCCACTTCCTATCTTTTCCACGTTGCCGGTACTTTCGCCCGCGGCGTATCATCGCGCGGTGAACATGGGACGGTGATCGTCCATCGACCGGATGCTTAACACGGGAGGCTGACCGTTGAGCCGCAAACTCTTCGTGCTTGGTAGTTTGGTTGTGGTTTCGTTGGCGTGCTGGGGTTGCTCGCGCGAGTCGTCTTCGCCGGATATGCAGGCGAAGGCGGAGCAACTGCCCGAGCCGGTGGTCAATCACACGCAGGCGGACGCGCAGCCGGGCGAGAAGATCGAACACGGGGAATTGATAATGCCCGTCGACGACGCCAGGAAGGCGCTGCACGCGCAGCATCACCCGCACGGCGTTCTGGAGACGCGGCGCGTGCCGGGGCCGTTCGCGACGCCGTCGATGACGGAGGTCGGCGACTTCGCGCTCTCGAAGGACGCGCTCGACGTCATCAATCCGGGGCCGGGCGAGTACGTGCACGTCATGGAAGGGCAGCGCCACGGCTACCAGAATCTCACCGTCGGCATTACGTATACCGCCCACGGCGGCGCGCCGCCGATGCACACGCACATGGGCGAAGAAGCGCACGTGCTCTTGAAGGGGACGATCATGTACGCGCTGGGCGACAAGTTGTTCATCATGAAGGCGCCGTACATCGTCAACATCCCACCGATGGTGCCGCACTCGTTCACGAACGTGGAGGACGACGTCGCGGAGCTGGTGGTGATCTTCCCGACCAACGTGTGGGAGTACGACGTGCTCGATTACTTCCCGTTCGCGACGCCGGAAGCGAAGGCGATGGCGGAAGAGGCGCGGAAGGAATCGGCGAGTGCCGAGTGACGAGCGCGGTGGTGGCGCCGAAGCCGGCTTGGCGAAGTACACGATTTACTTGACGGCGGATTAGGCCGGGGTCTTTAATTCGTCCTGGCGTCGACCCTTGATGAACCTTTCTCCGAGAGGAGCGGTCACATGCAATTCATCTGGTTTATTCTGGTGGGACTCGTCGCGGGGTGGTTGGCGGGCAAGCTGATGAAGGGCGGGGGCTTTGGGGTCATCGGCGACATTGTCGTCGGTATCTTGGGCGCGCTGGTGGGCGGGTGGCTCTTTGGAACCTTGGGAGTCTCCACCGGCGGCGGGTTGCTGGGCGCGATTGCGGTGGCCACGGTCGGGGCGGTGGTCCTGATCTTCGTGGTGCGCCTCTTCACGAAGAAGAAGGCCTAGTGGGTGACTAGTCGGCGTCCGTGCGGATGGTGCGCCGCGCGAAGTCGATCATCTCCGCGTGCGAATCGAGAATCAAGTCTGCGCCTTTGAATTCGATCGCGCGCGTCTCGGGCGTGCGCACGACGACGACGGGGATGCGCGCCGCGACCGCGGCG
>CAZLLI010000227.1:0-1844 GCA_964560355.1 uncultured bacterium | reverse complement strand
GCGAGCACGGGCCGCAGTCGGTCCTGGCCGCCGCGGTGGGGAGCGACATGAAGGGAAAGATTTCGATCTTCGCCTACCTGCTCGCGATCGCGCTCGCGTTCGTGCAGCAGTGGCTGTCCGACGTGATCTACGTGCTGGTCGCCCTGATGTGGCTGGTGCCCGACCGCCGCATCGAGTCGCGGCTGCAGTCGGAAGGGGCGCGCTAGAACGAGAACAAGATGCCGACCTCGGGCGCCCAGTCGGTGGCCTTCGACGTCACGCCGACCGCGCTGTTCACCTTGACGAAGATCTTGTCGGTGCGGATGTGCCACTGGATCTCGGGGATGAACTCGACTTCGTCCTGGTCCCCCTCGATCCCGACGTAGACGCGCCACGCAGGCGACAGGCGCTTTAGAAACTCGAGCGCGTACTCACCGAAGTCGACGGTGGACTCTTCCTTGTCGTACGCGACCGAAATGCGGGCCGTCATGGTGCCGAAGGAGTATCCGCGGACGGCACCGACGCCGAGCTTGAACTCCCAGTCGGGCGTCCCGATGAGCGGCTTGTCCTTCTGCTGGGGCGAGACCGCCTCGAAGAGCCCGAAGAACTCGGGGCGCGTCGCGGTCTCGCGCGCGAAGCGAAAGCGCATCTGACCCTCCATGTCGCCGGTGCCGGACTCTTCGATCACGCTGGGAGCACCCGTGGTGTCGTCGGGCGACGTCTCCAGGCGCGCGTCGATGTGGTACGAGGCCTCGAGCTCGATGGCGAACCAGTCCGTGAAGCCGTAGGCGACCCACAGCAGGTATTCGGACGCGCGGTACTTTCCGCGAAAGTCCTCGTCGAGACCGTAGCCCAAGTCGGACGGCTTGTATTCGAGGTCGTCGTCCCAGTAGTACTCGAAGAACGGGTACACGAGCAGCTCCCCGTCGCGGATGTAGGTGCCGAACATCGACGTGGGCTGGCCGGTCCCGCGGTCCTTGAGGTAGGCGGGGAGGTCGTCGGCGTGCGCCGGGCAAACCGGAATGGCGGCGGCCGCGAACATGAGGACGACGGCGAGGGCGGACTTCGGCATAGAGACTCTCCTTTGCGTGGAGGCGGCTTCTATTAGGAACCTGCGACCGCCGCGGTTTGTGACCGGTCGTCGCCGCCGTGAGCGCGGGTGGCGTATACTCGCGCGCCTATGCGGATCACGCTCGAGACAGCCGAACCCGGCGACGCGGCCGAGATCGCGGCGCTCCGGTGTCGCGCGGCCGACGCGCTGACGCGCGACTTCGGGAAGGGGCACTGGTCGGGGCAAACGAGCGCGCGCGGCGTCGCGGCGGGGATGAAGGCGACGTCGCGAGTATACGCGGCGCGGCGTCGCGGCAAGATCGTCGCCACGCTGACGCTCCAGACCAAGAAGCCGTGGGCGATCGACGTCTCCTACTTCGCGCCCGCGAAGAAGGCGCTCTATCTCATCAACATGGCGGTCGAGCCCACGCTCCAGCGCACCGGCATCGGGCGCGCGTGCATGGACGCGCTGCCGGGCGTCGTCGCCGGCTGGCCCGCCGACGCCATTCGTCTCGACGCCTACGACGCCGACGCGGGCGCGGGCCCGTTCTACGCCAAGTGCGGCTACCGCGAAGTCGGGCGTGTCGTGTACCGCACTGTACCGCTCGTGTACTATGAGTGGACGCTCTAGCGTGCGTCGATCGCCATGCCCATTCTCACCCTTCGTTTCGTGAAGCAGCCCGACGGCGGCTCCGTGCTGCGCTGCACACGCGCCGACGGTTCCGTCACGTTCCAGCGCCACGCGGGCGCGCAGGCGGTTTTCTACCCGCTCCACGACCTCACCCACTTCGCGGTCGAGAGCGAGCTCGGCGTCG
>CAZLLI010000226.1:0-1851 GCA_964560355.1 uncultured bacterium | reverse complement strand
GGCGACAGCGAGCGTTCGACGCCCAGCCGGCTCGCGAGCCCGCGCCGGAACGCGGGGGGCGCGGGAGGGCGCATCGCTTCCGCGGGCGGGAGCCGCAGCACCGCGCGCACGGCGCCCGCGCTCCCCACGAACACCGCCCCCGCGCTCACCCAGAAGGCGGTCGCGATCACCCACGGGTCCGGCGCGAACTCGGCGAACGGAAACTGGAAGAAACGCGCGTACACGCCGGCCAGCCGGTGCGCGAACCAAACCCCGACGCCGGTTCCGAGCAGCGTGCCGGCGCCCACCGGCGCCGCCGCGAAGGCCAGGTAGTGCCACACGATGCGCGCCGGGGTGAACCCGAACGCGCGCAAGAGCGCGATTTGCTCCCGCTCGACGCCCACCAGGCGCAGAAGCACGGTGTGGAGCAGGAACGCGGTGACGCCGAGGAAGATCGACGGGATCAGGATGCTCGTCACGCGCGTCTCCGAGATTTCGTCGGAGACGAAGCGGTGCGAGAGGTGGTCGTCGCGCCCGTACGCGCCCAGCCCGCCGTAGCGCTCGACGACGCGGTCGATGCGCTCGATCACGTCGCGCAGATTGGCGCGCGGCGCGACGCCGATGGCGAGGTTGTTGAACGCGCCCTCCAAGTCGAAGGCGGCCGCCAACGCGCTGCGCGTCGCCCACATCACGCCGAAGCGCCGGCTGTCGGGAAACAGGTCGATGCCGCCGCGAATCTCGTACACGAACTCGGGCGAGAGCCCGAGCCCGACGATGCGAAAGTCCTGGCGCCGTCCGTTGACGACGGCGCCGATCACGTCCTCGACGTCGAGGCGGTTGGCGCGCGCGAAGGCGGTGCTGACCACGATCTCGTCGCGGCGGAGCGCCGACGGATAGCGCCCACGCTGGATCACGAGCCCGTTCAGCATCGGGCGTTCGCGGTCGGGCACCGAGACGAAGCGCCCGGTCACCAGCTCGGTGGCGCCGGGCACGTCGAGCAGCACGTCGGCGATGATGCGCGGCTCCACCGCGGTCACGCCGGGGACCCGGGCCACGCGCTCGGCGGCCGACAACGGTGCGCGGCGCAGCGAGACGAACGCGTCCGCGAAGCGCTCCGCGCGGTAGTACTCGGTCTGCGCGTCGAGGAGGTACCCGTGCATGCTGCGCAGCGAGACGAACAGCGCGATCCCCGCCGCCATCACCAGCGCCACCGACGCGATGGGGCCGCGGTAGTACCACAGGTCGCGCGCGAGTTTGCGTCGGAGCACGCTCATGGTTTCACCAGGAAAGCGCCGTGGGCGCGATTCGCTCGGCGTTTCTCTCCAGCGACGCGATGGTCCCGCTGCGCATGCGTACGACGCGGTGCGCCAGCCCCGCGATCGACGCGTTGTGGGTGATGATCACGACCGTCGCGCCCAGCTCGCGATTGGCGCGCACCAGCGCCTCCAGCACCACGATGCCGGTCTCGACATCGAGTGCGCCGGTGGGCTCGTCGCACAGGAGCACGTCGGGCTGTTTGGCGACGGCGCGCGCGATGGCGACGCGCTGCTGCTCGCCGCCGGAGAGCTGGGAGGGAAAGTGGTCGCGGCGGTCGCCGAGGCCGACCAGCTCGAGCGCGCCCTCGGGCGGCATCGGCCGCGCGGAGACTTCCGTCACCAACGCGACGTTCTCGAGCGCCGTGAGGCTCGGGATCAGGTTGTAGAACTGGAACACGAAGCCGACGTGGTCGCGACGGTAGCGCGTGAGCTCGGCGTCGTCGTCACGCGTGAGGTCGTGGTCGAGGAAGTGAACGCTGCCGTCGGTCGGCACGTCGAGCCCGCCCAGGATGTTGAGCAGCGTCGACTTGCCGCTGCCCGACGGCCCCAGGATGAC
>CAZLLI010000225.1:0-1863 GCA_964560355.1 uncultured bacterium | reverse complement strand
ATACCCATCGACACGCGGCTCGCGGAGCCCGCGCCCAACCCGAGCGCCACGGGCAGAATGCCGAGGATGGTCGATAAGCTGGTCATGAGAATGGGACGGAAGCGCGCGGCGGCGGCGTCCTGGATGGCGTCGCTGCGCGAGAGGCCCTGGTCGCGGCGTTGGTTCGCGAACTCGACGATCAAGATACCGTTCTTGGTCACGAGTCCGATCAGCATGATCATGCCGATCTGGCTGAAGATGTTGATGGTGAAATTGAAATACCACAGCGACAAGAGCGCGCCGGCCACCGCGAGCGGCACGGTGAGCATCACGATCAACGGATCGCGGAAGCTCTCGAACTGCGCGGCCAGCACGAGGTAGGTGAGTACGAGCGCAAAGATGAACACGAACAAAAGGCTCGACGAGCTCTCGGAGAAATCGCGCGCGGCGCCGGCCAAGTCGGTCGAGTACGACTCGTCGAGCACCTTGTCGGCGATCTGGTCCATGGCGGCGATGCCGTCGCCGAGCGTGTAGCCGGGATTCAAGCCCGCCGACACGGTCGCGGCGACGTAACGGTTGTAGCGGAACAGCTGCGGTGGGCTCGACGACTCCGACACGGTGATGACGTTGTCGAGCTGGATCAACCCCCCGGTGTTGCTGCGCACGAAGATGGTCGAAAGGTCGATGGGCTCGTCGCGGTCGGCGCGCGCGACCTGTCCGATCACTTGGTACTGCTTGCCGTCCTTGATGAAGTAGCCGTAACGCGAACCGCTCAACGCGAGCTGGAGCGTCTGCGCGACGTCGGCTACCGAGAGCCCGAGCGAGCGAGCGCGGTCGCGGTCGATTTGGATCAGGAGCTCGGGCTTGTTGAACTTGAGATTCACGTCGACCACGCTGAACGCGGGGTCGTCTTCGGCGGCGTCGATGAACGCGGGCAGGACGTTCTTGAGCTTGTCGAGGGTCGGCGCCTGGATGACGTACTGCACGGGCAAGCCGAAGCGCGCGCTGCCGCCGCCCACGCTGATCGTCTGCTCCTGCGTCACGAATGTGCGCGCGTCGTTCATGGTGCGCAGCGACCCGGACAACGCCGTCGCGATCTGCTGCTGCGAACGCTTGCGCTCCTCGGGCGGTACCAGCGTCACGGTCACGTTGCCCGCGTTGGCCCCGCCCGCGAAGCCGGAGGTGTTGGCCATGACGCCGTCGGCTTCGGGGACGTCGTGGCGCACCATGTCGACGAGACGGTCCATGTAGTCCGACATGCGCTCGAACGAGGTGCCTTCGGGCGCGGTCGCGGTCATGCGCAAGCGACTGCGGTCCTCGAGCGGCGCGAGCTCGCGCGGGAGCGTCGAGAAGAAGAACCACATCAATCCGGCGGACGCGACAATGACGACGCCGGCCAGCCACCGCCGGCGCATGAACGCGGCCAGCGAGCGGCGGTAGGCTTCGTTCATCGCGACGAAGAAGGGCTCCGTGCGCCGGTAGAGTGCGTTGTGGTGCGCGTGGGGCTTGAGCGCGTGCGCCGCGAGCATCGGCGTCAGCGTGAGAGCGACGAACGCGGACACCGCCACCGACCCCGCGATGACGACGCCGAACTCTTTGAACAAGCGCCCGGTGAGCCCCTGCAAGAACACGATCGGCATGAACACCGCGATGAGCGCGATGGTGGTCGCGATGATGGCGAAGAAGACTTCGCGCGATCCCTTGAAGCCGGCCTCGATGGGCGGCATGCCGGCTTCGACCTTGGAGTAGATGTTCTCCAGCATCACGATGGCGTCGTCCACCACCAGCCCGATGGCGAGCACGAGGCCGAGAAGCGTGAGCACGTTGATGGAAAAACCGGCCAGGAACATCACGAAGAACACGCCGATGAGCGAGATCGGAATC
>CAZLLI010000224.1:0-1884 GCA_964560355.1 uncultured bacterium | reverse complement strand
ATTGGAAGATGACGCCGAGCGGTTTCTCTTTGCGCACGATCGCCATCACGTGCTCGTACGCGACGGGCTCGAAGTACAGCCGGTCCGAGGTGTCGAAGTCGGTGCTCACCGTCTCGGGGTTGCAGTTGACCATGATCGACTCGTAGCCGGCGTCGCGCAGCGCCATGGCGGCGTGGACGCAGCAATAGTCGAATTCGATGCCCTGCCCGATGCGATTGGGACCGCTCCCCAAGATGACGACCTTGTCCTTGCCGCCGCGCGCGCGGCGCGTGTCGGTCTCGACGTCGCACTCGTCGTCGTAGACCACGTAGTAGTAGGGCGTGCGCGCCTCGAATTCGCCCGCGCAGGTGTCGACCATCTTGACCACCGGGAAGATTTCCATCTTCTCGCGCTCGCGAATCACGTCTTCTTCCTCGACGTTCCACAAGGTCGCGAGCTGGCGATCGCTGAAACCGAATCGCTTCGCTTGCTGCATTTCAGCGTGCGACGGAGGAAAAGAAAGCGAAGCGAGTCTCTTTTCGAAGGCTACCAAGGTCCGAAAATTCTCCAAGAACCAAGGATCGATTTTCGAAAGGCCGTAAATCTTCTCCGTCGTCCACCCCGCCGCATACGCCGCCTTCACGGCGAACAAGCGCATCGAGTTCGGCACCGCGAGCAGTTTCTCCAATTCGTCGGGCGCGAACTCCACCGAGTCCAAGCCGTTCCAATCCGATTCGAGCGAGCGCAGCGCTTTTTGCAGCGCTTCGTTGAAGGTGCGGCCGAGCGCCATCACCTCGCCGATCGATTTCATCTGCGAGCCCAGGATGTCTTCGACCCCGCGGAATTTCTCGAAGTTCCAGCGCGGAATCTTCACCACCACGTAGTCGAGCGAGGGCTCGAACGCGGCCGGAATCGTGCCGACGATGTCGTTGGGGAGCTCCGCGAGCGTGTAGCCGAGCGCGAGGCGCGCGGCCACCTTCGCGATCGGATATCCGGTCGCCTTGCTGGCCAGGGCCGACGAGCGCGACACGCGCGGGTTCATTTCGATCACGACCATGCGACCCGTCATCGGCTCGAGTGCAAACTGCACGTTGGCGCCGCCCCAAATACCGACCGCGTCCATGATCTTGAAGGAAGCGTCGCGCATCTGCTGGAATTCGGGGTCGCGCAGGGTTTGCACGGGCGCCACGGTGACGCTGTCGCCGGTGTGCACGCCCATGGGATCCAAATTCTCGATCGAGCACACGACCACGTGGTTGCCCTCGCGGTCGCGCATCACTTCCAGCTCGAATTCCTTCCACCCTTCGATCGACTCTTCGATCAGCACTTCGCGCACGGGCGACTTTTGCAGTCCGTACTTGACGATGCGGACGTAGTCGTCCTTGGTGCGCGCCATGCCGCTCCCGCTCCCGCCCAGCGTGAACGAGGGGCGAATGATCGCCGGCAGCCCGATGGTCTCGAGCGAGCGCATTGCTTCTTCCAGCGTGTGCACGGTCACGCTGCGCGGCGTGTCGAAACCGGCTTCGTCGCACAGGAGCTTGAACTGGCTGCGGTCCTCCGCGCGGCGAATCGCCTTCAGGTCGACGCCGATCAAGCGCACGCCGAATTCCTCCAGCACGCCGGAGTCGGAGAGCTCCATCGACAAGTTGAGCGCGGTCTGGCCGCCGAGGGTCGGGAGCAATGCGTCGGGGCGTTCCTTCTCGATGATCGCGCGGCACGCGTCGAAGGTGAGCGGCTCGATGTAGGTCGCGTCCGCCATCTCGGGGTCGGTCATGATGGTCGCGGGGTTCGAGTTCACGAGCACGACGCGGTAGCCCTCGGCGCGCAGGGCGCGGCAGGCCTGCGCGCCCGAGTAGTCGAACTCGCAGGCCTGGCCGATGACGATGGGGCCGGCGCCGATGATGA
>CAZLLI010000223.1:0-1915 GCA_964560355.1 uncultured bacterium | reverse complement strand
GTCAATGAGCAGGTCGTCGCCGCTCTTCGTCACCACGCACGTCGTCCTGACCGGTGAGTGGAACGCGGCGCCGAGCGCCGTGTCGTGTGACGTGCTCTCGGCGTCCGGCAGACTCAAGTCTGCCCCGGCGATCTCCTGTTCGAGAGCGGACCGGCCATGCTCGAGGCGGGTGACGTCGATCCTCATGGTTCTCTCCCGCGCCCCTGTGCTGTGGTGTCGTGGTGCGTGTTCGTGGCGAGTCCGCTGGTTTCGACTCGGGGAGACGGACCGCATCACTACTCCGGCTGCGTCGTCCCGGGTCCAAACTGACCGGGCACAGTAGCAGATGACCCCGGGGGATTCAAGTTTGGGGCCGCCGTCGGTGCACATCCGGCCACGTCGCCATCCCCGGGACCTCGCCGGGCCGCCGTTGGAGCGGGGAAACGCGCAGGCGCGACCGCGAAGTCGGTCGCGCCTGTCACGGGATGCTCTGGGTTACGCCGGCGTCGCCGCGTTCTCGGGCCGCACCATCACGCCGCGCTTCGTCCAGTAGGCGATCTCGATCGCGCCGTTCTCGGGCGAGTCGGACGCGTGGCAGCTGTTGGCTTGCTTGCTCAGCCCGTAGTCGCGGCGAATCGTGCCGGGCGCAGCCTCCGCGGGATCGGTCGCGCCGATCGTCTCGCGCAGCGTGTTGACGGCGTCGTCGCGCTCCAGCACGCACACGACGATGGGGCCCGACGTCATGTACTCGACGAGCGCGGGAAAGAACGGGCGCTCCTTGTGCACGGCGTAGAACTCCTCCGCGTCCGCCTGCGACATCTTTTGCATCGACACGCCGCGCACGGTGAACCCCGCTTCTTCGATGCGCGCCAGGATGCGCCCCACTAGGTTCCTCTGCACGGCGTCCGGCTTGATCATGAACAACGTCTGCACGAACTCTTCTCCTCTCGCTGATGTGTGTGGCTACTTCGTCTTTCGTCTCGTTGGCGCTTTCTTCTTCGCCGGCGCGCGGCGCGGCGCCGCTTTTCGGGACGCGACGCGTTTCGTGGGCGCCGCCTTCCTGCGGGCGGCAACCGCCTTCCGTTTCGGCGGCGCCGGCTTCTTCTTGGCGGTCGCCTTCTTCTTTGGTTTCGCCACGGTCTTCTTCTTTGGTTTCGCCGCGCCCTTCTTCTTTGGTTTCGCTGCGGCCTTCTTCTTGGAACGCGGTGACGCCTTCTTCTTTGACTTCGACGAAGCCGTGCTCTTGGACGCAGCCGCGGCCTTCTTCTTCTTGGCGGCGGCCGGGGACTTCGGGTTCGGCTTCGCTGCCGCGACCGATGTCTTCGCCGCGGCCGGCGCCGCCACCGTGACCGTGACCGTGCGTGCGCCAAGCACGCGACGCACGAGCGAGGGGATCTCCGACGGCGTGCGCGCCACGTCCACACCCGCTTCGCGGAATGCCTGAATCTTCGATTCCGCCGTCCCGGACGATCCCGTGACGATCGCCCCCGCGTGTCCCATGCGGCGTCCCGGCGGTGCGGTCTGCCCCGCGATGAACGCCACCACCGGCTTCGTCATCGACCGCGCGATGAAGCGCGCGGCCTCTTCTTCGTCCGAGCCGCCGATCTCGCCGATCAACACGACGCACTCCGTCGCGCTGTCCGCTTGATACAGCTTGAGCGTGTCGAGGAAGGTCGTGCCGATGATCGGATCGCCGCCGATGCCGACGCACGTCGTCTGTCCCATGCGATCCTGTGTGAGCTGCCACACGACTTCGTACGTGAGCGTGCCGCTCCGCGACACCAACCCCACCGGCCCCGGCGTCGTGATGTGTCCCGGCATGATCCCGATCTTCGATTCGCCCGGCGTGATCAACCCGGGGCAGTTCGGCCCGAGTAGACGCGTGCCGCGATGCTTCAACTCCGGCATCACCTTCACCATGTCCAGCACCGGAATG
>CAZLLI010000222.1:0-1932 GCA_964560355.1 uncultured bacterium | reverse complement strand
TCAATGCGTCCTACGTCGTGCGGCTCCGCGACGGCACCGCGCCGGACATCGGCGTGTTGAGCGACATGTTCGACGTCGCCGAATTCTTCGCGTGCATCATGACGTACGTCGCGACGGCGGCGTTCGCGACCGCCCTCGCCAAGGTGGGATGGCTCGGGCGCGGTGGTTCGCGCGCGTATGCCGTCGTGTGCGCCGTGTTTGTGGCGCTGCTCATCATGAGGGGGCTGTCGTACCCGGAGATATCGACGGGCTCCGGGCCTTGGTACAGCCACGCCACGTGGATCGTCGGCATTCCGGCGATTCCGTGGATCATGCCCTACTTGTTGGGGGTCGTGCTCTTGCGTCGTGCCGGAGACGAATAGGCGTCGAATTTGATACCATGCGCGCGTGACGCGCGACGCCACCGTCCAAGACTTTCTTGACCGACCGCCCGGCCACGCGCGCGTCCTCGGGCCCCCCGCGAGCGGCAAGACTACGCTGCTCGTCGAACGCTATCGCGCACTCGTCGCGCGCGGGCATCGCGTCGGCATCGTCGCGTTCGGGCGCGAACACCGCGATCGATTGCTCGAACGCATCATCGCCCCCGGCGAAGCGTACTTGGGCACACCTCCGGTCACCACGCACGCGCTCGTCGCGTCCGCCCTTCTCGACGCGGCGCGCCCGCGCCGTCCGCGCACGCTGCGCGACGTCGACGAGCTGCTCGTTCTTGGACGGTTGCTGCGCCGCGAGCCGGACTTGCTATCGAGCGACCTCTCCGCCATTTCAGGATCATCCACGTTCCTACGCGATCTCTTGGATGCGTTGCACGCGTTGGCACAGCACGACATCGGATCGGAAAGCGCACGCGCGTGCGCGCGTGCGTTATCCGCTCGCGCACGCGACGTGATCGCGGTCTACGCGCGCTATCGCGAGGTCTGCGGCGAGCGCAACTTGGTGTCGTTCTACGACGCCGCCTGGCGCGCGGCCGAGTGCGTCGATCGTGTCGCTTCGCCGCTTGGCGAGTTCGACGTGGTCCTGATCGACGACTTCCACGACCTCGACCCCGGGCAATATCGACTGCTCACGTGCCTCTTTCCGACCGGCGCCAATACCAAACTCGAAGTTTTCGGCGACCCCACCGGCGCGCGCTTCACGTTCCGCGGCACCAGCGATCGCTTTCTGCAAGAGAACTTCGCGAAGGACTACGCGCCGGTCGATCTTCACCTGGCTGCGCCGTCGTGCGCAACCGACGCGCTGCAGGACGTCGTGGCGCGGCTCATCACCGAAACGAGCCCACTCGCACCATCCAAGTCGACCCCAGCCGACTTGCCGTTGTTCGCGGCAACACCCGCCGCGCGCGAGACCGCGACCGCTCGCGCTGAATGGAACTGCGCGGCGAGTCTACTCCTGGCCGACGACGACATCGCCGAGGCACAGGCCGTCGCGTCGCGCGTTCGCGTCGCCATCGACGCCGGCATCGCGCCGCGCGACATCGCCGTCGTCACCCGCGACGCCGAGCGCTATCGCGCCGTGCTCGAGATCGCGTGCCACGAGTGGGGCGTCCCGCTGGACGCGGGTGGGAACGAGAACGGCGCCGCCGAAGATTTCCTGCGCTCGCTCCTCGGCGCATTGGGCAACGACGCCGACGGCCGTTTCGCGGAGGCGCTAGCCGTGTCGCCGTTCGCTCCGGCGCTGTGCGACGGCAAAGACATCGAGGCGACGTTGCGCGCCATCCAGCGCGACTACGCGTCCAAGAAGGAAGGCTTCCAGTTCGACCGCTTGCTCGCCGAGCGCGTCGCGCCTGTGTGCGACACCGCGCTCACCGCCGTCGTCGACGAGTGGCACCGTTACCAAGAAGTCATCAACCACGCCGGCGGCGGCTCATCGCTCGACGAGTTCCGCGCCACCTATCTCGCCGAACGGAGCGAGAGCGTGACGAGAGGGAATCGCGTC
>CAZLLI010000221.1:0-1943 GCA_964560355.1 uncultured bacterium | reverse complement strand
CACGCCGCGCAGGGCTTCAAGTACTTCGCGCCGATCTACGCCGGCGACCGGCTGAACTTCGCCTCGCGGATCGGCAACGTCTTCCAGAAAAAGGACGGCGCGCTGACCTTCGTCGTCAAGGACACGGAGGTGACCAACCAGAAGGGCGAGCGCGTCGCCGAGCTGCGCGCCACGCTCGTCGTGCGCGGGGATTGACGGCGTGAGCACGCCTCCCGCATTCGACGCGGTCAACCTCGGCGATGCGCTGCCGCCGCTGACGCTGCCGCCGGTCACCCGGACGACGCTCGCGCTGTACGCCGGCGCCTCCGGCGACCACAACCCGATCCACATCGACGTCGATTTCGCGCGCGCCGCAGGCATGCCCGACGTCTTCGCGCATGGGATGCTGTCGATGGCGTGGCTCGGCCGGTTGCTGACCAACTGGGTGCCGCAGCACAGCCTCCGCGAGTTCGACGTGCGCTTCACCGCGATGACGCGGATCGGCGAGCGCGTCGTCGCCACGGGAAAGATCGTCGAGAAGCTCGAGCGCGACGGCGAGCGGCTGGTGCGCATCGCGCTGGAAACCGCGAACGAGGCGGGCGAGGTCAAGCTCTCAGGCGAGGCGCTGGTCGCGCTTCACTGAAGACGTTCATGCAGGGAATCGATCCGATGTCAGACTACCGCTCACCCTGGCTCGACGACGAGCTGGAATCCTTTCGGGGCACCGTCCGGCGCTTCGTCGTCGACGAGCTCGCGCCGCGCGAGCCCGGCTGGCAGCAGGCGCATCGCGTCGACGCGGCGTCGTGGCGCGAGGTGGGGGCGATGGGCCTGCTGCTCTGCGCCGTGCCGGAGACCTGGGGCGGCAGCGGGGGCAGCTTCGCCCACGACTGCGTGGTCTTCGAGGAGCTCGCCTACGCCGGCGTGATGAGCCTCGGCAAGCACGTGCACAACATCTGCGCGCATTACGTGCTCGCCTACGGCACCGACGAACAGCGACGACGCTGGCTGCCGCGGCTCGCGAGCGGGGAGCTGGTCGGCGCGATCGCGATGTCCGAGCCCTCCGCGGGGTCGGACCTGCAGGGAATCCGCACGCGCGCGGTCCGCCACGGCGGGCAGTACGCGCTCGACGGCTCGAAGACGTTCATCTCCAACGGCCAGGTCGCGAACCTGATCTGCGTCGTCGCCAAGACCGACCCCGGCGCGGGCGCGAAGGGGGTTTCGCTGTTCGTCGTCGAAACCGACGGGCTCGCCGGGTTCCGCCGCGGGCGCACGCTGGACAAGATCGGGCTGCCGGGGCAGGACACCTCGGAGCTCTTTTTCGACGACTGCCGCGTCCCGGCGGAGTGCCTGCTCGGAGGCGCCGAGGGCGCCGGATTCGGGCAGCTTATGGAACAGCTCCCCTACGAGCGCACGCTGGTGGCGCTTTCCGGCGTCGCGGTCATGGAGCGTGCGGTGCGGATCACGACCGAGTACGCGCGCGAGCGCAAGGCGTTCGGCAAGGCGCTGATCGACATGCAGAACACCCGCTTCAAGCTGGCCGAGGCCAAGACCATCACCCACGTGGGCCGCGTGTTCGTCGATTCCTGCATCCAGCGCTACCTGGCGGGCACCCTCGACACGGCGACCGCGTCGATGGCCAAGTGGTGGCTGACCGACATGCAGTGCCAGGTGGTCGACGAGTGCCTGCAGCTCTTCGGCGGCTACGGCTACATGCGCGAGTACCCGATCGCGCAGATGTACGCCGACGCCCGCGTACAGCGCATCTACGGCGGGACCAACGAGATCATGAAGGAGATCATCGCGCGCTCGCTGTGACGCGCGCGAACCGCGATCTGCCTCCCCGCTCGCGAAGAGCGCGAGCGCCCACCTTCCGACGAGACCGCGATGACCACGCGCTACCCGAACCTGCTCTCTCCCCTCGATCTGGGCTTCACGACGCTCAGGAACCGGGTGCTGATGGGCTC
>CAZLLI010000220.1:0-1957 GCA_964560355.1 uncultured bacterium | reverse complement strand
CAGCACTTGGTCGCGCTTTCCTTCGCGCAGTCCTTGCGCGAGCGCGAGGATGGCCTGGGGTTGGTCGCCGGTGGGTCGGTAGTGGGAGACGAGGTCGAAGCCGCGGGCCACAGCGATCACCCCGCCGCTCCCGTCTCCGCCGGGGCTTCGATCGTGCTCTGCTCGACGCGGTTCGCGCGGCTCTTCTCGCGCAGCCACATCCACACGAACAGGACCACCAACAAGATCAAGACCGGCATGACGAGTCGGCGAATAACGCGCGGCGGCCCCAGCTTCTCTTCCTTCATCGCGCCTTCGATTTCCCACGACGGCCCCGCGCCGGCGCGGTCGCGCGTGCCCACCATGGCCCACAGCGCGTTGCCGTCGAGCCCGAGGAACTCGGCGTAGTTGCGCAGGAACCCCTTGAGGTAGGTCTCGCTCGGAAACGCGCCGAAATCGTCGCGCTCGAGCGAGCGAATGGTCTGCACGGAGATGCGCGTCTCCTTGTTGACCTGCTCGACCGTGAGCTTCTTCTCTTCGCGCGCCGCGCGCAGAATTTCGCCGATGGTCTTGCCTTCGTTGTTCACGTGTCCACCTTCGGGTAGCGCCATCGTCCCACGCGCTCGCGCGCGCGGTCAACCGGCTTCGCGTCAGGCCCCCAGGATCGCCAGCGACTCGACGAGTTTGGCGAGCTCGGTCTCCAGGCGCTCGCGCCGCGTCCGCTCGCGCTCGACCACTTCCGGCTTCGCCTTGGCGACGAAGCCCTCGTTCCCGAGCTTGCGCACGACGTCGCCCAACTCCGCTTCCACCTTCTCGCGCTCCTTCGAAAGGCGCGCGCGCTCGGCGTCGACGTCGACCACGCCCGCGAGCGGGACCACGACCTCGAGGTCGCCGATCGGCGTCGCGGCGCTCCCCTTCTCCTTGGCCACGTCGGGCCCGACTTCGAGGGCGTCGACGCCCGCCAGGCGCAGGATACCGTCGCTCGCCTCGCGCACAAGCGCCGCCCGCGCGCCCGCCGCGCGCACGCGCACCGGGATGCGCGCGCCCGGGTTGACGCGGTACGCGGCGCGGACGTTGCGCACCGCGGTGACGACGTCGCGCAGGACCTGCATGCGCCCCTCCGCCTCCGCGTCGAGCGACGCGTCGTCGCCGCGCGGGTAGCGCGTCTCGAGCAGCAAGCGCCCGTTCGACGTCGGAAGCGCACTCGCGATTTCTTCGGTGATGTAGGGCATGAGCGGGTGCAAGAGCTTCAGCGACTCGCCCAGCACGTGCACCATCACCGCGAGCACCGTGCGCTTGTCGCCCTCGCCGTACAGGCGCACCTTCGCGAGCTCCAAGTACCAGTCACAGAAGTCGTGCCAGAAGAAGTCGTACAGGCGCGTGGTGCCTTCGTTGAGGCGCCACTCTTCGAAGCAGCGGTTGGTGTCGGCGGCAGCGCGCGACAGCGCGGACAGGACCCAACGATCCTCCCAGGCAAGTTCACCCCGTTCAATTGATGCGATCGGGACGACGGGCTTGCCCTCCTTTTCGACCGCGCCCAGCACCAGTCGCGACGCCTGCCACATCTTGTTGCAAAAGTTGCGGCCGAGCTCGAGCTTGCCTTCGTCGAAGAAGACGTCCTTCCCCGGCGGCGACAGCATCGAGAGCGTGAAGCGAAACGCGTCGGTGCCCCACTTGTCGATGATGTCGAGGGGATCGGGCGAGTTGCCGAGCGACTTGCTCATCTTGCGCCCAATGCCGTCGCGGACGATGCCGGTCAAGAAGACGTGGCGGAACGGCACCTCGTGCATGAACTCGAGCGACGCCATGATCATGCGCGCGACCCAGAAGAAGATGATCTCCGAGCCGGTGACGAGCACCGAGGTGGGATGGTAGCGCTCGAGGTCGCGCGTCGGCTCCGGCCACCCCATGGGCGAGAACGTCCACAGCCACGACGAGAACCACGTGTCAAGCACGTCTTCGTCCTGGCGCAGCTTCT
>CAZLLI010000219.1:0-2054 GCA_964560355.1 uncultured bacterium | reverse complement strand
GTCGCCCATCAGGCGCAGCGCGAACTCGGTCGAGAAGATGCACGTGTTCTGCGCTTGGTCTTCCTTCAGAATGTCGGCTTGCACGGTGCCGCGCACGGCGCGCAGCGTGTCGGCCTTGATGCGGTCGTAGACGTCGCGCGGGAGGACTTGCTCGCCGGTGACGCCGAGCAGCATCAACCCGAGGCCTTCGTTCCCTTCCGGCAAGTCGCCGGCGTAGCGCGGGCGCAGCGCGTCGCGCCCCTTGTAGAGGGCGTCGATCTTCTTCTTCACGTCCGCTTCGAGGCCGTTCTTCTTGATGTGCAGCTCACACTGTTGGTCGATGGCGGCGTTCAGGAAGTACGCGAGAATCATCGGCGCGGGGCCGTTGATGGTCATCGACACCGAGGTCTTGGGGTCGGCGAGGTCGAACCCCGAATAGAGTTTCTTGGCGTCGTCGAGGCAGCACACCGAAACCCCCGAGTTGCCGATCTTGCCGTAGATGTCGGGGCGCGTGTCGGGGTCGCGGCCGTACAACGTCACCGAGTCGAACGCTGTCGACAAGCGCCGCGCCGGCATGTGGAAACTCACATAGTGGAAGCGGCGGTTGGTGCGCTCGGGGGCGCCTTCGCCCGCGAACATGCGCGTCGGATCCTCTTCGGTGCGCTTGAAGGGATAGATGCCGGCCGCGTATGGAAATTCTCCAGGGACGTTCTCGGACAGATTCCAACGCAGCACGTCTCCCCACGCTTCGTAGCGCGGGAGCGCGATCTTCGGTACCTGGGTGTGCGAAAGACTCTCCGAATGTGTCTCGATTGAGATGTCTTTGCCGCGGACTTGGAAGGTATAGATGGGCGCGTGATAACGCGCCTTCTTCTCTTCCCAACCAGCGATCACATCGTGGTTCTCGGGTGTCAACCCGCGCGCAATTTCCGCATACGTCGCTTCCAGGTCTTTGACAATCCGGTCTTTGTCTGCGGCCTTGCTGGCGCGTACCGTCTCAATCGATGTCCGCAAAGCAAAGAGTTTCTGCGCAACTCCGGATTGTTCGTTCACCCACTCGTCATACTTTCGGCACGTTTCCGAAATCTCGGATAGATAGCGCGTGCGCGGCGGCGGGATGATGTAGATCTTTTCCGACTGCTCGCCCGTAAGATCGAAGCTCGAGCGCCACTTCTCCTTTGGGAGCGCGCACTTCGCGACCAGCGTGTCGATCACGGCGCGATAGAGATTGTTGGTGCCGGGGTCGTTGAACTGCGACGCGATGGTGCCGAATACCGGCGTCTTCTCGTCCTCGAGCTCGAACTTGCGATGCGCGCGCTTGTACTGCTTGCGCACATCTCGCAGCGCGTCGGCGGCGCCGCGCTTGTCGAACTTGTTGAGCGCGATCAAATCGGCGAAGTCGATCATGTCGATCTTCTCGAGCTGCGACGCGGCGCCGTATTCCGGCGTCATGACGTAAAGGCTCACGTTCGAGTGATCGACGATCTCAGTGTCGGACTGCCCGATGCCGGAGGTTTCGAGGAGAATCAAGTCGAAGTGCGCCGCCTTCAGCACGTCGATGGCGTCCTTGACGTGCGCGGAGAGGGCCAGGTTCGACTGGCGCGTGGCCAGCGAGCGCACGTACACGCGCTTGCTGCGGATCGCGTTCATGCGGATGCGGTCGCCCAAGAGCGCGCCGCCCGTCTTGCGCTTGGACGGGTCGACACACACCACGCCCACGGTCTGGTCGGGGAAGTCGATCAGGAAGCGCCGCACCAGCTCGTCGACCAGCGACGACTTGCCGGCGCCGCCGGTTCCGGTGATGCCTAGGATCGGCGTCTTGCTCTCCTTGGCGCGCGCGCGAATCTTCGCGAGGTCGTTCTCCGTTTCGCGCGGCGCGTTCTCGGCCGCCGAAATGGTCTTGGCGATGGAGCCGAAGTCGCGCTTCAAGACGCCGTCGACCGCACCGTTCAGCGACGCGCCGGTGGCGAAGTCGCTCTTCTGCACCAGGTCGTTGATCATGCCCTGCAAGCCCATCGCACGCCCGTCGTCGGGCGAATAGATGCGCGCGATGCCGTAGTGGTGCAGCTCTTCGA
>CAZLLI010000218.1:0-2059 GCA_964560355.1 uncultured bacterium | reverse complement strand
TCCAGCGTGAAGCGCGCGAGCAGCGCGCGCTGCGCGGGGTCGAACGGCTCCAGGAGGAACGCGCGCGGGTTCGGATTGACGAGGCACGCGAGCGCGAGCGCGCCCACGAGCGCGAACGAGCGCCGGAAGTCGCGCGGGTGGAGCGGGCGCAAGAACGGCGCGCGCGTCGCGATCCACTCGCTCGCGAAGAAGATCGCCGCCAGCACCGGTCCCAAGAGGAAGCTCGAGTGGAGCTGCACCCACAGGAGCTGCGCGACGACCGGCAGCACGAAGAACGAACGTCCGCGCCGCTCGTGCGACTGCAAGAGGAAGCCCACCCACCACGCGAGCAGCACGTACTCGAAGAGTTGTCCGCGGTCGGTGAGGCGCGTGTGCGCGACCAGCGTCGCGAGCACGACCAGCGGCGATGCCACGGCCCACGACGCCCCCACGACGCGAAGCGAGCGCAGCGTCAAGGCGACCATGGCGACGACCAGGAGCACGCGCAGCACCGTGAGCGCCGCCATTCCGCCCGTCTTGAAGAGCGCGAAGTACAGGACCGCCGAGAGCCAGCTCTGCGGCGACCACGGGCTCCCCGCCACCGTGAAGGTGAACGGGTCGTGGTAGATGAACGCGTGCGTCTCCGCCATGCGACGGCCCGTCGCGAGCAGCCAGTACAAATCCGGATTCGGGAACGGAAACAGCACCAGCGCCGCCGCGAACGCGACCACCACGGTCGCCGCGACGACGTCGACGGCGTGTTCTTTGCGAACGGGTTCCACCGGCGAGTGCTAGCGCAGCATCTTGAAGGCGTGCGACCAGTCGTTGCGCAGGAAGCCCGGGATGCACCACAACACCGCGAGCGGCTCGATGGCGCGCGCGGCTTCGGCGGCGCCCATGTCTTCGACGTCCCAGCCGAACTGATCGAGGAAGCCGGCGACGGTGCGCTTGGCGTCGGCGTCGTTGCCGCAGATGAACATGGTCGGCGGTCCGCCGGCGAGCTTCGGGTGCACCATGAGGTCGCTCCCCACGCAGCTGAACGCCTTGACGAAGCGCGCGCCCGAGAATTCGCGCTGCAAGCGCTCCATCAGGCTCTCTTCGCGGGTGAAGTAGTCGAGCACGCCGTTCTTGGGCGGCGCGTCGGAGATGGGGTTGGTGGCGTCGATGACGACCTTGCCCTCGATGTTGTCCTCGTCGCCCGCGCGCAGCGCGTCGGCGGCGGCGGCGCCTTTGACCGCGAGCACGATGACCTCGCCGAAGAGGGTCGCGTCGCGAAAGCTCCCCACCTTGACGCCCTTGTGCTGAGCCGCGAACGACGCGAGCTTCGACGCGTCGCGCGTTCCCATGGTGACGCCGTGCTGGTGCTGCAAGAACCCCGCGGCGAGCGCCTTGGCGACGTCGCCGGACCCGAGAATGCCGATCTTCATGGTGAACCTCGCTCCGAAACGTTACGGCTCTGGAATTGGTTCTTCGGCGCGCGCCTTGGCCGAGTCCGCGACTTCGAGCGCTTTTCCGACCACGCCCGCGCCGGGGAGCTTCGACGCCGCGATGGCGCTGTCGCGCTGCGCTTCGGTGAGCTTGCGCGGCTCGGCTTGATCGGATTTCTTCGAGCACGCCGCGGGGACGACGAGCGCCGCCGCGACGACGAAAAACCAAACGGACCGACGTGATTGCATCACGACCTCCTGGCCGGTGCCGAAGGAACGTCGAACGACAGGTCGAGTGTACCACCGGGCGCGACCGACGCCCAGCGCGCGTGCAGCTCGCGAATGCGACCGCGCACGCGGTCGAGGTCGGCGTCGGTGAGCGCGCGCGGCTCGGGGCGTCCGTCCTTCGACGCCATCGCGCGCGCGTGCGCGTTCAGCGACTGCGCGGTCCACTCGACGCTGCCCGCACGCTCGAGGTCGAGCGCGCCCACCAGGTACTCGACCGCCATGGCGTCGGGCGGAATGGGCCCGCGCGCGCCCTTGCCCGTCGTCTCCTCGAGCTCCCAGCCCGACGCCACCAACCCGAAGAACGCGCCCGCGACGCCGAGCTCGCTCTCGACCGCGAAGTGGGTGAGGTCGTGGAGCGGGTAGAA
>CAZLLI010000217.1:0-2127 GCA_964560355.1 uncultured bacterium | reverse complement strand
GCGCCATCGCGGTGTTCTGCGCGGTGGGCGGCGTCGAGCCCCAGTCGGAGACGGTGTGGCGCCAGGCCGACAAGTACAACGTGCCGCGCATCGCGTTCGTCAACAAGATGGACCGCGCGGGCGCGGACTTCTTGAACGTCGTCCAGATGATGCACGACCGCCTGGGCGCCAACGCGGTGCCCATCCAGCTGCCCATGGGCACGGGTGAGTTGTTCAACGGCATCGTCGACCTGGTGCGTATGAAGGCGTTTTTCTACCACGACAACACCAAGGGGATGACGTACGACGAGCACGACATCCCGAACGATCTCATGCCGCTCGCGAAGGAATACCGGGCGAAGCTGGTCGAGAATCTCTCCGACTTCGACGACGAGTTGATGTCGCAGTTCCTGGATACGGGCGAAGGCGCGCAGGAGACGCTGCGTCGCGCGATGAAGAAGGCCATGCTGCAGGGCAAGTTCGTGCCCGTCATGTGCGGTTCGGCGTTCAAGAATAAGGGCGTGCAGCGCGTACTCGACGCCGTCGTCGCGCTGCTCCCGTCTCCCGCCGACATCCCCCCCGTCACCGGACACGACCTCTACAGCACCGAAATGTTGACCCGCAAAGCCGACGAGAAGGAGCCCTTCTCGGCGCTCGTGTTCAAGATCATGACCGACCCCCACGTCGGCAAGCTCACGTACATCCGCGTCTACAGCGGCGTTCTCGAGCAAGGCGCGTCGGCGCTCAATTCGACCACGAGCAAGAAGGAGCGCATCGGCCGTCTGATGCAGATGCACGCCGACAAGCGCGAAGAAATTCCGGACGTCTACGCGGGTGACATTTGCGCCGTCATCGGGTTGAAGGACGCGCGCACGGGCGACACCTTGTGCGACATCAAGAACCCGATTGTGCTCGAGCGTATGCACTTCCCCGAGCCGGTGTTGTCGGTGGCAATTGAGCCCAAGACCACGGCCGACCAGGAGAAACTGTCGGAAGCGCTCATCAAGTTGTCCGACGAGGACCCGACCTTCCAGGTTCGAACCGACGAAGAAACCGGCCAGACGCTCATCGCCGGTATGGGCGAGTTGCATTTGGAAATCCTGGTCGACCGCATGATGCGCGAGTTCAAGGTGGCCGCCAACGTCGGCCGTCCGCAGGTCGCGTACAAGGAAGCGTTCGGCAAGGCCGTCGAAGCCGAGGGCAAGTTCATCAAGCAGTCGGGCGGTCGCGGCCAGTACGGCCACGTGTGGATCAACGCCGAACCCATCGTGGGCGGCGAAGAGGACTTCATCTTCGAAAACAAGGTCGTCGGCGGAACGGTCCCGCGCGAGTATGTGCCGGCGGTGGAGAAGGGCTTGAAGGGCGCGCTCACCAGCGGCGTGCTCGCGGGCTATCCGGTGGTCGGCGTCAAGGTGCAGCTCACCGACGGTTCGTACCACGAAGTGGACTCGAGCGAAATCGCGTTCCAAATGGCCGCGTCGATGGCCTTCAAGGAAGCAATGCGTCGCTCGAACCCCGTGTTGATGGAGCCCATCATGGACGTCGAAGTCGTCGTCCCGAAAGATTACATGGGCGACGTGATCGCGGACTTGAGCTCGCGTCGCGGCAAGATCGGCGGCATGACGCAGCGCGCCGAAGCACAGGTCATCACGGCGAAGGTACCGCTGGCCGAAATGTTCGGCTACGCGACCACGCTGCGCTCGCTGACGCAAGGACGCGCGGTGTACACGATGCAGTTCGCGTGCTACGAGCCCGCGCCGAAGAGCGTCGCCGAAGAAATCATCAGCAAGTATCAAGGCAAGGTTACCAGCTAGTCGCCGACCCGGCGCTATCGAGGAGGATCGAGTATGGCCAGGGAAAAATTCAATCGTACGAAGCCGCACGTGAACGTGGGGACGATCGGGCACGTGGACCACGGGAAGACGACGCTGACGGCGGCGATGACGATGGTGCTGGCGAAGAAGTACGGTGGTGAGGTGAAGGCGTACGATCAGATCGACGCGGCGCCGGAAGAGAAGGCGCGGGGGATCACGATCAACACGGCGCACGTGGAGTACCAGACGGCGAACCGGCACTATGCGCACGTGGACTGCCCGGGGCACGCGGACTACATCAAGAACATGATCACGGGCGCGGCGCAGATGGACG
>CAZLLI010000216.1:0-2128 GCA_964560355.1 uncultured bacterium | reverse complement strand
GAACCAACACCGCTCGCGCGCAGGAAGTCGTTCACCTCGGTGGTGACGTCGGAGATCGCCGCGCCGTCTTCGGTCGCGATATCCAAACGCGCCGTGGCGACCATCATCGCGTACTACCCAATCCGGTAACGGGGGGAACGAAAGCGTGTTGCATGTTTGAGCGGCTCGTCGGATACTATGGCTCGAAGGTCCTGCGCCCCGAACCAGCCCTGGCGACGCGCACTTCTCGCGTCCGCGTCGACCTTCCTTCCGCGATCCGACCGACGCGGGATCCGGGCGAAAGACTCGCCCGACTCTATCAGAGGGACCCATGACGAAAAAGGGTTTTCGCCTTCCCTTCGGCCGCCCCGAGGAAGCGGCCGGCGACGAGCTGTTCGCGCTGCGCGAGGAGAACAAGCAGCTCAAGCGCGCGGTCGAAGAGTTGTCGATCCTGAACGAGCTCTCGCGCGCGATCGGCGCATCGGTCGACTCCGAGGACATCATTCGCAAGATCGTCGACCGCTCGATGCGCGCGGTGCAGGCGGAGCAGACCGTGGTGACCCTGGTCGACCGCAACGCCAACCAGCCTATGAAGACGCTGGTGCGCGCGATGACGAGCTCGGCGGAGCACCCGCACTACCACGTCAACGAGAACCTGCTGGGGTGGATGCACCTCTACAAGAAGCCGCTCCTCACCAACGACCCCACCACCGACGAGCGCTTCCGCGGCCTCAAGTGGGACCAGACCATCCGGTCGATCTTGTGCGCGCCGCTGATGGTGAAGTCCGAGTTGATCGGCGTTATTACGAGCTACAACAAGAAGGGTCAGGGCGGCTTCAACGACGACGACCAGCGCCTGCTCGCCATCATCGCCGGGCAGTCGGCGCAGATCATCGAGAACGCGCGCCTGTACGAAGAAGAGAAGGCGCTCGCGGGCATGAAGGAGCAGGTGCGGCTGGCGGCGCAGATCCAGCAGGACCTGTTGCCCAAGTCCCCGCCGCGGCTGGAGGGCTACGACATCGCGGCGTGCAGCATCGCGGCCCAGGTGGTGGGCGGCGACTATTACGACTTCGTACGCGTGCGCAACGGGCGCTGGGTGGTGTGCCTGGGGGACGTGTCGGGCAAGGGGCTGCCGGCGTCGCTCCTGATGGCGAACCTGCAAGCGACGCTGCGCGGGCAGACCGCGCTCGAGCAGCCGGTGCGCGAAACCATCGCGCGCTCCAACCGTCTCATTCACTTGAGCACCGACCCCGAGAAGTTCGCGACCCTGTTCTACGCCGTGCTCGACGCGGAGAACGGCGCGCTCGCGTTCTGCAACGCGGGCCACGAGTACCCGATGCTGTTCAAAAAGGGGAACGCGGCGCCGTCGCGGCTGGTCACGGGCGGCATGGCGCTCGGCGTGCTCGAGGAATTCCCGTACGAAGAAGACGCCGCGCGGATGGACGCCGGCGACACCTTGATCATCTATTCCGACGGCATTCCCGACGCCGTCAACGAATTCGACCAGCCCTTCGGGGAGGAACGTTTGCAGAAGGTCGTCACCGAGCACGCGGGCGAACGCGCGGCGGACCTCATGACGCGCGTGATCGAGGCCGTGAAGGCCCACGAGCGCGGGTCGCCCCGCATCGACGACCTGACGCTGATCGTGGTCAAGCGGGTCGCCTAGGGACGGTCGCGGCCCGATTTCGGTTGAAACCGATACCGGGCTCCGGCGTACCTTAGATCACAACCGGCGACACCCCACTTCGCCATCCATACGCATGATCGGTCAGCGCATCCAGCATTATCAAATTACCGAGAAGCTCGGCGAGGGCGGCATGGGTGTGGTCTATCGCGCCCAGGACACCCGCCTCAACCGCGCGGTCGCGCTCAAGTTCCTCCATCCCTCCATCGTGGCGAGCGCCGACGACCAGCAGCGCCTGGTGCACGAGGCGCGCGCGGCGGCCGGGTTGAGCCACCCCAACATTTGCACGGTCTACGAGATCAACGAGCACGAAGGGCGCACCTTCATCGCCATGCAGTTCGTCGAAGGGACGACGCTGCGCGACCGCGTGCTCTCGGGTCGCATCGAAACCGTCGACGCGCTGCGCTACCTGATCCAGATTGCCGACGGGCTCAAGCAGGCGCACCAGCAGGGCATCGTCCACCG
>CAZLLI010000215.1:0-2156 GCA_964560355.1 uncultured bacterium | reverse complement strand
GGTTACCTGGGCATCGTCCATTCCGAGAGCGGCGAGTGGAAGCGCGTGTTCGACGGACCCGTCGACGACATGTGCGTGGCGGGCGACGGCTCGCTTTTCGTTGCTAGCTATGAAGGGTTATCACGCTTGGACGGGATGACCTGGGAATCATGGACGGTCGCGGACAATCTGAGCAGCGTGTGGGCCTCATCGTCTAGCTACGCCGTCGTACTCGGTTACCAGTCCATATGGCGCTTCGATGGCACCAAACTCGAGGCGATCCTGGATAACAGGGGGGACTACAACGACGCTTGGGGCGTTTCACCGCACGAAGTCTACCTTGCCGGTGATGCGATTCTGACGTACGACGGCTTGCAGTTTTCCACGATCGGTCCCGACCAGTTCTTCGGCATGATCACCGGGACGGGAAGTGACCACATTATTGCAATCGGCAACCAATCGATGCTTTTCAAGAACGGTTCGCAATGGCAGTCGTCTCCGCTCGACGCGAACTACGGCTACGTGGTTGCGGCCGCCGACGGATCGATCGTTCGCATGACCGTCGACGCGGACTATTATGGATCTGTCCGCATCGATTATCACTCCCGCTAGCATGCGCACCACAAGATTGCTCCCCTTGATTTCGGTATTGCTCGGTGCAATCGCGCCGGGGGCTCGCGCGCAGATTGTCGCGCCTCTGCTGGAGAACCACGCCATTGAGGGCGGCTACGCGTACAAGTGGTTCGACCGCGACGTACCGACGCCGGTTGACGCGGCTGAGTGGGAAGTTGCCTCCATCTTCGTACGCTTCGGTGGGTTCGACTGGCTGACGATCTCCGCCGAGGGCGGCCTGTGGAACGTCGACCATGACGGTTATCCCGACGACCCATACACGCGTTGGGTGGTAGGCGGTGGACTCGCCGCCGCGGTGTATCGCGCGCCGCGTTGGAGTCTTACCGCGACCGTCAACTACAACGAAGTCTTCGATCACGACAACTCCGATAGTCAGTACGATAAACGCACGCGCGGATGGAACATCGGGCTCTTGGCGGGCACGTCGTTCGATTTGGCGGGCCAGCGGCTCGACGTGTGGGCGGGTCCGATGTTCGTCGACGACCTCATCGATTGGTACTCGTTCGGCGTTGACGACCCACTAACGGTGGAGCCCGACAATCAGTTTGGGGCCGCCGCAGGGCTGTACGCAGTAGTGTTCGATTACATCAGCGGCTTCACGTACGTGCTGTACGCAGACGAGCCGCAACTACGCGTGGGCATCGCCTTGCGGTCGCGCGGTGGCGATTAGCGCGATGAAGATGTCGAGTCGAGTCTTTATCACCGCGGTGGCACTCGCGACCGCCACCGACGTGGCGCGCGCCGAGATATTAGGCCCACTTCTCCCTTCTCGCGTCTTCGAGGTTGGAATGATGCAGAGAAAGACGGAACGTGTTATCGATCCGGACAATGGAGCTTCGTTCACGTTCGAGCAGTACGACTATCCGTTCGTGCTGAGATATGGCGTTACGACGAGCGCGACCCTTTCGTGCGAACTCTCGGGGGCGCCCAACGCGTGGATCGTGAGCGACGACGAGGTCGACATCACGCAGTACACAGTCGGCGTGGGGGTCGCGGCGTTGGTCTGGTCGCATGAGGACTTTGCGCTGACGACGGGCGCGCACTATTATCGACGGCTCGACTTCTACCAGGAGCCGGGACAGTGCGACATAATCGTGCAGAGCGTGGATTGGGCGCTACTGGGGCAGCAAGAGTTTCCACTGGGTCGGGGGCTAGCCACCTTGTGGGGCGGTCCAACAATCTCCTACCTCGTGGTGGAACCGCAGGCGCCTTGTCCGGAAGAAAGTCTGACAGCCCAAGATATCGTCGGCGGTGTGGCCGGACTAACGCTAGCGTCGAAAATAGGACTCGTGCTGCAGGGGTCGTACGTCTGGGTCGGCGACTCCGAATACCGCCTTACCCTCGCGTACCGTTTCGGACCCCGTTCGTAGCCACTTCCAAACTCTCCTGCACGCGCTCCGCGCGCTTTTCCTTCGATAGATACGAGTACACGGCGGGGATGACGTAGAGCGTCAAGCCCGTCGCGAGAATCATTCCGCCCACCACCGCGATACCCATCGACACGCGGCTCGCGGAGCCCGCGCCCAACCCGAGCGCCACGGGCA
>CAZLLI010000214.1:0-2192 GCA_964560355.1 uncultured bacterium | reverse complement strand
CACGTCGAAGATGTCCCATTGCACGCGTCCGCCGACGCGCAGCTGGAGTCGGAGCGACGTCACGGGATTGAAGGGATTGGGAACCGCGGGGAGCAGCGCGGTGCGCGCCACCGTGGAGCCGGCGTCGGTGACACCGTCGAGGATCTTCACGGTTCCGTCGGACCACGCGCCCACGGTCGTGCCGCCGTCGCTGACGGCGACGTAGAACCAATAGGTGGCGATCGAGAGGTACGTCGTGTTGACGACGTGGAATCCAAGACTCGCGTCGACGTTGACGCTGGTCGGAATGAGGATTTCGTTGCCGTCGAAGGCGGGCGACGTGTTCGCGTACACGCGCGCCCAGGTCGGGCCGGCCTCGGGGTCGACCGCGCTCCAGGTGACGGTGAAGGTCTCTGCGCCGTGGGTGCGAAATTGCGTGCCCGCGGCGGGCTGGATCACGTCGACGGTGGGTGCCTGGTTGGCGGGTGGGTCGATCGTGAGCGAGTACGACGCCACCGTCGCGGGCGCCACGTTGCGCGCGACCACGTAGTACCAGCCGGCGGGGCGCCCGTCGAGCGCGATGCGCTCGAACGACGCCGTCGTCTTCGACGAATCGAGCGGCGCGCCGGCCGCGTTCAAGAGGTACAAACTCAAATCGGCGCCGGTGAAGTCGATGCGCACGAAGTCACTCGCGGTGCCGGGACCGGCGGCGTAGAAGCGGAAGACGTCGGCGTCGTTGGCGACGTGGAACGTCAACCCGGTGAGCGTGCGCTGCGGGTCGCACGGCCCCAGGTTGGGACTGTTCGGCACGCCGACGCTGCGCGCCGCCACCGCCGCCACCGAATTGTTGGGCTCGTACGCGTCGGGATTGATCGCCGCGCCCCCGCCGATCGTGAGCTTGATGCGCGCGGCATTGTTGGTTTCGTCGCGCTCGAGAAACACGTTGGCGGGGTCCGCTTCCGACTCCAGCCAGTACGTCCCCGCCGGCACGCCGGTGATGTCGATGCTCTGGCCGGCGAGCGTCTTGTCGTAGACGTCCATCCACCCCACCGACAATCCCTGCACCGTCGAGCTGCACGAAAAGAACTGCCCCGCCGGATTGTAGTTGGGAAGCGTCGTGTCGTAGACCTCGAGGTCGAGGATGCAGAAGCTGGTCTTTTGCCCTTTCACGACGATGGGCCCGACGCCGTCGTTCGGCAGCACCTGGCGCAGGCGGTATTCGCACCAATCTTCGACGTGGATATGATTATGCGACGGGTGGAACACGAAGCGCCCCGCCATGCGATCGGTGAACGAGCCGCCTTGAAAGTAAATCCGCTGCATGATGTTCTCGGTGCCGTCGCCGTTGTCGACGCCGGTGCCGAACACGTACAGCTTGCCGTCGCCGATGTTGGGCGTGCCGTTGGAGAAACGCACCAGCGTCTTGGGGGGCGTGCCGGTCGTGACGAACTGGTTGTCGTAGAGGTCGTCCTGACGCACGACGATGTCGGGGAGCAACGCCGGCACCGCCGACGGATCAACCACCGTCGTGTCGATGTGGATCGTGTACGGGCCCTCGGTGCTGCCCATCCCTTCGACCACGACGAAGTAGTCACCTGGGAACAAGAATCCCGACGCGATGCGCGACTGCTTGTGCGCGCACGCGGGGTCGTCGTCGTTGCAGAACAGCGTCGTGAGTCCCGAGCTCAAGACCGCGATGCGCGTGTCGAGTCCACCCGGCGTGCATTCCGTCGACACATCGATCATGACCGTGGTGTCGATCGACACGCGGTACCAGCGGTCGGGCCCCGCCCCGTTGGGGCCGCAGGTGAGGTGGATGTCATCGCACGTGCCGACCGTCGTGCTGGTCTCGGTGAACGGAATCGTCGTGACGATGGTCGGGTTGTTGGCGTCGGATCCGCCGACGCACGGCGTCACCCAGCTCACGTTCAGCGTGTACGGACCTTCCTGGCCCGCGTACCCATCGACCACGACATAGTACGTCCCCGGCCCGACCGCCACATTATTGAGGCGCGATTGATACGTGCCGCACGCGGGGTCGTCGTCGTTGCACGCGATGAGCGAGAGCGCGCCGTTGAACACCGCCAGGCGCGTGTCGTAGCTCCCGCCGCCGCACGTCGTCCACGTGGTCAGAATTACCGGCTCCGCGAGGTCCAAGCGGTACCACACGTCTTCCGCCGTGTCGTTGCCGAACGAACTGCAGATGCCGAGCA
>CAZLLI010000213.1:0-2224 GCA_964560355.1 uncultured bacterium | reverse complement strand
CCTTCACGATCACGTAGGCTTCCTTGATCTGCGCGCGGCCCGCTCGCACCGCTTTCACCTCCCAGCCCTCGAGCGCGAGGCCGGCCTCGAATTTCTCCTCGATGAAATAGTCGTGGTACGCTTTTTTGTTCTCGACGATGCTCATGTCCCCGCCCAAGCCACGACCTGCTTCGTCCTTCGCGGCGTCACTCATTCTAGCAACGAGGTCATGCGGAGCGTGAGAAAGTCGGTGCTGGTGCCGTTCTCCGCCAGCCAGATGTTCGAGCTCGTCGACCAGGTCGAGCACTATCCCCAGTTCCTGCCATGGTGCGGCGGCGCCCGGGCGATCGCGACGACGGACCTCGGGAAGACGGCCCGGATCGACATCGACTACCACGGTGTCCGCGCGCATTTCACGACCGACAACGTCAACCGCGCCGGCGAATCGATCGTCGTCACGCTGCGCGACGGGCCGTTCCGGCACCTGCACGGCGAGTGGCGCTTTCGCGCGCTCGCGCCCGACGCCTGCAAGGTCGAGTTCGAGCTCGCCTACGAGTTCACGACCCACGTCCTCGAGCGGGTCGTCGGCCCGGTATTCAGCCACATCGCGAACACGTTCGTCGATGCGTTCGTCCGCCGCGCCGAAGCGATCTACGTGACCCGCCCGTGAACGTCACCGTCGTCTGGGCGACCGCGCAGGTCCAGGATGTCGTCCCCGTCGAGCTTCCCCCGGGCGCGACCGTCGCCGACGCCGTTGCGCGATCCGGACTGGTCGCACAGTACGGCCTCGATCCCGCGCAGATCGGCTTCGCGATCTTCGGCCGCCGGGCCCGCGCAGACGCGACGCTCGCCGATGGCGACCGGGTCGAACTGACCTGGCCGCTTATCGTCGACCCGAAGGTCGCGCGGGCTCGGCGGGCGCGTGCGAAGCATCCCCGGGGCGGCTGAAGCCCGCCGCGGCGGGGGCCACGCATGGTCCGCGGTTGACCGCTACAGACCGATACCAAATACTCCCGCCTGCCCGCGGGCATCAAGTGGTTGTCGGGCGCGGTGTGCGCGTTTGCAGGAACTCAGCGGGGGTCGAGCCGCAAGCAACGCTTGTCCCAGGGAGCTGGAGTGCCGCAATTGGGGCGGTCGGGATCGTACCGGCGGGCGGATTCGCCAGCGGGTGTCCGGAATTTCGATCCGAATCCGTATTGGGCAATGCAAATTCGATCTTTCGGTCCGTCGCGGCCGCCCGTTCGCAAATGCGGACATAGTGTGAACAGGCCCTAGTCGGGTAACGATGGCACGTATTTCCGACCGCCGGCGCCGGTGGGCAAACAACGCGGCGCAAGGCGTTCCCGCTGCCCGATTCTCATCCTGCATCGCGGAAATCGGCGCGGCGCGACGGTCCCGATGACCATTGACCCCGCCACGCTGCGTCGCCTTTCGCCGCTGCTGGATGAAGCGTTGCTTCTGGACGAGCCGGAGCTTACGGCCTGGCTCGACGGGCTGCAAGGCGAGGCGGCCGAACTTGCGCCGCTGTTGCGGGACCTTCTCGCGCGACACGCGTCGAAGGAAACCGACGACCTGCTCGACCGAGGCCCCGAATTCATTGGCTTGGGTGATCGCGGCGCCGCGGACTCTGCGGGGTTCGGCGCCGGCGACGTCGTGGGCGGTTACTTGCTGCTGCGCGAGATCGGTCGTGGTGGCATGGGTGAGGTGTGGTTGGCCGAGCGATCCGACGGGCAGCTCAAGCGCCCGGTGGCGCTCAAGCTGCCAACGCTTGGTCTGCGGCGACGTGTGCTGGTACAGCGCTTTGCGCGCGAGCGCGACATCCTCGCGTCGCTTGCGCATCCGAACATCGCACGGCTGTACGACGCCGGCCTGAGCGAGGACGGTCAGCCGTACCTCGCGCTCGAGTACGTCGAAGGCGTGCCGATCACCCAGTACTGCGGCGAGCACCAGCTCGATGCGCGCGCTCGCGTCGCACTGCTGCAGCAGGTGATGGACGCGGTGCAGTACGCGCACGCCCATCTGGTGATCCATCGCGACCTAAAGCCCACCAATGTGCTGGTTACGGCCAAAGGCCGGGCGATTCTGCTGGACTTCGGCATCGCCAAGCTCCTGCAGGAGGAGCAGGGCCAGGCGCGCGAAACCGAACTCACGTACTTGGGCGGGCGAGCGTTGACGGTGCACTACGCTGCGCCCGAGCAGCTCACCGGCGGGCCGGTGAGCATCGTCACCGACGTGTACGCGCTGG
>CAZLLI010000212.1:0-2224 GCA_964560355.1 uncultured bacterium | reverse complement strand
TCATTTCCATGTCGACCAGCGAGTTGAGCTTCACGTCGAAGTAGGCGGGTTTGCCCGCGCGCGCGTTCTTGATTTCCTTGCGCACCAGCTTCGACAGCATGCGGCGCATGTCGAAGGGCGACACCAGCATGCCCTGGTATTGGTGGGTGCGGTAGTTCGTCTCCAGGAATTCGAACAGCTTCGCGATTTCGCGCGTCACCCGCTCGTCGCTCGTCATGAGGACGTGGTCGGCGTAGACGCGCGCGGTGTCTTCGTTGAAGTTGCCGGTCCCCACCAGCGCGTAGTCGACCGTCTTCCCGTCTTCCTTGCGCGTGATGAGCGCCACCTTGGCGTGCACCTTGAGCCCCGGCACGCCCCCGATGAGGCGCGCGCCCTCGTCTTCCAGCGCGCGCGTCCAGCGAATGTTGGCCTCTTCGTCGAAGCGCGCGCGCAGTTCGAACAGCACGTTGACCTTCTTGCCGTTGCGCACGGCGTTGATCAGCGCGTTCACCACGTGCGAGTCGCGCGCCACGCGGTACAGCGTCATGCTGATCGACTTCACCTTGGGGTCGATGGCGGCTTCGCGCAGGAGGTCGGTGACGTGGTGGAACGACTGGTACGGCAGGTGCAGCAGCACGTCCTGCTTGCGCAGCACCGAGAACACGCTGCGCGACTTGGCCAGCGCGGGGTGGTGCAGGGCCGGCTGCGCCTCGTATTCGAGCCGCGGCCCCACCACGTTGGGAAACGAGACGAAGTCGCGCGCGTTGTGGTAGCGCCCGCCCGGGATGACGTTGTCGAGCTTGCGCAGGTTGGCGCGCTTCATCACCAGGTCGAGGAAGTCCTTGGGCAGCTCGCGGTCGTACACGAAGCGCACCGGCGGGCCTTCCTTGCGCTTCTTGAGCGACTTCGAAATCTTCTCCACCAGACTCATGGTGACGTCGTCGTCGATCTCGATCTCGGCGTCGCGCGTGAGTTTGATGGTGTAGGCGTCGGCGCGGTCGACGTCGAAGATCGAGAACACGTCCTTGAGCCCGAAGCGAATCACGTCGTCGAGCATGATGACGTAGCGCTTGTCGCCGACCGCGGGGAGCACCAGGAAGCGCGGCAGCGACGCGGTGGAGACCTCGATCAGCGCGTGGCGCGGCTTGGCGCCGTTCTGCTTCGACTCGAGACGCACGGCGAGATAGATGACGCCGTTCTTCAAGTCCGGGAATTCGGGGAGCGAATCCAGGATCACCGGCACCAAGGTCGGCCGCACCGATTCCTCGAAGTAGCGCTGCACGAATTCGCGGTGCTCGGGGAGCAGGTGGTGCTCGTCGATGAGGAAGATGTTCTCCTTCTCCAGCGCCGCGCGCACGTCGGCGAACACGCGGTCGAAGCGCGCGCGCTGGTCGACCACGATCTCGTGGATCTGCTTGAGGACTTTCTTGGGGCTGCCGCCGTAGACGAGCTTGTTGGAATCGATGCCGGCGTCGACCATGCGCTGCAAGGTGGCGACGCGGACGCGGAAGAACTCCTCCAAGTTGGAGGAGAAGATGCCGATGAACTTGAGGCGCTCGACCAGCGGCACGGACGGATCCGACGCCTCCTGGAGGACGCGGTCGTTGAACGAGAGCCAGCTGATCTCTCGATTGATGACGTCGGGCCGCGACACAAAAAACCTCGCAATGCGGCGGGCGTCGTTAGGCCCGCGGGTGGCCGGTGAACATCGCGCAGATGGAACGTGCGGAGGTGCGGTCGGGGTCGCGCGCTCGCGGGAGGCGCCCGGTCGCCCGGGCACGGTTCGGCGTCCCACGTCGCGCTACGTCGCGGCCCACGCACGTGACCGAACCGAAGCCACTGTAACGAATTGCGCGCGCGGTGTCAAGCGGTGCGCTAGCGCGCGTAGCCGTCTTGGTGGGCCGATCGCCACGCGTGCGCGGAGCGCACGATCTCCTCGAGCGCGCTCGCGCGCGGGCTCCAGCCCAGCACCTGCTTCGCCTTCTGGGACGACGCCAGGAGCGCCGGCGGGTCGCCGGCGCGGCGCGGCCCCGTCTCGGCGCGCACGCCCTTCCCCGTCACCCACTCGACCGCGCGAATCACTTCCAGCACCGTCGACCCCGACTCGCTGCCGAGGTTGAGCGCGCCCGAGAAGCCGTTCGCCATGGCGTCGAGCGCGAGCACGTGGGCGTCGGCCAGGTCGGAGACGTGGATGTAGTCGCGCAGGCAGGTGCCGTCGCGGGTGTCGGAGTCGTTGCCGAATACC
>CAZLLI010000211.1:0-2239 GCA_964560355.1 uncultured bacterium | reverse complement strand
CGGCGCGTGTACACGCAGGCGCACATGGACGTCACCGCCGAGTCGGTGGTCGCGCTCCACGAGGCGCGCGACCGCGTGGTGGGGCTGCGCTTCACCTACGAGCCCAAGCACCTGCGCTTTTTCCAGGCCCGCTTCGAGCCGGTGCGCGGAACGCAGGTGCTCGCCAACTAGAGGAGTCCCATGAAGACCATCATCGAACCATTCCGCATCAAGGTGGTCGAGCCGATACGCATGACGACGCGCGACGAGCGCGAACGCGTGCTGCGCGCGGCCGACTTCAATTTGTTCCGCATCCACGCCGACGACGTGCTCATCGACCTCTTGACCGACAGCGGCACCGGCGCCATGTCGAGCCTGCAGTGGTCGGGCGTCATGCGCGGCGACGAATCGTACGCGGGGGCGAAGAGCTGGTACGTGCTCGAGGAATCGGTGCGCGCGCTGACCGGCTTCGAGCACATCCTGCCCACGCACCAAGGGCGCGCGAGCGAGCGCATCCTGTTCGAGCTGGTGGGCGGCCCCGGCAAGGTGGTGCCCAACAACAGCCACTTCGACACCACCCGCGCCAACATCGAGCACTCGGGGGCGCGCGCGGTCGATCTTTTGGTGCGCGAGGGCTACGACCCGCGCGCGCGTCTCCCCTTCAAGGGCAACATGGACGTGGGCGCGCTCGAGCGCTTGATCGCGGAGACGGGCGCCGACCACATCCCGCTCGTGATGCTCACCGTCACCAACAACTCGGGGGGCGGGCAGCCGGTGAGCCTCGAGAACCTGCGCGCGGTGCGCGCGGTGTGCGACCGCCACCGCATCCCGCTGTTCCTCGACGCGTGCCGCTTCGCGGAGAACGCGTGGTTCGTGAAGCAGCGCGAAGCGGGACAGTCCGAGCGGCGCGTGTCGGCGATCGTGCGCGACATGTTCGATTTGTGCGACGGCGCCACCATCAGCGCGAAGAAGGACGGGCTCGTCAACATCGGCGGCCTGCTCCTCTTGCGCGACCGCGAGCTCATGCGGCGCGCCGACGAGCTGCTCATTCTAACCGAGGGCTATCTCACGTACGGCGGACTCGCGGGCCGCGATCTGGAAGCGATGGCGCAGGGTTTTCGCGAAGTGGTCGACGAAGACTATTTGCAGTATCGCATCCGCAGTACCGAGTACCTGGGCGAGCGCCTGCTGCGCGCGGGCATCCAGATCGTCGAGCCGCCCGGCGGACACGCGATCTACATCGACGCCGCCGCCTTCGCGCCGCACATTCCGCGCGAGCGCTTCCCCGGCCAGGCCCTCGCGGTCGCCATGTATCGCGAGGCCGGCATCCGCGCGTGCGAAATTGGAAGCGTCATGTTCGGGAAGAGTACGCGGCCGCCGATGGAATTGGTACGCCTCGCCATCCCGCGCCGCGTGTACACGCAGAGCCACATCGACTACGTGATCGAAGCGCTGGAGTCGACCTACGCCGCGCGCGACACCCTACGCGGGCTCGAGATCGTCGAAGAACCGCCGTCCTTGCGGCACTTCACGGCGCGGTTTCGGGAGGTGTGACCGCGCGCGCGAGGCGGTCGTGCAAGAGCCACAACACGCCGTGCGCGGCGCGGTCGCGGATGGCGGCGCGGTCGCCGGGGTAGATGACGCGCTTGATCTGCGAACCGCCGTCCCACGCGACGCCGATGAACACGAGGCCGACGGGTTTCTGCACGGTGCCGCCGCCCGGTCCGGCGACGCCGGTGGTGGCGAGGCCGTAGGTCGCGTTCGCGCGCCGGCGCGCGCCGTGCGCCATTTCGGTGCAGGTCTCCTCGCTCACCGCGCCGAATTGCTCGATGGTCTCGGAGCGCACACCCAAGAGCGCCGTCTTGCTTTCGTTCGAGTACGTCACCGCCGACGCCATGAAGTAGCCGCTCGACCCCGCGTGCTCGGTGAAGAGGCGCGCGACCGTCCCCCCCGTCAGCGACTCCGCCGCCGCCACCGTCTCGCCGCGCGTGCCCAGCGCGTCGCCGATGACGCGCGCGAGCGGGCGCGTGCCGCGCTCGTAGTACTTGGTGCCGAGCAACTCGCGCATGCGCGCGTCGAGCCCGTCGGCTTCGGAATCGAGGCGGTCGCGCGCGGCGTCGCGCGTCTGCGTCAATACCACGTCGACGCCCGACAAGGACGGCAGCCACGACACCGTGTACGCGGTGAGCGCGAAGGTGGTCGCTTGCAGGAGGTCGAACAGCTGCGACTCCGCGACGCCGATGGTGCGGAAGGTCTCGAC
>CAZLLI010000210.1:0-2239 GCA_964560355.1 uncultured bacterium | reverse complement strand
GAGAAAGGTGCCCGCGAACGGAATGACGCCGCCGTGCAGCGCCATGCCGTTCACCGCCGCGCCCATCGCGTGCTCGCGCACGCCGAAGTGGACGTTACGCGCGTCGTAGCTTCCATGCGCAAATGTCCCCGACGATTCGACGCGCGTATTGTTGGAACCGGTCAAGTCCGCGGAACCACCGAAGAGCGTCGGTATCTTGGTGGCGATTGCATTAATGGTCTTACCAGAAGCAGCGCGTGTTGCGATGGGCTTGTCCTTGGGGAAAATCGGAAGGTCTTGCTCCCAACCCTTGGGGAACTTTTCGAACCTTGCCGCCTCGAATAAGGCACCGCTGTCGCGGTGCTTTCTCCCATACGCGCGCACGCGTTCGCTCCATTCGGATTCCAACTTGGCGCCGCGCACGCCCGCGTCGCGGCAGTGGGCCGCGACTTCCTTCGGAATGTGGAACAGCGGATCCAGCGGCCAGCCCAGTTTTTCCTTCGCCGCGCGCGTGGCGTCGGCGCCGAGCGGCTCGCCGTGCGACTTCTCCGAATCTTGCTTGGGGCTCCCGTAACCGATGTGAGTGTGCACGCGGATGAGCGACGGGCGCTCGCGCTCGTCGCGCGCGGCGCGGATCGCCTTCTCGACGGCGTCGACGTCGTTGCCGTCTTCGACGTGCTGCACGTGCCAGCGCAGCGCCTCGAAGCGCGCGCCGACGTTCTCGGTGAATGCGAGCGACGTCGACCCGTCGATGGTAATGCGATTGTCGTCGTAGAGATACACGAGCTTGCCGAGCTTCAGCGTTCCCGCGAGCGACGCCGCCTCGTTCGAAATGCCCTCCATCAAGTCGCCGTCGGAGACGATGGCGTACGTGAAGTGATCGACGACGGGCGCTTCGCCGCTCACATTGAAGCGCGCCGCCAGGTGCGCTTCCGCCATCGCCATGCCGACGCCCATGCCGAAGCCTTGCCCAAGCGGTCCCGTGGTCGCTTCGACGCCCGGCGTGTGGCCGTACTCGGGGTGGCCCGGCGTGCGGCTGTCCCACTGGCGAAAACGCACGATCTCGTCGAGCGGAAGGTCGTAGCCGTACAAGTGAAGCAGCGCGTAGAGCAACATCGATCCGTGGCCCGCGGAGAGCACGAAACGGTCGCGGTCGAACCACGCCGGGTCGCCGGGGTTGTGCTTGAGCACGCGGTCCCACAGCGCGAAGGCCATCGGCGCCGCACCCATCGGCATGCCGGGGTGGCCGGACTTGGCGCGCTCCACCGCGTCGACGGCGAGGAAACGGATGGTGTCGACGCACAGACGGTCGATGGAGGGGGTCAACGGAGGCTCCTCGGTGCCTAAAAGGGGTTCAGTCCGGGCGGATGCGGCGGACGAGTGCGAAACTACCCCCGCACGTGAAACCTATCAAGTGGATTTGGGAGGCAAAAAGGCGGGTCGGAGAGGGAGCCGGGCTGCCGCGCGGCTTCTCACCCCCGCCCGCGGTATTTCGAACGGCGCCCCACCAGAGGAGGTCTTGGGAGGTGGTCGGTTTCCCGTTCGCGCCGCTCGGAAATACGCTCGGACGGGGAAAATGACTGGCTCAATTATACGAAACGGTTAACGCCTGGTAAACGGCCTTCTTGGCGTGGGGACGCTCCTGGATTACACTCGGCGCCGATAGGGAGGCTTTGTATGTCTCGTTTTGCACGTGCGTCGGTTCTCGCGCTTTGGTTGCTCCTTACGATGGGCCCGCTGGCGCGGGCCTATGACCGCATGACCGGCCGCGATTTCGCGAGCCGCTCCGAAGTGATCGCGCCGCATGGAATGGTCGCGACCAGCCAGCCGCTCGTCACCCAGATCGCGCTGCAGATTTTGAAGGACGGCGGCACCGCGATCGACGCCGCCATCGCGGCCGACGCCGCGCTGGGGCTCATGGAGCCGACCGGCTCCGGAATGGGCGGCGACTTGTTCGCGATCGTGTGGGATGGAAAGATGAAACAGCTCTACGGCCTGAACGGGAGCGGTCGCTCGCCGAAATCGCTGACGCGTGACATGCTGGTCGCGCAGGGGCTCACCAAGATGCCGAGCTACGGGCCGCTGCCTGTTACCGTGCCGGGGTGCGTCGACGCGTGGTTCACGCTGCACGAGCGCTTTGGAAAACTGCCGATGAAAAAGGTGCTCGCACCCGCCATCGCGTACGCGAACGACGGCTTCCCCGTTTCCGAGCTGATCGCGTACTACTGGGACCGATCCGCGACGCTCTTCGCCGACGCGG
>CAZLLI010000209.1:0-2296 GCA_964560355.1 uncultured bacterium | reverse complement strand
CGCACGAGATGGGCTTCGCGCGCAAGGTCGCGCACCGGGTGATCTTCATGGACCGTGGCGAGATCGTCGAGGACGCGAAGACCGACGACTTCTTCGGCAAACCGCGCTCCGAGCGTGCGGTGCAGTTCCTGTCGAAGATCCTGCATCACTGAGAAGCCGTGGCCGATGCCGCTCGCATGTACCAGGGCGCGCCTCTGAACGATCTGACGCGCACGGCGAAGAGCTCGCTGGCTCGTTCGTTGGTGTGCAGCCTCCTCGTGGCAGGAGTGACGGCGGCCGGCGTAGCCAACGCCCAGAAAGCCACAATCCTGCCGCTCCCGAAGCAACCTCCGACACTCAGCCCCCTCGAGATCACGGCACAGCACGTCGCTGCGGGCGACGCGGAGGTGCATGTGGTCTTCGCACATGAGGACGGAAGCGGCGGGGTCATACGGTCGCTCGTAGAAGTGGTGCCCGGCATGGCACCAATACCTTCGACCAAGATCGAGGTCACAGTCACCGGCAAGCCGATCTTGCTGGTCCTTGGTGCACAGAGCTCGGTGTTCTGGGACATCCGCGTCGCCGCTGGTGTGCGTCTGGTGAAAGTGATCGCGCAAGGTCACTATCAACAGTTCCTTTCCGAACTCCCGCCGAGCACGCGCGCGATCGTCTATCGCGAAGATCCTGCCGTGGGCGTAGGGTCTCTGTACCTGAGCGATGCTCGAGCATTCCACGACGCTTTCCACGCGGTGAAGCGATTGACCGGCAAGCGTCCGACGACGGTCCAGGCGGTGCGCCGCGGCGGCGAGATCACGGTGGACGGCACGTCGACCATCACTCCGCCAGCGACCGACACACTCATCGCCGACACTGATCGCGTCGGGTTTGCATTGCTCGCCGGGGGGACCAGTCTCGATGGCCTGTCGATAAGCAACTGCCCGCGTGCCGTGACGTATCGAACTTTCAAGGCGAACCGAGCCTTCGCGAATGGCAAGCTATATGCTGAACTCGAACTGAAGACCTTTGGAGCGGATCCATCGGCAGGAGACGAAACGAACGTCGGCGTCATGTCGCTCGCGCCATCACCAATCGGCCGCCTCCTTGCTCCCGCGAGCCACTTGACGGGCGCGGGCATCCCAGTATTGGACGCCAATGCACGACGGAACCTGCGCAACGGTTCGGTCGTGTCGCTAGCCGTCGACCTCGATGCCGACCGTCTGTACTACGGCATAGATGGTCGATGGTTGGGTGGCGCGCCAGACGGTGGACACGGCATTCCTCTGGTCCGAGGCGCAGAGTACGTCCTCGCAGCGTCGCTCCGGCCTGCCGAGACGTGTCCGGGCGAACAATGGGTGCCGAACTTCGGAACCAAGCCGTTTCGCTTCCCCCTTCCTGCGGGGTTCGTTGCCTATGCCCGAGGGGCGGAGCCGCTCAGCGCGTACCCGCTGCACGCCGACCTTTCGCGCATCACGAGGTGGACCTTCAGTTCCGAGCGGGGATGGCATGAACGCTTTGCTGGACCGCCTGTAGCGGCAGCCCGAGGCGGTGCCACCACGCAACCCCCGTCACGTCAGGTGGAAGCACAGACGCCGCCGGCTTCACCCTGCGGCGACACCGCGGGATACGAGGTTCATGCGGTGGGTGTCTACGAAGGCGAAGGGGGGCGGCAGGGCCCCGCGCGAGCGCCGGGGCGCGTGCGGATCGAAATCAAGTACGAGAAGGCGCCAGTGTGCCTCGTGCTAATGGCCTACGAACCGGTGGAATGGCTCGTGGTGCGGTCGCCTGGGGTGAAACTCGTCCACGTTCTCGCTATGGGGTACTACCAGCAGAGCGTCGTCGGTCTGCCGGATCCGTCGATGATCACGCTCTGGCCGGGGCCAAAGGGATCCGACCCCAGGGCCTTCTACCAATACCGCGATGCGCGAGGCGATCCTGCATTCGCAGAGCGCATGCGCCGTGCGACGGGAAAAGAGGCGCGGACTTTCCAGAACGCGTACCGAGCAGCGAGCTTTATCGTCGACGGAGTTGCGAGCGGCGCGCGCGCCGATGCGCAGCGCAAAGAAAGAACAATAATGTGCGGACGCACGACGATCGTATGCGACCCGTCTGACACCGTCATCTGTGGAGGGAGGCGCATCCCGTGCGAATGACGGGTAACTCGCGCACCTGCCTGCTCCGTTCTCCTGCGCGTGAGTCGCTATCGTTGCGCCCGACGCAGCTTCGGATCGACTACCTGTGACCTCCTCTCTCGAGCGCCTCGGCAAGTACGAGATCACCGAGGTGCTCGGGCGCGGCGCCATGGGCGTGGTCTACAAGG
>CAZLLI010000208.1:0-2302 GCA_964560355.1 uncultured bacterium | reverse complement strand
TGGTTTCACCGAGCGGCAAAACGCCAAAGGCCGCGCCGCGAAATTCGAGCGCGAGATACAGAAACTGCGCGTCCCAAGTGACGCCAACGCGGAGAATCTCGTCGTTCGGTCCCCAGCGCGAATCGGCTGGTGACTCGGACGGCGGCGCCACGTTGTCCAGCACCCATTCGTCGTCGGCCCACTCGGAGACGTCGCCGTCGATCACGACGCGATCGGCGAGGGACGCGGCGGTGGTGGCGCCGCACGGTTGGTTGATGGTGAGAACGAGTGGGGCGAAGAGGACCAGGAGCCGGCGCGAGATCACCGCACCGCTCCCTCTTCGTCGAGGCGCTTCAATCCTTCGAGGATGAGATGGTCGAGGGGAATGTCGATGAACACGTCCTGGGTCTTGGGGCGACGCCCGCTGGTGAAGCGGAAGCGGCCCGCCCGCCAGCGCACGATCTCGTACACCACTTCCTTGATCTGCTCTTCGATGGCGCGGCGCAGCGTGCGCGCGTCGATGGCGCCCATCTCGACCAGCGCGGTCCCCAGGCGCGTCGCCTTGTCCTTCTCCGCCAGCGCGCGCTCCAGGCGCTCGCGCGTGATGAGCCCCTGCGCGAGCAGGTGCTCGCCGAGCTTCATCTTGCGGTTCGCGATCTCGGCGTAGGAGACGCTGCCGTTTTCGAAGTACACGCGCGCGGCGTTCTCGCCGTTCTCGAACACCAGCTCGCCCGTCGACTGCGCCAGGTTGATGAGCTGGAGAATGGAGATCGGTCCGAAAACCGCCGAGTTACCGCGTAGGTCCACTGCGAGATACCCTCCGCCGTGCGAGCCGCCATCCGATGACCGCTTGGGACAGGACTATAGATGCAAATCCGATACCGAGAAAAGCAAATAGCACCCCCTCCGTGCGGGGGTCGCTCCCCCCCAGCCAGGCCCGCAGGATGATGAGCGAGGCTCCCACCGCCTGCACCACCCCGACAATTTTGCCGGGTACGGTGGCCGGGAAGCTCATGGGCCCGGCCGCCAGGACGAGGCCCAGCGCCCCAACCAACAGCGTCGTGTAGCGCACGCACAGGATCGCGTACAGCCACGCCGGACACTGTCCGTGCAGTACGAAGACGGTAAAGATCGCGAAGGTCGAGGCGATATCGGCCAGGGGGTCGGCCAGGACGCCGAACTCGCTGGCCGTCCTTTGGCGTCGCGCGACCATGCCGTCCGCCACGTCGGTCGCGAAAAGCACGACGTAGCACGCCAGCGCCTCCGGGTAGCGCCCGCCCGCCAAGAGGACCACGGTGGGGGCGATGAGGACGAAGCGCGCGAGCGTCAGGACATTCGCGAGACCGAGCGTCGTGAGGCGCTCGGCCGCGCGAAACGTCGGCGACAGCGCGGCGCACGCGACGGCGGTGGCGACGCCGCCCGCGAGCGTCCAGGCGATGAAACGAGCGACGGGCGCGTCGCCGGCGACGTGGGTCGCGCGGAGCCACAGCGCGCCGAGTGCGGCGACAACGACCGCGAGCGCGAGCGAAGCGGTGACCGCTTCGCGCACGACGCGGTCCATGTGGGCGCGAATCAAAGTGCGGCTTGCGCGGCCGCCAGGCGCGCGACCGGCACGCGGTAGGGAGAGCAGCTCACGTAGTCGAGCCCGACCTCGTGCATGAAGCGAACCGACGCGGGGTCGCCGCCGTGCTCGCCGCACACGCCGACCTTGAGCTCGGGCTTGGCGCGGCGGCCCTCTTCGGTGGCGAGCCGCACCAGACGCCCGACGCCGTCGATGTCGATGGTCTCGAAGGGGTCGCGCGGGAGGATGCCTTCCTCGACGTAACGCACCAGGAACTTGGCGGCGTCGTCGCGCGAAAACCCGAACGTCATCTGCGTGAGGTCGTTGGTGCCGAAGGAGAAGAAGTCCGACACTTGCGCGATCTCGCCCGCGGTGAGCGCGGCGCGCGGGACTTCGATCATGGTGCCGACGGTGTAGTCGATCTTGGCGCGCTTTGATGCGAGCACGCGGTCGGCCTCGTGCACCACCAACTCGCGCATGCGCGCGAGCTCGGCGCGCAGCCCGACCAGCGGAATCATGATCTCCGGCTTCACGTCGACGCCGTCGCGCTGCACCGCGCACGCGGCCTCCATGATGGCACGCACCTGCACCTCGTAGATCTCCGGGAAGGTGACGCCGAGCCGGCAGCCGCGGTGGCCGAGCATGGGGTTGAACTCGTGCAGCGCGCGGATCTTCGCTTCCAGCGCCTCGACGTCGACCTGGATGCGCTTCGAGAGCGCCGCGACTTCGTCGGGGTGGGTCGGCACGAACTCGTGCAGCGGC
>CAZLLI010000207.1:0-2311 GCA_964560355.1 uncultured bacterium | reverse complement strand
CGGGGTGCTGGGAAGGCGGCGAGGGCGGCGAGGTGATTCGCGAACAGTGGATGCGTCCGCTCGGGAACGCAATGATAGGCGCCGGCCACACCGCGCGCGACGGCAAGACGGTCGCGTACGAGTTCATGCGCATCCACCAGGAAGCGGACGGCATCTACTTCACCGCCAACCCGTCGGGGCAAGCGCAGAATTCCTTCAAGCTCGTGAAGTGGGGACCGAAAGAGATCGTGTTCGAAGACCCCGCGCACGACTTCCCGCAGCGCGTCATCTATCGGCTGAAGGACGACGGGTCGCTGGCGCCGTCGATCGAAGGGACCGTCAACGGCAAGCTCGAGACCATCGACTATCCGATGAAGCGCGCGGCGTGTAACTAGACGCGTGGTATCATGGCTCCGCGGGGGAAGTCCATGCGGTGCATGTTGGCTCTCTGGTGGATCGGATGCGCGTGCGCAGCGGCGCAGGCGGCGGAGCCGCGCGTCGTCGAGAATAGCGCGCACGGTTTGTGGGACGACGCCCCGCGCAAGAACTTTGGACTCCTGGAAGAATTGTTCGTGGGGGGCGACGACCCCGACAGCGACGTCGTCTTGGGTCGCGTGGCCGACATCGCGGTCGACTCGCGCGGGCGCATGCTCATCCTCGATTCGGGCTTCTGTCGCGTCACGGTCTACGACCCCGAGCAGATGACGATGCGTACCTTCGGTCGCAAGGGCGAAGGTCCAGGCGAATTCAACCAGCCGACCGCGATCGGCGTCGACGCGCAGGACCGCGTCTACGTCGCGAGCATGGGCGGCCGCATCGCGGTGTTTCCCGCCGACAGCTCGTTCACCGAAGACGAATTCCGGCAGCAGTCCGCGGGACAATGGGTGCACAACGTTCGCCCGGTGTCGAACGGCACCTTCGTGGTGTGTCTCGATCCCGCCACCGACCAACTCGTTCACTTCTACGACGCCGAGCGCCGCTTCATGCGGTCGTTCGCGCCCGCGCGCAGCGCGGTCGAAACCATGCGCCCCGACGAAAAGATGTGGATGAACGGCGGCGTCATCGACGTGGGCGCCGACCACAACATCTACTTCACGCAGTTCACGCCGTACGAGATCCGCAAGTACGCTCCCGACGGGACGCTGCTACTCACCATCCACCGCGCGAGCGATTTCATGATACCGCCCAAGATCGAGCGCCAAGAAAACAGCGCAGCGTTCTACATGGGGAGTGGATCGTCCGCCGTTCTCGCGCTCGGCGACGGCAGGATCCTGAACGTGGTGCTCGTGGTCGACGCCGACCACCAGCCGGCGGGAACCGTGCTCGACTTGTTCGACGCCGACGGGCATCTCTTGAAGTCGACGAAGCTCGGCCGGCGCGTGTTCGTCAAGTGCCGCGACGCAGACGATCGCATCTACGCGAGCGAAGAGCGCGAAGTGCCGCAGGTCGTCCGTTATCGCCTCGGTTATCGCTGACGCGAGCAAGTTCTGGGTTGCCTCGCATGTTCACCGCGTGGTAAAATCCCTCCAGGCAGCCGACCGCTGGAGGGCAATCCAATGCATCGATCGTTCAAAGTCTCCGCCCTGGTGGCGGGTGTGGCTATTTCCGCGTGGGCGATTACCGGCAACGCGGGCGTCGTCAGTCCGTGCAACATGCACGCGACCGCCGCCGCGGGCGTTTTCTTCGCGTGTCCCGCCGGCGACGGCGACATGCTGTCGGCGAGCGGTCTCACCATCCAAGTCGAAGTTCGCGACAATACCGACACGCCCGTTCCGGGGATCCTCCCGTCCGACATCTGGTTCGTCGGCTGCAACGATCTTCTGTCTCTGTGCGGCGGCAGCGGCGCGATCAATGCCTCCGCCCCGACCGATCAGAACGGGCTCACCACCATAACGGGTCGCTTGGCGGGGGGCGGCTGCGACCTCGGCGGCGTGCGCGTCGTCGTGCAGGGCGTACTTGTCGGATCGGGCGTGTGCGGCCAACCGTGCGTTCCCATCAAAGTGAAATCGTGCGACATCAATGGCAACCTCGTCACCAACCTGGTCGACTTCTCGCTCTTTGGCGCCGGCTATCCATCGCCGCCCAAGGCGTACAACGAGTGCATCGATTACACGTCGCCGTACGGTTCGGTGAACTTGTCCGACTTCGCGAAGTACGGCTCGCACAACAATCACTCGTGCTAGCGTAGCCGCGGCTGCGGCGCGAGTGTGCTAGACTTTCCGTCTCCTCCCGCGTGGTGTTGGGTTTGGGTGGGTGTGGAGGTGGGGAATGCATACCACGGTCTTTTCCGGCGCCGTCGTCGGAATCCAGGGCCTCGTCATCGAAGTGGAAG
>CAZLLI010000206.1:0-2330 GCA_964560355.1 uncultured bacterium | reverse complement strand
CTCTCACAGCGCTGGCGGGACTACTACCGTCGTCGCGTCGTGACTGCGGCGCTGCCAGTCAACCGCACCCATACTCGCCGCTACGCGTACTAGGCCGATCCCGTCGGCGATCGAAGCCGATCAATGGCCGCCTCAGGGACAATCTCACGGCCACAACCCAAACGAAAACGCCCGCGGCATCGCCGCGGGCGCCTTCGGGTCGATCATGTCGGGCGGGCTTTACTGACGATACAGCGACTTGATGTGGCCCCACGAGCACAGCTCGTTGGCGACCGTCGCCTGGCGCGCGATGAACACCCAGTCGCGCGAGCCGTTGACGTCGGCGGGCTTGAGCCAGCCGGCGGCCGACCAAACGGACGGGTCGTTGGCCACCGTCGAGTTCCCCTTCGAATCCCAATCGTTGTCGAAGTTGAACGTGCAGGCGTCGTCACCCAGCTTGTCGGTGAAGTTGAAGGTCTGGTTGCCGCCCCAGCCGTCGAGGTGGAACGTACCCGAGTTGGTCGCGCTCTCCGCGATGACGTGGAGGTCGTTGCCGGCCGCACCCGGACAGTTGTCGCGCACGGTCACGTTGGCGCGATAGGTGAAGTCGATGTCCATCCAGCCGCGCTGCGCGGGATCCCAGCCGCCGCCGATGTCCTTGCCGCCGTACGCGCGTCCGAAGATGCGGATGGTGCCGAGGACGTCGTCGTGGGTCAGCGTCACGTTGGCGGCGCCGGACCCGTCGACGTAGTCGAAGCTGAACGTGTACATCCCGTTCCCGAGCAGATAGTCGATCCGCAGTCCGTACGACGGGGGAATGATCTGTCCGTTCGGGTGGTCGTGACAGGTGTAGATGGTGACGGTCGCGGCCGCGGGAAGTGCCGCGGCGGCGAGAATGACCGAAGTGAGTAGCAAAGCCCTTAGCCGTCGACTCATGGATCGACCTCGTGAGTTCGGGTTCAATTCGAAAATCGGAGTCGAGTCGAACGCCCGCCAAGTCGTTCAACGGGCCCGCGTCGGGTCACGCGAATAGCTGACCTGTATTCCGCAGTTAGTGGGGAGCTTAACATGAGTCGGAGCGCGACGTCCAGCCCCCACCCTAAGATTGTGGCGTCTGGGCGGGCTCATCCACGTGTCGAAACGAACGGATGGCGCCCGAATGCCTAGTATCCGGCTGCCTGCCCGTCTTTACGCGACTCCGACGCCCCAATCCATACCCGGTTGACCCGGTCCCAGCGGATCGCCTGATAGCCGCCGTACCCGTCGCGGCTGAAGGAGACCCGGTGGCCGCGAGCCGCGAGCTCGCGGAGCGTGTCGGTCGGAAAACCCGACTCGAGGAACAGTGCGCCACCGTCGCTCATGCGCTCGCCGGTCGCTTCCGAGTGGCCTTCGACGCGGACGCGGGGGGCGTCGCCCGCTTCCTGCAGGTTCATCCCGAAGTCGATCAGGTTCATGAGCACCTGCACGTGGCCCTGCGGCTGCATCGACCCGCCCATCACGCCGAAACTCATGAACGGCTCGCCGTCCTTGGTCACGAAGCCGGGGATGATGGTGTGGAACGGACGCTTGCCGGGCTCGTACGTGTTGGGCCGGTCGGCCGCCAGGTCGAACAACTCGCCGCGATCCTGCAGCATGAATCCCAACCCCGGCGGCACCATCCCCGAGCCCATGCCGCGATAGTTGCTCTGAATGAGCGACACCATGGTGCCGAACTGGTCGGCGACGGTGAGATAGACGGTGTCGCTCGCGCCGAACGGGCCGCCCGCTTCGAAGCGCTTCGCGGCGCGCTTGGGGTCGATGAGGGCGCGGCGCTCGTTGGCGTACGACTTCGAGATGAGCGTCGTGACGGGCGCGGGTGCGAACGCGGGATCGGCGAAGTAGCGCGCCGCGTCCTCGAACGCGAGCTTGATCGCTTCGGCCACGTAGTGCACGTGGTCGGCGCTCCCGAAGTCGATCTTCGAGAAGTCGTAGCCCTCGAGGATGTTCAGAATCTCCAGCGTCGCGACGCCCTGTGTGTTGGGCGGGAGCTCCCACACGTCGTAGCCGCGATAATTCGTCGACACCGGGTCGACCCACTCGGAGTGGTGCGCGGCCAAGTCCGCGCGCGTGAGGTAGCCGCCGCGTTCGCGCATGAACGTCTCGATGGTCTGCGCGACCTCGCCTTCGTAGAAACCGGCGCGGCCCTTCTTCGCGATCGTCTCCAGCGTGCGCGCGAGTCCCGGGTTCTTGAAGACCTCGCCCTTGCGCGGCGCGTGTCCGCCGATGGTGTACGTCTGCGCGAAATTCGGATACTTCTCCGCGTCGGCGAAGAGCGTCGCGGATCGGTCCCAGTAGTACGCGATCAGCTCGGA
>CAZLLI010000205.1:0-2338 GCA_964560355.1 uncultured bacterium | reverse complement strand
TCCTGGAGCCGTTCGACCCCGCGCAGCGCGCGCTGCTCGCGCGCTTCACGCTGGAATGGAGGTCGCCCTTCGACCCCGCCATCGCGGCCGGAAATTTTCACCCCTACTACGAAATCCTGCTCGTGCTCGCGGGCCTCGCGATCCTGCTCAACCTGCGCAAGCTGCCGCTCGCGCCGGTGGCACTCGTGGTCGCGACCGCGCTGTTGTCGCTTCGGTCGCACCGCTTCCGGGTCGAATTCGCGCTGGTAGCGGTGCCGATGATCGTGCTGCTCGCGAAGTGCGCGCCGCTCGTGGACGGCTTCGTGCGGTCGTGGGCGAAGAAGAAGCGAAGCGCGCAAGTCGCGGCCGCGGGCGGGCTCGCGCTCGCGCTCGCCCTCATCGCGCTCGAGCGCGGTCGCGTCGACGAAGCCCGCCGCGCCGCCGACGGGCGCCCCGACCGCGCGGTCGCCTTCGTGCTCGCGAACGACGTCGCGAAGCGCCCCTTCCACTCGATCGCATTCGGGTCGTACCTGTTGTGGGACGCGTACGGGGAGCGCCGCACCTTCATCGACGGGCGCAACTTCGACCCCGCGCTCTACCGCGACTTTCTCTTGGCGCAAGCGACCGACGACGGACTGCGCGCGGCCGTCATCAAGTACCAGCTCGACTCGTTCATCTTGCCCGCGTGGCCCATCGCCGACGCCGGCATTCGCAACGTGCACGAGCGCCTGCTCCAGCACCGCGCCGCGTGGAGCCTAGTCCACGTCGACGCGCGTGCGTACGTCTACGTGGCGACGGCGTCCGTCGATTCGTCGTGGCTCGACGCGCACGCGTACCGCGTCTACCACCCGGCGACCTTCGAGCGCGCGCGGCTATCCCGCGACGAAGTCGTGCGCGTGGTCGGAGAGCTCGAGCGCGCGACCACGGAGTCCCCCGACGACGCGCTCTTGTGGCTGCACTTGGGCGCCGCCTACGAAGCGGGCGGCGACCTCGCGAAGTCGCTCGCGGCGCTCGAGCACGCGACCGCGCTCGACCCCGACAACGCGCGCCTATGGGACCAAATCGCGCGCGTCGCCACGGCGGCGGGGAACCTCGACCAGGCGCTCGCGGCCGCCGAGCGCGTGGTGCAGCTCGTGCCCGCGGACGCGGGCGTGTTCATCAATATTGCGCGAATCTACGAAGCCAAGGGCGACACCACGCGCGCGCTGCAAGCGTGCGCGCGCGCGCTCGAGATCGAACCGGGGAATGCGGAAGCGGTGCAGATGCGGGATCGGCTGAGCCGGCAGTAGGGAAGCCTCTAGCGCTTCTTCCACTCCGGATCCATCGCGCAGCGAAAGCCGACGTAGACCCAGCGTTTGCCCGGCGAGGTGTGCTCGCGGTTCGCGCAGCGCAGGTATTTCGAGAAGGTGTTCCACGAACCGCCGCGGTAGACGCGTCGATCCTTGCTGAACCCCTCGTTGCGGTCGGGGACGCCGCGCGGAACGACATCGTTGGGCCCGCGCGGGTACGCTTCGTAACGACCGTTCACCCATTCCGCCGCGTTGCCCGCCATGTCCCAACAGCCGTACGGGCTGACACCGCCCGGGAAGCTCATGATCGGCATCAGGTGCTCGCCGTTGTTCGCGAGCGCGCGGTTGAAGCTGTCGCCCCACGGGAAGACGCGGCCGTCGGTGCCGCGCGCCGCCTTCTCCCACTCCGGTTCGGTCGGGAGCCGCTTGCCCACCCACTTCGCGTACGCGGTCGCCTCGTCGAAGGAGACGCTGATCACCGGGAAGCCGTCTTCACCCAGGCCGTAGTTGCCGTTGATCCATTTCGGCGGGGCTTCGACGAGGGTCGAATCCAGGTAAACCTTGTACTGCGCGTTGGTGACTTCGTGGATGTCGATGTAGAAATCGTCGACGAATACGCTGCGTTGCGGGAACTCGTCGACCTCGGCCATCTTGACGAGCTGCTCGGCCGTGCTTCCCATGACGAACTCGCCCGCCGGCACGAACACCATCCCGTTCACCTCGGGGATCGGGTTGGGGCGCATGGGAGCGTCGTCGCGCGCGGAATCCTGCGCGCGGCCCGACCAGGCGAGCGCGGCGATGACGAGGGCCGGAATGGTGACGAGGACGAGAACCGGTCGCATAGAGTGGAAGCTTAGGGCGACGACCTCCGGCGGGGGAGAGGAGCCGATCGGGCAACTCTACGCCGGGCCGCGGGAGCGAGTAAACCTGAATTCGCTTCTGGCGTTATGGAGTCGGACCGGGGCGCGCAACTACTGCTTCGCGCGCGCTGCAAAAATGTACGGGCTCCCGTTTCCGGGAGCCCGTGGTCGGACTCGATGTGTCGATGCTTGAATAAGCTGGAAGGCAGC
>CAZLLI010000204.1:0-2344 GCA_964560355.1 uncultured bacterium | reverse complement strand
GGTCCTGCAGCCGCTCTACGGCGGCGCCACCGCGCGCCCCTTCGTCACCCACCACAACGCGCTCGACATGCCGCTCTACCTGCGCATCGCCAACGAGCTCTACTTGAAGCGGCTCTTGGTGGGCGGCTTCGACCGCGTGTTCGAATTCGCGAAAGACTTCCGCAACGAAGGCATCGACCGCTCGCACAACCCCGAGTTCACGATGATGGAGTGCTACGCGGCCAACCTCGACTACATGGACTTCATGGACATGACGGAGGCGATGGTGGCGGCGATCGCGCGCGACCTCACGCCCGACGGCAAGACTAGCTTCGGCGCGCACGCGCTCGACTTCACCAAGCCGTGGAAGCGCGTGCGCTTCTTCGACGCGCTGCGCGAGAAGACGGGCCTCGAGTTCTTCGGCGCGTCGGAGAAGGACCTCGCGGCGCACGCGAAGCGGCTCGGCGTCCACGTCGAGAAGGGCGCCCCGGCGTCGACCATGATCAACGATGTGTTCGGCGAGGTGGTCGAGCCCGACTTCCAGCAGCCCACCTTCGTGTACGACTACCCGAAAGAGCTCTCGCCGCTCGCGAAGGACCACCGCTCGGTACCGGGGCTGGTGGAGCGCTTCGAGGGCTACATCGGCGGCTTCGAGGTGTGCAACGCGTTCTCCGAGCTCAACGACCCGCTCGAGCAGCGGCGTCGCTTCGAGCAGCAAATGGAGAACAAGGCGCGCGGCGACGAAGAAGCGCACATGCTCGACGAAGACTACCTGCGCGCGCTCGAGTACGGGATGCCGCCGGCGGCGGGGCTCGGCGTCGGCATCGACCGGTTGACCATGGTCTTCACCGACAGCCACTCGATTCGCGACGTCATTCTCTTCCCGCACATGCGTCCCGAGGACGGACGATGAACTACGCGCTGTTTATCGCGCGGCGATACCTCCAGACCAAGAAACGATCCGCGCTCGTATCGCGCATCACCTCGATCGCGGTGGGCGGGGTCTTCGTCGGCACCATGACGCTGGTCATCGTGCTGTCGGTGATCAACGGCTTCGAAACCGAGCTGCGCCAGCGCATCGTCGGCTTCAACACCCACGTGCTGGTGTTCGCGCGCACGCCGGAAGCGTGGGCGAGCGTCGACACGGCGCTCACCCGCATCGAGGCGGAACCCGAGGTGGTGGCCACCGCGCCCTTCGTGCGCTCCGAAGCACTCGCGGCCTACGAGCTGATTCCGGGCCGCCGCACCAAGCTGCGCGGTGTGGTGGTGAAAGGCGTCGACCTGGCGCGCGAGCACCTGGTTTCGTCGGTGGTCGACAGCATTCGCCCGACCATCGACTCCTTCAGCACCGCGACCTTCGAGGACGAAACCCCGCACCTGGGCGCGGTGCTGGGGCTCGACCTCGCGCTCGACTTGGGTATCGGCCTCGGAGAAGAGTTCAGCATCGTCACCGCGCCGGCCACCGTCCGCAACAGCGACGTCAAGCCGGAGACGTACCCGTGCCGCGTGCTTGGCTTCTTCAATAGCGGGATGTACGAGTTCGACTCGCGCTTCGTCTACATCGACATCGCCGACGCCGAGCGCATGTTCGACTTCGAGACCGGGCTGCGCGGGGTGAGCGTGATGATCAAGGACATGTATCGTGCCGAACAGTTCGACCAGCATTTGCAGGACGTGCTCTCGATGCGCGACTACGGCACCAACAACTGGATACAGCTCAACCAGAATTTGTTCAGCTACATGAAAATCGAGAAGATCCTGATGTTCCTGATGCTGACGCTGATCATCCTGGTGGCGGGTTTCAACCTGGTGGGAATGCTGACCATGGTCATCATGGAGAAGCGGCGCGAGATCGGAATCCTGCGCTCGATGGGGGCGTCGGGGCGCGGGGTCATGTCGGTGTTCATGATCGAGGGGACCGCCATCGGGGTGCTGGGAACGGTGGGGGGATTGGTGGCCGGGCTGATTGCATGCTTCGTCCTGGATCGCATCGGGCTGGATTTGCCGGGCGACGTCTATTTCATCAAGACCCTGCCGGTCCTGGTGCACTGGCAGGACCTGGTCTTGATCGGGCTCTCGTCGGTGGTCATTTGCTTCCTAGCGACGGTCTACCCGAGCTGGGAGGCGTCGCGCCTGACCCCGGTCGAAGCGATACGTGACCTGTAAGCAATAAGGCATTGTGAGGAAGTTGGTTACATCTCTCGTCGCGGGGTTTGTCTTGGGCCCGCGCAGGGGTTAGATTGTGGGCAAGTTGGTCTTGGAAGCGACAGGAGTCGGACGCGTCTACCGCGGGACCGGAGTCGACATCGAAGTCCTGCGGGGCGTCGACCTATCCGTCGCGGAAGGGCAAGTGGTTTGCATAACC
>CAZLLI010000203.1:0-2373 GCA_964560355.1 uncultured bacterium | reverse complement strand
CGCGCGCGGCCGGCGCGCCCGCGCGCGGCGGCGAGCTGCGGCGCCCGATAGCACGCGACGATCTCGCGCGCGAGCGCCTCGGGATCCTCCGGGGGGACGAGTGTGCCGGTCGTGCCGTCGTCCACCAGCTCCGGGTTCCCGCCGACGTTGGTCGCGATCACCGGCAGCCCCGTCGCCATCGCCTCGAGGATGGTGTTGGAGATCCCCTCGGCCCGTGACGGCAGGACGAAGCAGTCCAGGCCGCGCAAGCAGGCAGGCACGTCGGTGCGCTCGCCCGGCAGCCAGGCGAGGTGCGCCGCGTGGGCCTTGGTAAGCACCTCCTCGATCTCTGCGCGCAGCGCCCCTTCACCGACGATCGCCAGGCGCATGCGTTGGGCCGCGCCCGGCACGATCGCCAGCGCGCGCACGAACGCGCGCGCGAGCGTGACCTGGTCCTTGACCCGCTGGAGCCGGCCGACCGTGCCGACGACCCACAGGTCGGGGTGGTTGAACGGGCCGCCCGCGATCGGCGCGCGCGCGCCATCGCTCGTCGGCGCGAAGCGCGCGGTGTCCACGCCGTTGCAGATGCGCGCGACGCGCTCGCGCGGCACGCCGACCGCTTCGACGAGGTACGACTCGAGGCCCTGCGACAACGCGACGTAGCGGTGCACGAAGGGGCGGTACAGGCGGCGCGTCAGCCGGTACTTCCAGCTCGCGCCGACGAGGTCCGCGACGTCCCAGCCGTGCTCGCCGTGGACGCGCACCGGCACGCCGGAGAGCGCCGCGGGCACGGTTGCCTCGAGCGCGGCGAGGTTCCGCGTGTGGACGATCGCGGGGCGCAGGGCCCGGAAGAGCCGGTAGAGGTCCGGATAGACCTTGAAGCCGTGCCCGTCGCCCTTCCCGATCGCGTGGAACGTCACGTCGTCACGCGAAACACGCTCGCGAAACGCAGTCACCTCGGTGAGCGCGACCACCGCGTGGCGGAAGTCGGCCGCCGGCAGCCGGTTGATCAGGTTGACGACGCCGTTCTCCAGGCCGCCGACGTCGAAGCGGTGGACGACGTGGGCGACGAGGGGTCGCGCGTCGGCGGACGCCTGGCGTTGCTGCACCATGGTCAACGCCCCCGCGTCGCTTCCAGGCGCGCGGCGATCGCCGGGGCCATGTCGGAAACGAAGCTCGCGAGCGTCGCGCTCGCCTGCGCATCGCGCGCGTCGCTCATCGGCGTGTAGACGACCACGACTGCAGAGTCGTCGCCGCGGCCGGTCAGCCGGTCGAGGGCGGTATAGAGCTTGGCGACGTAGTCGCTCGACGTCACCCGTCCGTTGATCCAGTACCAGCGCCAGGCCTGCAGGCGCACGCCCGGGCCGACCAGCTCCTCCTGCACCACGCCGACGGGAGCGCCGCCCAGCGTGACCTCGCGCTTCCCCGTCGCGCCGATGTGCCAATGCTTGTCGAGCGACGAGACAAGCTGGTTCCCCGAAGTCACCAGCTCGGACTCCTGGCTCTGGTGCCGGTAGTACCCCACGTACAGGCCGACGAAGCGTCCGTCCTTCGTGAAGGTGTCGTGGCGCGCGAACGTGGGGTTGTGATACGCGGGCTGCCAGGGCGCGATCGGGCGCGGGTGCGAGGTCCATCCGCCCGTCGCCTGGACTGCGGCGAGCGGGGCGCCGCCGGAACCGTTCGCGGACGCGAGCATCGCGTTGACCGGCTTCCAGATCGAGACCGCGACCAGCGCCACGGCGACGACGCCGAAGAAGCGCGCGTCCGGGCGCCAGCCGAGGTCCGGCGAGCCGGGTTCGCGCTGCGCTGTCGCAGGCGGCGTATCCACGTCCTCCCGCCAGCGCGCCCCGACGAAGAACATGATTGCCATCACCACGCCGAAGAACACCCAGCCGTAGATGATGTGATCGACCCCCACCGCGAGCGTGTTGCCGCTCAGGTGCCCGATCATCACGATCATGTACGCGCGCAGCCAGTTGGCGAGGATCGGGACGAGGATCGAGAACCCAACGAAGAGCAGCCGGCGGCGGAGCGACCGGTACGTCAGGTACGCGTAGAGACACCCGACCATCATCGACGCGATCAGGTACCGGATGCCGCTGCACGCCTCGACGACCGACCAGCGGCCCGACGGGATCTGGAAGTGGTTGCCCTCCCGGAACACCGGGATCCCCGTCAGCTTGAGCGCCGCGATCGTGAAGTCGGCGGTCCAGTCGATCAGCGTGGGCACGAGGAACTCGCCGAACGGCACGGCGAAGAACAAAAACGCGATCGGGAAGGCGAGGCTGCGCACCACCGCCGTCCCGAGGATCGCCCACATCAGCAGCGGCACCATCGCCACGATCGCGAACTGCTCGAGCGCGAGCACGCTCGCCGCCTCGCCGACGATCCAGG
>CAZLLI010000202.1:0-2403 GCA_964560355.1 uncultured bacterium | reverse complement strand
GTGACGTTGGTGCGCTCGCCCACGTTGATGAAGTTCGAGTCGGGGCGAATCTCGAGCGGCTCGAGCCCCGAGAGCATGGTGTAGCGCGGGCGTTCCGGCGCGCGCCGCGGCGCCACGCCGCGCATCGTCTCCGCGATCGCGCGCGTGTGCTCGGGCGTCGACCCGCAGCACGAGCCCGCGATGTTGACCCAGCCGTCGTCGGCCATCGCGCGCAGATTGGCGGCCATCTCATCCGGCGTCTCGTCGTAGCCGCCGAACGCGTTCGGCAAGCCGGCGTTCGGGTACACGCTCACAGGCACGCGCGCCACACTCGCGAGCGCGGCGAGAAACGGCTTCATCTGCGCCGACCCCAGCGCGCAATTGAGTCCCACCGCGAGGAGCGGCACGTGCGACACCGAGGCGTAGAACGCCTCCGGCGTCTGTCCCGACAGCGTGCGCCCCGATAGGTCGGTGATGGTCCCGGAGCAGATGACGGGCAACCGATACCCGCGCGCGTCGAATTCGTCTTCGATCGCGAACAGCGCCGCCTTCGCGTTGAGCGTGTCGAACACCGTCTCGACCAGGAGAATGTCGGCGCCGCCGTCGATGAGCCCCCGCGCGTTTTCGCGATACGCGTCGCGCAGCTGGTCGAAGGTGACATTACGAAATCCGGGGTCGTTGACGTCGGGTGATATCGACGCGGTGCGGTTGGTGGGCGCCAGCGACCCTGCGACGAAGCGCGGCTTGGATGGATCGCGCTTCTCGGCGTCGTCGGCTTCCGCGCGCGCGATGCGGGCCGCTTCGCGCGAGATCTCGTACACGAAGGCCTCGAGCCCGTACTCGTGCTGCGAGATGGCGGTGCCGTTGAAGGTGTTGGTGGTGGCGACGTCGGCGCCGGCGTCGAAGTACTGGCGGTGAATCTCGCCGATGATCCGCGGCTGCGTGAGGCAGAGCAGATCGTTGTCGCCCTTTAGGTCCTTGGGATGGTCGCGGAAGCGGTCGCCGCGGAAGGCGGCTTCGTCGAGCTTATAGCGCTGGATCATCGTCCCCATCGCTCCGTCGAGGATGAGGATGCGCTCGGAGAGAATGCGCGCGAGAAGCACGGCTCGTTCGCGCGCGCGCGCGGAGCCGCTAGCGGAGGACGATGTCACGAAGTGGGTGTTCGGATCGAATGAACGGACCTCGGAATGCCGAGCCTCGCGGCTCGAGCCAGTCGTTACGCCGCTATCTTAGGGCGCCCCCGCGCTGTCGTCAAGCCGCGCCTGCTGCGAAATCGGCCGGCGCGGGAGCTGCCACTCGTCGAACATGATGTACTCGATCGCCGACTTCACCTGGGCCGGGTTGAAGTACACCGGTGGGAAGCCGAACACGACGCTGCGCGCGCCGATCGCGTTCGGGATGTCTTCCGACACCACGTTCGCGTAGACGTTGGTCCAAAACGCGACCGGCTGCTGGTAGGTTGCGTCGCCGGTGTCGAGCGCGCCGTTCAAATAGATCGGCTCGAAGCACGGGCGCGGCACCGGCACGTACTGGCACGCGGCGCCCTGGCGGAAGTAGGCCGGGTTGTAGACCTCGACGTCGATCGACTCCGAAGTCGGCGCGTACTTGCGGCCCGCGTTCGACACTTCCGGCCGCAGCGTGAGCGACGGGAAGTTGGGATCGGCCGGGATCGCGGTGCGAAGCCCGTCGTCGCGGCGCGAATTCGCGATCGTGCGATACGTGTTCGCGGGGCAGTAGCGCTGGTTGGCGGGCGTGCCGCTGCCGCGAATGCGCAGGCGTCCGTTGTCCTGGATGCCGTAGTCGATCACCTCGAGGCACAAATCCTTGTACGAGAACCCGAGGTCGCCCGGCGGGTTGGCGACGTCCGTCGGACCGTTGCCGGTCTGCGTGCTCCCGCGCTCGAACTCGTAGAGCGGAATCGCCGGCCAGCGCACCGCCGGGCTGACCGTGCGTGAGAGCGAGGTCTGAATCGGATGGTTGCCCGCGATCAAGACGTGGACACCGGCCTGCATCGCGAGACCGATGTAGTTCGGCACCACCTTGCCCGACACGCCGCCGGTCGGGCTGCACGCGCCGCCGGTGTTCGCGGGCGGGCGCTTCGACCGGTACTGGATGTACGTGTACAGAAGCGGAAGGTCGGACACGTTGCGCGTGTTGACGTCGCTGAAAACACTAAAAATGAGCGTCTTGTAGGCCGCGATGGTGGTCAGCGGCAGGTCGCGGTCGACCGAGCTCGCGATCATATCGCGGCTGGGGTCGAAGGAGTCGAGGTTCGACACCATGTCGAGCCAGAAGCTGTCGTGCTCGTTGTCGTTGGGGACGCCGCCGTTGGTCGCCGACCAACCCGACTGTCCCGGCACCTCGTCGGGGCGGTAGTCGTCGACGATCAGGAGATTGCGCTCGCCGGTGAAGCGGATGATGTTC
>CAZLLI010000201.1:0-2439 GCA_964560355.1 uncultured bacterium | reverse complement strand
GTTTTCCTTGGGAGCGCTCGAACTCGGTGGTCCAATCGGATGCGGACGACGTGGCGGTGAGGAGCACGAACGTAAGGAGGGGGATCATGGCGCGCGAGTATACGGACGACGCCCGTCGCGCGCAATTCTCCCGTTGCGGGGCGCGCGCGGCCGCATTAACGTAGGGGGTACCCCACGCGTACTAGAAACGCGTATGCGTCCCCTGACCATCATTCTTGCGGCCATCATCGTGGCGTCGTGCGCGGTCCCCGCGTCGGCGCGGACGTGGCGCATTCGCGTCGACGGAACCGGCGACGCCCCCACCATCCAGGCCGCCGTACTCGCCTCCGCCGACTACGATTCGATCTTGGTCGCCCCCGGCGTGTACACCTGGACCAACCAGAACACGCAGCCCAACGATCAGTTCACCATGATCCAGTTCAAGCGCGGGCAAGACTTCGTCACCATCGTGAGCGAAGCCGGCCCCGAAGCGACCATCCTCGACGCCGAACTGCAGGGGCGCGTTCTTGTCACCGAGGGGCAGAACTACCTCACCGTCGACGGATTCACGATGCGGGGCGGACGCGCGCCCGGATTGAGCCTGCCCATCGGCGGGTGCATGATCCTGCACGTGTCGCACGACACGTTTCGCAATTGCGTCTTCACCGAGAACTGGGCGCCGACGGGCGGAGTCGCGTGGGTGGGCGGGCTGGCGGAGCCGACCTTCGTCGACTGCGAGTTCAAGTACAACACCGCTAACATCGGGGGCGCGCTCTACATCGTGAACTCGGAGACGCGCATCACGCTCCGGCGCTGCCGCTTCCACCACAACACCGCCGACACCGGCGGGGGCGCGCTGTACATGGTGCACATCCTCGCGACCATCGAAGACTGCGTGTTCGCATTCAACCGCGCGCCGCAGGGTGGCGCCGTGTTCATGCGCAGCATGTGGGCGGCGACGATTGCCGGGTGCACGCTCATTCGCAACGAAGGCGAAGGCGCGGGCGCGTTCTACGTGCTCGCGAGCCCGGGGATCTCGATCGAACGCGCGATCGTGGCGTACGGCGGGGAAGGGACACCCTACTATTTCTCGGCCAACAGCGCGGTGACGGTGAGCTGCACCGACACCTATCGCAACCCGGTCACCAATGACATTCCGCCCAACGCCATCGACGGGGGCGGCAATTTCACCGCCGACCCGGCCTTCTGCGGATCGGTCGATTCGATGAACTACACCCTCGCGCTGGCGTCGCCGTGCCTGCCCGGAAACCACCCCAGCGGGGCCTCGTGCGGAACCATCGGCGCGTTCGGCCAGGGCTGCGCTCCCGTCGCGGTCGAGCATCGTACGTGGGGGCAAATCAAAGCGATGTATCGGTAACCTCGACCGTTACGCGAAGCAATATTTCCGATTCTTCAACGGTATTGACAGCCCGCCCAACCGGGTCCATGCTGATTAGAGCGTCATATGCGAAGTCCGTCGGCGGCGGGCTTCTATCTCGTCGCCGCCTTCTTTCGCAGGAAGGAGGCCGTCATGCGCCGAGCCCCACAATGGCTCTTGCCGGTTTCTGGTGTCCTGCTTCTTCTCACCGCTTGCGGTGCGTCGACCCTGCGTCGCACGCAGATCGACACGACCGACCTGGCCAGTCTGCGCTCCGAGTACATCGCCCGCAATCCCGATAGTCCGTACTGCGAAAAGGTCTCGCACGGGGAAATCGTCAAGGGGATGGACGTCTTCGGCGTCATCGCGTCGTGGGGGTTACCCACCAGGCGCGTCGCCGACGGCTCCGACTTCGAGCGCTGGCTGTACATCGACGTCGACGACGTGTCGAACGAACAGGTGGGCTACCACCTCGAGTTCGAAAAGGGAGTATTGAAGACGTGGGACGTGCAGCGCGCGGGCGTCGGTCTGAAGACACGCGATACCGTCGATCCGCTCTCGCCGCCGAAGCCGGAACCGACCAAGGGCAAGCCGCAGCCGACCGACTGACGCGCTCCGGTGTTGCCGTCGCACCCGCGGGACCCCTACAATCCGCGCGGGCCGGAGTGGCGTAATTGGTAGACGCAGCGGACTTAAAATCCGCTGGGGGCCAACCCCCGTGCCGGTTCGACTCCGGCCTCCGGCACCACTACATCTGAATCCGCAGCAGCCACGCCGGGATCACTGCGCCAAGGAACGATCCCAACAGAAACACCACCAGCCAACCCATGCGCAGTCCGAGGACGCGGTAGCTCGCCTCGGGGTAATCGACGCGGATCTTCGCGAGCGCCGCTTGCTTCGGGATCGCGGGCAACCCCGCGTGCTCGAACGCGTCCCACGCGCCCGACGAACGCTCGCGCCCGAGCGCGCGCGCATTCCACTTCGAACGTAACTTGAAGCGATAGTCGACGTCGTAGACGCGGACGACGAGCTCGCCGCTCGGCGACGGAGAAACGCGCCCCACCACTGCGCGCGTCGCGGGC
>CAZLLI010000200.1:0-2476 GCA_964560355.1 uncultured bacterium | reverse complement strand
CATCGTGGCGTGGGCCAACGAAGAGCTCAAGAAGAAGTACCTGCCCGGCCTCGCGAGCGGCCACACGCTCGGCGCCTACGCGCTCAGCGAACCCGGCTCCGGCAGCGACGCCGCCGGCCTGGTGGCGAGTGCGGTCAAAGACGGCGACTCGTTCGTCTTGAACGGCACCAAGAATTTCATCACCACCGGCGCCGAAGCCGACGTCGTCATCGCGATGGTGCGCACCGACCCCGCGCACAAGACGCGCGGCATCACCGCGTTCTTGATCGAGAGCAGCTGGAAGGGATTCAGCGTCGGCAAGAAGGAAGACAAGATGGGGCTGCGCTCGTCGAGTACGGTGCAGCTCGTGTTCGAGGACTTGCGCGTGCCGGCGTCGAACATACTGGGCGAAATCGGCGGCGGCTTCAAGATCGCCATGCACACGCTCGACGGCGGGCGCGTCGGGATCGCGGCGCAGGCGGTCGGCATCGCGCAGGCGTGCCTCGACGCGTCGATCAAGTACGCCGAAGAGCGCGAGGCCTTCGACCAGCAGATCGGGAAGTTCCAGGCCGTGCAATTCAAGCTCGCCAACATGGCGACCAAGCTGGAAGCGGCGCGGCTCCTGGTGTACAACGCCGCGCGCCTCAAGGACGCGGGGCTGCCGCACGGCAAGGAGGCCGCCATGGCGAAGCTCTTCGCCTCCGAGTCGAGCAACGAAGCCGCGCGCGAAGCGGTGCAGATCCACGGCGGCGCGGGCTACTTGGAAGACTTTCCGGTCGAGCGCTACTTCCGCGACGCGCGCATCACCGAAATCTACGAAGGCACGAGCGAGATCCAGCGCATCGTCATCGCACGTGCGCTGCTCAAGAACCTGCGCTAGCGGCCGCGAGCGCGACTACCGGCCGTGACACCGCGGCCCTTTCAGGAGGAACGTCGTGAAGATCGTGGTGCTAGTGAAAAGCGTCCCCGACACCGAGTCGAAGATCAAACCGGCCGCCGACGGGACGTCGATCGATCCCCAAGGAATCAAGTTCGTCATGAACCCCTACGACGAATTCGCCGTCGAAGAGGGGCTTCGCATCAAGGAGCGTCTCAAGGACGACACCACCGTGGTGGCGGTGTCGATGGGCCCCGAGCGCGCGGTCGAAGTGCTGCGCACCGCGCTCGCGATGGGCGCCGACGACGCCATCCATGCCGGCGACGCCGCCTTCGAGAACGGCGACGCGCAGGCCAACGCGCGCGTGCTGGCCGAAGTGGTGCGCCCGCTCGCGCCCGACCTGGTCCTCACCGGCAAGCAGGCCATCGACGACGACGCCGCGCAGGTGGGGCCCGCCATCGCGGAGTACCTCGGCATGCCCCAGGCGCTCATCGTGACCGAACTCAAGCTCTCCGACGACAAGAAGAGTGCGGTTGCGCGCCGACGCATCGAAGGCGGCGACGAATTGGTCGAGCTAACGCTGCCCGCGCTGGTGACGTGCGAGAAGGGCTTGAACGAGCCCCGCTACGCGTCGCTGCCCGGCATCATGAAGGCGAAGAAGAAGGAAATCAAAAAAGTGGGGCTCGCCGATCTGCCGCTCAAGGCGGAGCAGGTGGGTGCGGCCGGATCGAAGAGCAAGGTAGTGCGCTACCACAATCTCCCCGAGCGCCCGCCGGTCAAGATGATCGCGGGTGACGCGGCCACCCAGGCGAAAGAACTCGTGCGCTTGCTGCGCGAGGAAGCGAAGGTCATCTAATGGCAAACGGAATTCTGGTCTACGGAGAAGTGCGCGACGGATCGCTGAAGGCGATCACGAAGGAATTGGTCGCGGCCGCCGCGAGTCTGTCGCAGGCGGGCGCGGGCCCGGTGTCGCTGGCTCTGGTCGGCGACGCGGGTACGGTCGACGCGGCGCTGCCCGCCACCAAGACGCTCCCGGTCGCGAAGGTGTTCGTGGCCAAACACGCCGCGCTGTCGTCGTACTCGTCGCAAGGCTACGCGATCGCGCTGCAAGCGGTCGTGAAGCAAAGCGGCGCCAAGGTCGTCTTGTTCGGAGCCACGACACTTGGGCGCGACCTGTCCGCGCGCGCGGCCGCGCACTGCGACGCGTCGCTCTTCGCAGATTGCACCGAGCTCGCGTGGGCGGGCGGCAATCTCCGCGTCAAGCGCCCGGTCTACTCGGGCAAAGTGATCGTCGAATTGGAAGCGACCGGCGCGCTGCAAATGGCGTCGATTCGCCCCAACGTGTTTGCACCCGCGGCGGCGGGCGCGGCGGCGGAGGTGGTCGACGTCGCGGTGACGATCGCCGACGGCGACGTGCGCGGTCGCGTGAAAGAAACCGTGCGCACCTCGACCGGTAAGAAGGACCTCACCGAGGCGGAGGTCATCGTCTCCGGTGGCCGCTCGCTCAAGAGCGCGGAGAACTTCAAGATTCTCGACGAGATGGCGGACGCGCTGGGCGCGGCGCTCGGCGCCTCGCGCGCCGCGGTCGACGCCGGCTACGCGCCGCATTCGATGCAGGTC
>CAZLLI010000199.1:0-2559 GCA_964560355.1 uncultured bacterium | reverse complement strand
GGATCGCAACGCTGGCGCGCGTCGACTCGCTGCCCGCCGACGTCTTGGTGCCGGGACACGGGCCGGTGCTGCGCGACCGCGCCTACCTGCACGAAGTGCAGGCACTCTTGCGCTCGCTGGTCGACGACGTGCACGACGCCGTCGCGGGTGGAGCGTCGCTGGAAGAGACGCAGAAGCGCGTGACGCTTTCGGAGTGGCAAGAGAAGTTCAGCAAGGACGACCCGACGCGCGCCGCCGCCTTCGACAACGTGTTCACCACACCCGCGGTCGAGCGCGCGTGGCACCAAGAGCGCGGCGACCCGGACGAGTAACGGTTGTGCTACCATGATCGCGTGACGAAGCGCGAACACTGGGAGAAGGTCTATCAGACCAAGAGCGCGAACGACGTCAGCTGGTACCAACCCCACCTCGATCGTTCGCTCGACCTCATTCTACGCACCGGCGTCGGGCCGGACGCGCGCATCATCGACGTGGGCGGCGGCGCCTCCACGCTGGTCGACGACCTCCTCGCGCGCGGTTTCCACCACCTCACGGTGGTCGACATCGCGAGCGAAGCGCTCGACGTCGCTAGGCGCCGTCTCGGCGACCGCGCGCGCGACGTCGACTGGCGCGTCGGCGATGTCACCACCATGGACTTCGAGAGCGAATCGTTCGACCTGTGGCACGACCGCGCGGTCTTCCACTTTCTCACCAATGAAGCGGACCGCAAGGCGTACCTCGAGCGCGTGTGCTGCGCGGTCAAGCGCGGCGGGCACGTCGTGCTGGCGACGTTTGGCCCCGGAGGGCCGGAGAAATGCAGCGGCCTTCCCGTGGTTCGGTACGGCGCCGACGAACTCCACGCGGCCTTCGGCGACGCGTTTCGTTTGGTCGACCACGTGGAGGAGCGTCACCGCACGCCGTGGGGAAGCGAACAAGAGTTCGTGTACTGCCTGGCGTGCGCGAAGGGATATGTTGAGCAGACGACTTGAAAGGACGGGCTAGCATGTCGGCCTATTTGATTGCACGCGTCGACGTGACGCATTGGGAACATTACAAGGAGTACATGCGCCACACGCCGCGCGTGATCTCGCACTTCGGCGGGCGCTTCATCGCCCGCGGCGGCGAGATGATCACGGTGGAAGGGGAGCCGGAGACCCGCCGCGTGGTGGTGATCGAATTCCCGTCGTTCCAGAAGGCGAAGGCGTTCTACGAATCGCCCGAGTACAAGAGCATCGTGCATTTCCGCGACGGCGCGGCGGTGGCGCAGTTCATCATCGTCGACGGCTTCGCGCCCGACGAGTGGGCGAAAGCGGTGGCGGAGAGCGCCAAGGTTCCACCGCCCAAGTAGCGTCGACGGACGTCGTGACGCGGGGGCGGCGAATCGCCTATACTCCCCCGCATGTCCGCGCCCAAATCCTCCAAGTCGAGCGTCCTGTTCATTTTCATCGCTGTGCTGATCGACGTGATCGGCATCGGCATCATCATCCCGGTCATCCCCGAGCTCATCATGCAGCTCACGGGCGAAGGCATCAGTCGCGCCGCCATGTACGGCGGGTGGCTCGCGTTCGCGTACGCGGTGATGCAATTCTTGGCGGCGGCGACGCTGGGCAACTTGAGCGACTCGATCGGGCGTCGACCCGTGATCCTGTTCTCGCTTGCTGCGCTCGGCGTCGACTACATCGTGATGGGCCTCGCACCGACGCTGCCATGGTTGTTTCTGGGCCGCGCGCTCGCGGGCATCGCGGGGGCGTCGTTCATTCCCGCGTACGCGTACCTCGCCGACGTGAGCCCGCCCGAGAAGCGCGCGCAGAACTTCGGACTGGTGGGCGCCGCGTTCGGCATCGGGTTCATCATCGGCCCCGCGCTGGGCGGGCTGCTGGGCGCCTTCGGCACGCGCGTGCCGTTCTTCGCCGCCGCGGGCCTCGCGCTCGCGAACACCACCTTCGGCTATTTCGTGCTGCCCGAGTCGCTGCCGAAGGAACGCCGGCGCGAATTCCACATCAAGCGCGCGAATCCCGTCGGCGCGCTGATCCAGATTCGCAAGTACCCGGTGGTGCCGGGCCTCGCGCTCGCGATTTTCCTGTGGCAGGTCGCGCACCAAGTGTTTCCCGCCACCTGGTCGTTCTATACGATGTATCGCTTCCACTGGACCGAAGCGCTGGTGGGCGCGTCGCTCGCGTTCATCGGCGCCATCATGGCCATCAGCCAGGGCGTGCTGTCGCGCGTGGTGGTGCCGCGCATCGGCGAGCGCCGCACGGCGTTGATCGGGCTCTCGTGCGCGGTGCTCGCCCACTTGGGCTACGCTTTCGCGACGCGTTCGTGGATGATGTTCGCGCTTCTGGTCGCGTGGTTGTTCGCGGGGCTGGTGTATCCATCGATGAACGCGATCATGTCGCGCATCGTGCCGCCCAACGCGCAGGGTGAACTGCAGGGCGCGGTGGCGAGCCTGTTCAGCATCGCGCTGATCGTGAGCCCGCCGCTCATGACGCAGCTCTTCGGCCGTTTCTCGGCGCCCAACGCACCCATCAAATTCCCGGGCGCCGCGTTCCTGTGCGCGTCGATCCTGACCGCCTCGAGCGC
>CAZLLI010000198.1:0-2567 GCA_964560355.1 uncultured bacterium | reverse complement strand
ACCCGCTCGGTCTCGCGAATCACGCCAACTCCGTGTTCATCGTCGGCGACAAGGACGTGATCGTCGTCGACTCCCAGTTCACGCTCACGCGTACGCGCGAAGTGCTGGCGGCGATTCGCGCCGTCACCGACAAACCGGTCGGAATGTTGATCAACACCCACTGGCACGACGACCACACCTTCGGAAACCAGGTGTACGTGGAAGCGTTTCCCGAGGTCGACATCGTGGCGCACCTGCACACCCAGACCGACATGAAGTCGGTGGGCGTGGAGAACCGCAAGAACCAGGTGGCGGGCGCCCCCGACGGCATCAAGATGTTCCGCGCCGCCATCGATACGAAGACGGCGGTGGACGGCACCCCCATGAGCGACGACGAGCGCGCGGCGTACGAGAGCACGCTCGCGATCGTGCACGAATACCTGGACGACATGCCGCAGTTCACGCTCACGCTTCCAACGAAAACGTTCGAGACGAGTCAAATGATCCAGCACGGCGATCGCCTCGTGGAGATTCTCTACACGCAGCCCGCCGTCACGCGCGGCGACATCGCGGTGTATCTGCCCCGCGACGGCATCCTGATCACCGGCGATCTCTTCGACAACCCGGTGCCATTCGCCTACCACTGCAACGTGAGCGGCTGGATCGAATCGCTCGCCAATTTGAGCGGGCTCAAATATGCGGTCGCCGTCCCCGGTCACGGCGAACCCGTCGGCCCCGGTAGAATCGAACAGTCGGTTTTCCAATTGATCTCGATTCGCGACCAAGCGGAAAAGGCGCGCTCGCGCGGCGAATCCTTGGATGTGTTCCGCGCCGGCGTTTCGTTGCAGCACCCCGAGGTGAAGGGGAAGATGATGGAGTTCCTGTTCCAGAACTACTTCGTCGGGCCCGCGGCGACGAGCGCGTTCAACGAAGCGGCCGACAGCAAGGGATGACTGTCCTCGCGATCGTCTAGCTGCTAGAATGCGCGCCGTGGCTACCGACATTCACACCTACCATCCGTCTCCTTGGATCAAGGTCATCGTCGGCGTGTCGCTGCTCGTCTTCGTCGCGATATTGATAACCGCGCTGCAGACGGGGATCGCGACCGCCTACGTGGCGATTGCGATCGGGATGGTCGCTTTCGCGGCGCTCGCGTTCGTGGAGTGCTTCATCGCGCGCGTCGACGTGGAGCCGAACGCGGTGGCGATCAAGACGCTCTTCGGCACCAAGCGCATCCATCTCTCCGACGTCGAGAAGGTGTCCGCCGAAGGCGGCCGCACGTCGCTCCTCATGAAGACGGGGAAGTGGAAGAAGCTCCCGGAGTGGATCGGTTCCAACATGAGCGTGCGACGACGCGTCGCCGACCAGCTCAAGAAGTAGGGCGCAACCCGGCGCGCGCGGCGCCGTAGTCCACCACGCCACCCCGCGGCATTCCACAAGGAGCCTCCATGACATCCATACGCATGTGGGCGACGGTCGCGGCGGTCGCCGCCTCCGCGCTCTCGCTCGCGGCCACCAAACTCCCGCAGAAGAAGCTCGACACCATCAAGCTGGCGGACGGCGTCTACGCCTTCGTGTGGCCCGACGCGAGCGACAATCCGATCGAGAGCAACACCTTCGTGGTGATCAACGACGCCGACGTGCTGGTGGTCGACACCAATCTCTTTCCCACCTCCACGCGCCGCATCGCGAACGAGATCAAGAAACTCACGGAGAAGCCGGTGCGCTACGTGGTCAACACGCACTTCCACGACGACCACCACAACGGCAACCAGGTCTATCGCGAGCTGTGGCCGGGTGTCGAGATCATCGCGCAGCGCAACACCTACGACGACATCATGGCGAAGTGCATCGACGTGCGGCAGCAAGACATCGACAACATCGTGCAGGGGCTCGCGATGTATCAGGGCTGGCTGGCCACGGGCAAGGACAATACGGGCAAGCCGCTCGACGACGCGCGCAAGAAGCGCGTCGAGGGCGCGGTCGCGATGCACGAGCAGGCGATCGTCGAATACAAGTCGCTGGTCGCGACGCCGCCCGACGTCATCTTCGACGACTCCATGACGCTGCGTCGCGGCGGCCGCGTGATCGAGATCAAGTGGATGGGACGCGGCAACACGCGCGGCGACGCCATCGTGCTGCTCCCCAAGGAGCGCATCGCCGCCATCGGCGACCTGGTGGTGCACCCGGTTCCGTTCGCGTTCGGGTCGTACTATAAGGAGTGGATCGCAACGCTGGCGCGCGTCGACTCGCTGCCCGCCGACGTCTTGGTGCCGGGGCACGGGCCGGTGCTGCGCGACCGCGCCTACCTGCACGAGGTGCAAGCGCTCCTGCGCTCGCTGGTCGACGACGTACACGCGGCCGTCGCCGGCGGCGCGTCGCTCGAAGAGACGCAGAAGCGCGTGACGCTCTCGGAGTGGAAGGAGAAGTTCAGCAAGGACGACCCGACGCGCGCCGCGGCCTTCGACAACGTGTTCACCACACCCGCGGTCGAGCGCGCGTGGCACCAGGAGCGCGGCGACCCGGACGAGTAGAGGGTTGTGCTACCATGATGGTCGTGGCAAAGCGCGAACACTGGGAGAAGGTTT
>CAZLLI010000197.1:0-2577 GCA_964560355.1 uncultured bacterium | reverse complement strand
GCCGACGGCCGCGCACGTCGAGCGCGCCGCGCGCGCGTACAAGGACGTCAACCTGCTCGCGCTGAAGCTCTTGCGCCCCGGCGGCCTCCTCGCGACGTTCTCTTGCTCGGGCGGCATCGACGCCGGGCTCTTCCGCAAGATCGTCGCCGGCGCCGCGGTGGACGCGAAGGCCGACGCCGCGGTGGTCGGGCGCTTCGGCGCGTCGGCGGACCATCCGGTCGCGCTCGCGTTTCCCGAAGGGGAATATCTGAAGGGGATGTTGGTCCGAAAGTCAGGATAGCTCTTGGGCCAAGCCCCGGCAGCAAGCTCAGCTATTGCCGCTTGTCGACACGGCTGCCTTCACCGTGCGTACTGGTCTGCGACACTACGGGTCCGAACGAATAACAGGCCGAATTTCGCCCCGTCTCAATAACCGATTGCGCTCGCCCTTCCTGATGAAGTGCGCCGTAAGCAACCACGCCTCGTCCGCCCCCGTTCTTGCTAATGCCGCCGGCACGAACTTGACGACGCATTTGAGTAATCTGTCACCCGAATTCTCACCGAGCACCGTCCGGACGACACGGTGAACTGCGTCGCGATGGCCGACAAATTTGATACGAGCCATGGCGTCCGGCATTGCATCAATGATCGCGCGGGCGTCTCGCGGATGTTTCCGCCAGAGGTGCTCGGCTTGCGCCGAAATTCGGACTTCGACTGCCGCGCTCGATATCTCGACAAGTGCGAGGAATGCGGGAGTAATGCGGAATGCGACGAAGTCCGACCCGAGCAGCGCCACGTTTCGGGTATGGAAATTGACAGGATTATGCGAGATGTACGGCCGGCACCAATGCGCCTGAACCGCGGTTTGCTGTGCAACGAAATTGCCAGCATGCGCTAATAGAACGGGGTGCATGTACCGCTCTCACCCCACGTTCACCGGCACCAGCGTCATCGTATCGTTGCCGAAGATGTCGATCACCTTCACGGCGACCGTGTATCGCCCTGGCCGCTGGTAGGCGTGCTCCGCGGTCCTGAGCTCCAGCTCGCGCTTCTGGCGGGTGCGGAAGCTCTGCCATTCGTTCTCGAAGATGTAACCGCCGGTCCAGCGGTCCTCGAACTCGACAAGCTCGGCCTGTCCCGGCGCGACGCCCGGCAGCACGCCGTCGACGCCCATGCCGCGCGGCACTTTGATGACTTCCTTCCGACTCATGTAGTCGAAGTCGACGGCCCAGTAGTCCACCCAGTCGGTCCAGTGCTTCGTCAGCACCTCGCGGCTGACGGCGCCCCGGTCGTCCTTGCTGACCTTGACGAGCTTGCCGTTCTCGCACAGGACGTCGCTCTTGCCCTCCTTCATCGCCGCGATCGCGGCTTCGGCGGCGCCCTGCGTGTAATAGACGGAGAAGTCGGTCAGCTCGATGGTCAGGGCCAGTTTGTTCTTCTTCGCGTAGCGCGGCGTCGCCTCGATGAAGCTGATGTCGTGGAAAACGACCTGCCCCTTGTCCACGGCGCGCTTGTCGAAGACTTCGGCCGGGATGTATTTCGGCGCGAGATCGATCCCCTTGTCGCGCGCCTCGCCGAGCGCGGCGGGGAACAGCCCCATCTCGAACTCGAACGCGAGCAGATCGACGCGCGAGGCGCCGCGCTTGCGGCACTCGGTGATGACCTCCTCGACGAACAGCCGCCCGACCGGCTGGTTGATCGGCCCGACCACCACGAGCCGGCCCGCCGTCTTGCCGTGGAAGAACGAGGCGTCCTCCAGCGGCTGCGCCTCGTACGCGCGCAGGATCAGGTCGCGGAACTCGGCTTCCTTGCGGGCGAGCGCCTCCTCCTTCTGCTTGCCGGTGAGGCGGCCGCCGACGTTCAGATACGCCTGCCGCTCGTAGCGGCCGAGGTTCAGGATTTCAAACGCGCGGAACGGCTTGTCCTGCGCCTTCAGCTCGCGCTGAACGCCGATGAGCCGCTTTCGGGTCGTGTGGATCGCGAACTTTCCGAGGTCGGCCGCGATCCACTTTCGGCCGAGCTTCTCGGCGACCGCGGCGGTCGTGCCGGAGCCGACGAAGAAGTCGGCGATGAGGTCGCCTTCGTTGCTGCTTGCCTTTATCACTCGATCAAGAAGCGCTTCGTTCTTCTGAGTATCAAATCCCGTCTTCTCCGTGGAGAAGCTCTTTATCTGGATTGAGTCGAGTTTGTCGATCTCAGCGCAGTTCCAGGTGTCCTCAACTGGATAACCTTTGCCATTCGGTGCTTGGCCGTCCCTTCGTACGTACCCCTCATCGTAGGGAATATATTGTTTGTTGAAGACGAAGTTGACCGGATCCCTAGTGTAGAAATAGATCGTGTCGTGGTTTCGGATCCAGTTGTTCGCCGCAGACTTGTACCCAGATATCCATCCGATTCGCCAAATGATCTCGCGCTGAAATGCCGAGCGACCGAAGATTTCGTCAAGCGCCGTCTTCAGGAACGCGCTGACGCGCCAATCGCAATGTACGTATATGCTGGCGTCGTGCGCCATCAGATCGCGCATTAGCAAAAGCCGTTCAAATATCATCGCGATGAACGAGTCCGCGCCCCGGCCCCAGGTGTCGCGGTAGGCGATCT
>CAZLLI010000196.1:0-2679 GCA_964560355.1 uncultured bacterium | reverse complement strand
ACGTCGATCATGTTCATGATGAGGTAGCCGCCGTTGGCGCGCAGGAGCGACCCGCCGCGAATGGCGGTGTGGTCGGTGGAGTGCTCGCCGTCGGGGCCGATGAAGCGCTCGATGGTCCCGAACACGTTGACGTAGGTGGGCGAGGTTTCGATCACCACCGGGGCTTCCTTCTGCCCGGCGTTGTCGACCAGCACGTTCACTTCGAAGGGGATGAACTCCTTGTGCCGCTTGCCGATTTCGCTCTTGGGAACGACGAACATCGGCAGGTGGTCCAGAATGTACGCGCGCAGGTCCTTGAGAAACGTAGCGAGCTTCTCCGCCTTGAATTCGGCCGCGATATGCGTGAACTGCCCGTCGATGAACGGCGCCACGTACTGTTTCTCGAGGTCGGCGGTACGCTGGTCGAGTGAGCGCGCGAGGTCGCGCGTGGCGGCGAGGAAGTCGTCGAGCTTGCGCGAGAGATCCGGATACGCGGACTGCAGCTTGTCGTAGTCGCCCTGCTTGAGCTTGCCCTGCACGAGCAGGCTGGGGAGACGGTCGATCGGGGTCGGCTCGCCCGCGACCAGCGGCACGATCTCGGGCCGCGAGAATCCCTCGTATTCGACTTCGATCAGCGAGAAACCGCGCCTGGTCACCTCCGCCTCGAGCTGCTGCAGCAAGCCGTCGCGATTCTTCTTCACTTCGTCGGCGATCCGGGCCTGCTGGCGCTTGAAGCGCTCGCTCTGCAGCGCGGCCGGGATCGCTTCGACCACGGAGCGCAGGAGGTCTTTGAGGTGTTTGCGCAGCTTGCACGCCTGCCCCGCCGGCAGCACGAGGCACAACGGCGTATCATCCGCCGCGAAGTTGTAGACGTAGCAAATGTCGTTGAGGCGCTCGACCCCGAGGTCCATCCCCTCGAGCATGTAGCGAATGGCGGTGAGCTTGCCGGTGCCGGTGAGGCCGGACACGAAGACGTTGTATCCGGCACTACGAATCGAAAGGCCCAGGCGCATGGCGTCGAGCGCGCGATCCTGGCCGATGATGTTGGGCTTGAAGTCGAGCTCGTCGGTGGTTTCGAAGCCGAGGCGCGTCGCGTCGCACGTCCAGCGCAGGTCTTTCGGCTTGAGCTCCGGGTGCCGACGCGGGGCTGTCTTGCGACCCTTCATGTGCGCAGTCTAATCCAAAGCGAACTGCTTGCGCCAGTCGACCCCGTCCTCGAACGGCTTCTGGTCGGGCTTGTACATGACGAAGCGGTCCAGGACCAGCACGTCCATATTGGTGCGCATGAAGCATACGTATGCTTCGTGCGGCGTGCACACGATCGGCTCGCCGCGCACGTTGAACGAGGTATTGATAATGACCGGGCAGCCGGTCTTCTCGTCGAAGCGCTTGATGAGCTTGTAGTAGCGCGGCAGCGCGTGCTCGTCGACGGTCTGGATGCGCGCCGAGTTGTCGACGTGCGTCACCGACGGAATGGTGCGCTTGCCCGGCTTCACGTCCGCCACTAGCAGCATGTACGGCGACGGGACGTCGAGGTCGAACCACTCGCTGCACTTCTCCTCCAGCACCGACGGCGCGAAGGGACGGAAGCTCTCGCGGAACTTGATTTTCAAGTTCACGACCGACTTGTTCTCGGGGTTGCGCGCGTCGGCGATGATGGAGCGCGCGCCGAGAGCGCGCGGGCCGAACTCCATGCGGCCCTGGAACCACCCGATGGTCTTCTGGTCGACCATGGCCTGCACGGCGGCGTCGATCATCTGGTCTTCGGACAATTCCTTGTACACGATGCCGTTGGCGTCCAAGTATTCGCGAATCTCGTCGGCGCTGTACTCGGGCCCGAAGTACGCGTGCTTCATCTCCCACGAGCGCGGGTTCTTCAAGATGGAGTGGTGGATGTAGGTCGCGACTCCCACCGCGCCGCCCGCGTCGCCCGCGGCCGGCTGGACGAAGACGTCCTTGTACGGCGTTTCCTTGATGACGCGCCCGTTGGCCACGCAGTTGAGCGCGACACCGCCCGCCATGCACAGGTTCTTGCTGCCCGTGAGCTCGTGCGCGTGGCGCACCATGCGCAGCACGATTTCTTCCGTCACCTTCTGGACGCTCATGGCGACGTCCTTGTGGAACTGCTCGAGCTTCGACTCCGGCTCGCGGCGCTTCTGCCCGAACAACTGCTCGAAGTGGCCGTTGGTCATCTCGAGCCCGTAGTCGTACGCGAAGTACTTCATGTTCATCTTGAAGGAGCCGTCGTCTTGGTAGGAGATCGTCTCCAAGACCTTGTCGACGTACTTCGGCTCGCCGTAGGGGGCGAGACCCATCACCTTGTACTCGGCGCTGTTGACCTTGAAACCGAGATAGTACGTGTACGCGCTGTAAAGCAGGCCCAGCGAGTGCGGGAAGCGGATCTCCTTCAAGATCGTGATGTCGTTGCCGACGCCCTTGCAGATGGTGGAGGTGGCCCATTCGCCCACGCCGTCCACGGTGACGATGGCGGACTCTTCGTACGGCGAGACGAGGTAGCTGCTCGCCGCGTGCGAGAGGTGGTGTTCGATCATCAGCACGTCGCCGTCGTAGCCCAGCTCCTTCTTGATCATACCCGGGATCCAGAGCTTCTTGCGCAGCCACAGCGGCACCGACTTGATGAACGAAGGGTACGACTTCGGCCACGTCGCAACATAGGTCTGCAGGATGCGTTCGAACTTG
>CAZLLI010000195.1:1513-2717 GCA_964560355.1 uncultured bacterium | reverse complement strand
CGCCGCTTCCACCAGGTCGCGCAAGAGAGCGCCGGGGTCGTCGGCGCCGAGCAGGCTCCCGCCCACCAGGAACGCGCGCGCGCCGCGCTTCGCCAAATTGGCGACGTCGTCGCGCGTGCAAATGCCGCTCTCGGAGACCAGGACGACGTCGGCGGGGACGAGGTGCGCGAGGCGCCGCGTCGCGTCGAGCGAAACCAGCATGGTGTCGAGGTCGCGGTTGTTGACGCCGACGATGTCGGCCCCGCACGCGAGCGCGGCCAGCACCTCGTCCTCCGCGTGCGTCTCCACCAGCGCGCTCATGCCGAGCTCGCGCGCCAGCGCGAGGAGGCGGCGCAGCGCGTCGAGCTCGAGCAGGCGCACGATCAGGAGCACCGCGTCGGCGCCGGCGGCGCGGGCCTCGAACACTTGATAGGCGTCGACCACGAAGTCCTTCGCGATCACGGGTAGCGACGTCGCCTCGCGCACGCGCGCGACGTCGGCGTACGAGGTCCCGAAGCGGTCGGGGTCGGCGACGATGCTGATCGCGCACGCGCCGTTTGCTTCGTACGTGCGGGCGAGGTCGAAGAGCGAACGCGTGTGCGCGAACGACGAGATGGTGGGCGTGCGCGCCTTGAGCTCCGCGATCACGGCGCCGCGCCGCGACACCGCGGCGAGGAAATCGCGGGCAGGGCTCGCGCCGCGCGCCCGGGTCTGCAACGCGTCGAGGGAGAGGGCGGCGCGCTTTGCCGCCACTTCCTTGCGTTTCGCTGCCACGATGGTTTCGAGGAAGCCCATGGTTCTCCTAGGCCGACGCGACGTCGCGCGTCGTCGCGCGCAGGCGCTCGAGCGTGTCCTTGGCGCGGCCGTCGTCGATGGCGGCCGCCGCGCGCGCGACGCCGTCGGCGATGGAGTCGGCGCGTCCCGCCACCGCGAGCACGAAGCCCGCGTTCAGCACCACGGCGTCGCGCTTGGCGCCCTTCGCGCCGTCCAAGATAGCGACGATGGTGGCCGCGTTTTCCTCCGGCGACCCGCCCGTCAGGGCGCGCGCGTTGGCGCGCTCGATCCCGACCGACTCGGGGGCGAAGGTGAACGTCTCGACCCGCCCCTGATCCAGCACGGTGACGCGCGTCTCGCCCGCGACCGTGACCTCGTCGCTCCCATCCGAGCCGTGTACGACGTACACCTTCTCGGAGCCGAGCGACGCGAGCACGCGCGCCACCGTTTC
>CAZLLI010000195.1:0-1413 GCA_964560355.1 uncultured bacterium | reverse complement strand
GACGACAGCGCGCGGTTGCCGTGCTTGGCGACGTTGACGCCCGCGCCCGCCGCGACGATGGCGGCCGCGGTCGAAATATTGAAGGTGTGGGTGCCGTCGCCGCCGGTGCCGCAGGTGTCGACCAGGCCGTCGCGCGACGGCGTCACGCGAATCGCCTTGTCGCGCAAGACGGACACGAAACCCGCAATCTCGTCGACGGTCTCGCCCTTGGCGCGGAGTGCGATCAGCACGGCGGCGATCTGCGGCTCGGAGGCGTCGCCCGAGACGATCGTTTCCATGAGAGCCGCGGCTTCGTCGCGCGAGAGGTGCTCGCGGTGAAGAAGTCTTTCGATCACGGTTCTCATTCGGTTTGGCGATTGCTGCGAGTAAGTCCCACGAAATTCGAGAGCAGCTTCAGCCCCTCGGGGGTGAGAATCGACTCCGGGTGAAACTGCACGCCCTCGACGGGTCTCCCCTTCAGACGCACACCCATGACCTCACCCTCCGACGTGTAAGCGGAAATCTCGAGGAGGTCGGTGAGACTCCGCTCCTTGGCGATGAGGGAGTGGTAACGGGTGGCGCTGAAGGGATTGGAGAGCCCGTCATAAATCGTGCGTCCGTCGTGATAGACGCTGGAAACCTTGCCGTGCATGACGCGATCGGCGCGCACCACTTCGCCGCCGAACACTTCGACGATGCACTGGTGGCCGAGGCACACGCCGAGGATCGGAATGCGGTCGGCGAAGTGGGCGATGAGCGACTTCGACGCGCCCGCGTCGTCGGGGCGGCCGGGCCCCGGCGAGACGATCAGCGTGGCGGGGCGCATCGCCTCCGCGCGCGCGACGTCGATCCCGTCGTTGCGCACGACGCGCACCTCTTCGCCCAGCGAGCCCAGCGCTTGCGCGACGTTGAACGTGAAGGAGTCGTAGTTGTCGATGAGGAGATGCACTAGAACCCCTCCTCCGCGATCGCGACCGCGCTCATGAGCGCGCGCGCCTTGTTGATGGTCTCTTCGTACTCGCGCGCGGGATCCGAATCGGCCACGATGCCCGCGCCCGCTTGCACGTAGAAACGGTCGCCCACCATCACGATGGTGCGGATGGTGATGCACATGTCCATGTCGCCCTGGTGGCCGAAGTAGCCCAAGGCACCCGCGTAGGGGCCGCGGCGGTCGCGCTCCAAGTCGGCGATGATTTCCATCGCACGGATCTTCGGCGCTCCGGTCACCGTGCCGGCGGGGAAGCACGCGCGCAACAGGTCGAAGGCGTCGTGCTCGGCGCGCAGCGTCCCCGACACCGTCGACACGATGTGCATCACGTGCGAGTACTTCTCGACCAGCATCAACGACTCCGGCTTGACGGTGCCGGTTTCGCACACGCGCCCCAGGTCGTTGCGCCCCAGGTCGACCAGCATGACGTGCTCGGCGCGCTCCTT
>CAZLLI010000194.1:1209-2742 GCA_964560355.1 uncultured bacterium | reverse complement strand
TGAAAGAACTCCCACGCACCGCGCGGCAAACCTTCCTGCAAATGGAGATGATCGGGGTCGGGTCGATCCCGCTCGTGATCGTGACCTCGGTGTTCGTGGGTGCGGTGGCGGCGGTGCAGGCGGCGTATCAATTCCAGGACTACGTGCCGATGGTGTTCCTCGGCACGGTGGTCGGAAAGTCGGTCATCCTCGAATTGGGTCCTGTGCTGACGGCGCTCGTGGTGGGCGGACGCGTGAGCGCGTCGATCGCGGCCGAGCTCGGCACCATGAAAGTCACCGAGCAGATCGACGCCATGGAAGTTCTCGCCATCGACCCGCTGCGCTACTTGGTGATGCCGCGCGTGGTGGCGTCGGTGATCATGCTGCCCGTGCTCACCATCATCTCCGACTTGCTCGCGATCCTGGGCGGGATGTTCGTCGCCAACGCGACGGTGGGCGTCGACTACGCGACCTTCGTGGAAGGCCTGCGCATGTTCTTCTACGTCGACGACGTCATCAGCGGCGTGATCAAGGCAGCGACCTTCGGCGGCATCATCGGCCTCATGGGCTGCTACAACGGCTTTCGCACCTTCGGCGGCGCGCAGGGCGTGGGCCGCGCCGCCATGCAAGCGGTGGTCTCGAGCTGCATTTGCATCCTCATTACCAACTACTTCCTCGCCTCGGTTCTGCTTCGCGTCATTTTCTACAAAGGCCAGTAGCGACTCGCGTGACGTCGCGCCCCGACGTCCGTCCCATATTGCGGTAGCTGCACCGACGTCGTGCGGTTTCGGTGCATGGCGTCGTTACCACTCGGGGAGGCTTGGTTCGGGTATACTAGTTGGCACACACCGCGCCGTTTGGATGGGTCCGCTCGACGGCGCGAAAGGAGCCCCCAATGTCACGCACCCATCGTTTCGCGACGGTCCTTTTCGCACTCCCGATTGCAATCCTGCTCCCGGTCTCGGCGGTCCACGCGATGTGGCCGCAGAACGGCGTTTCGGTCGCGACCGGCGGCAGCGGCGACCAATACGAGACCGAAATCGCCGGCGACGGCGAAGGCGGCGCCATCGTCGTGTGGTCGCAAAACCGACCCGGGACCGGCCTCGACATCATGGCGCAGCGCGTCGACGCGTGGGGCCGACCGGTGTGGGCATCGACTGGTGTCGTGATCTGCGGCGCCGGTTTGGATCAACTCACTCCACAGGTCGTCAGCGACGGCGCCGGCGGTGCGATCGTGACCTGGGAAGACGGTCGCGGCGCGGACAAGGACATCTACGCGCAGCGCGTGAGTGCGGCCGGCACAACCCTATGGACGGCGAACGGTGTGGCGGTGTGCACGGCGGCGAACTTCCAGCAGGCGCCGCGACTCGCGCGCGACGGCGGCAACGGCGCGATCATCACCTGGGAAGACGGTCGTCCTTCGCCGAGTGGGTGGGACATCTACGCACAGCGCGTCGACGCAAGCGGTAACGTTATGTGGACGCCGAACGGCGCCCTCGTGTGCGGCGACGCCAACGGTCAATACCGACCCAAGATCACGAGCGACGGAGCGGG
>CAZLLI010000194.1:0-1109 GCA_964560355.1 uncultured bacterium | reverse complement strand
ATCGCGAGCGACGCCGCGGGCGGTGTCGTGGTGGCGTGGTCCGATTCGCGCAATCCATCGCGTGTCCTCGCGCAAGCGCAGCGCCTCGATCGCTTCAATAACTGGGGCTACCCGTCGGCCGACGTCGTGCGTGCGCGCGACGTTCCCGGCGACCAGGGCGGCGTCATCAATCTGCAATGGAACGCGAGCCGTCTCGATCCGTGGCCCAACGAAGCAATCGATCGCTACACCGTGTGGCGCGCGATCGATCCCACACTCGCGAACCAGTTCGCGACCGCGGGCGCGCCGCTGGTGACGCTGGAAGAGCTCGACCCGCTCGCCACCGAAGCGCTGCGCGTCGAAACCGTCGCGGGTACCACGTACTTCTGGCAGCTCATGTCGACGGTTGACGCGTATCACTTGAACTCGTACGCGCAAACGGTGCCGACACTGTTCGACTCCACCGCGACCTCGCCCGGCAACCACTACTTCCAAGTAATCGCGCACGGCCTCACACCGCCGGAGTACTGGACCTCCGCACCCGTGGCGGGCAAGTCCATCGACAACATCGCGCCCAGCGCGACGCTCGTGCTGAACGCGCAGCGCGTGGGCGACGACGTCCACCTCCTGTGGACGCCCAACGTGACCGAAGCCGACTTCAACGACTACGCCGTGTTCCGCGGCACCACCACCGGCGTGCAGCCGATTCCCGGGCAGTTCATCACGTCCACCGACGACACCGTGCTCGTCGACAACAACCCGCCCACCGGTTTTCTCTATTACATCGTCACCGCGCGCGACACGCACGGCAACCAAAGCGCGCCGTCCAACGAAGCCGGTGTCACCATTCCCACCGCGATCGGCGACACTCCCTCGCTCACGCGGCTGACCCTCGACGCCAACTTCCCCAATCCCTTCAATCGAACCACCGAGCTTCGCGTCGGACTCCCGCGCGACTCCGACGTTCGCCTCGACGTGTTCGACGTCGTCGGTCGCCGTGTCGCAACCCGCGACGTCCCGCGCATGGCGGCCGGCTGGCAGCGCATCGCCTTCGACGGCCGCGACGCGCGCGGCAAACCCCTCGCGAGCGGCGTCTACTTCGGCCGCATCACCGCCGCGGGCGAGACGCA
>CAZLLI010000193.1:0-2748 GCA_964560355.1 uncultured bacterium | reverse complement strand
CAACCTCCACTCCGCTCTCGCGAAGATACACCACGCGCCCGCGCAGCGGCTCCGAAACGCCGGCCCTCCGCGCGGCCCATAGGTATGCGCGGACTTGGAACGCATGATCGTCGACGCGTTCCCCCACCTTGTAGTCGGTCACGGTGGTTTCACCGGCCGTGGTGTCGATGCGGTCGATGACGCCGCGGACGAGCACGCGGTCGAGTCTCACCATGAACGGGACTTCGACGCGGGCTCCGTGTGCGGGGCCGGCGACACGCGCAGCGAACGCGTGTTGCGCGAGGTTGCGCGCAGCAGTTGCTGCGGCTTCGCGCTGCTTTCCGAAGTCGTAGCGCGGAAGCGAGGCCTCGATGGCGGCGTCCAAGTTGCCGTCGCTCGCGAGGCGCTGCAGGACTTCGTGCACGAAGGTGCCGAAGTCGGCGGGGTCGACACCGCGAGGGACGGAGGAGGCAGCGGGCACATCATCGGCACGTTCGGCGCGAGTTTCATCCTCTTGCTGCCCGCTTTGGAGCTGGCGCACGAACGCTTGCGGGTCGCGCGCGAACAGGGCGAGGTCGGCCCAGGTGACGGTGGTCAATCCGTGGGGCGTATCGGCAGTGGTTGCGGGTGCGGCGTTGCGGTCTCTTAGCTCCACCCACGCGCGAAGGGCTTCTTCGGTCGTGTCGTCTTTGCGAGACGATGCAGTGGACGCGGCCGCGATCTTCGACAGGTCGCCGACTTCGCGGATCTCGCGGCCGACGTTCAGCTCGCGCGCACATTCGACGAGCTCGGTGAAGAGCCAGGGCCTGGTCCCCTTGACGAGGAGTTTTCGTCCCTCCACCGACGAAGCACTCACCCACAAGTGATCGCGCGCGCGCGTCAGGGCGACGTAGAGGACGCAGCGCTCCTCGACGTCATCCATGTGTTCTTCGAGGTCGTGAATTTTCGCTCGCTTCTTTTCGCGTTGCCAGGGTGCGCCGGTGGTTTTTCCGAAGAAGAGGCCTTCTTCGCGCGACACGAGGAAGCCTTCGGCGCGCGACTGGCTGTCGATGACGCCAACCACCGCGACGGCGGGAAACTCGAGACCCTTGGCCTGGTACACGGTCATCACGGCGACGCGGCCCTGCGGGAGTGCGGCTTCGCCGTCTTCGCGGAACTTGCGCTCGTCGAGCGACGCTCTTAGGTGATCGAGAAACGTCGCGAGGTTGAGTTCGCCGCGGCGCGCGAGGTCGTCGGCCAAGTCGAGTAGCTCGCGCAGGAGTTCGTCGACGGCGGCCGGTTGGGCGCCGTCACGAAGCAGGCGCGTGCGCAGCGGGCTCTCCTCGATGCTCCAGATCAGGAATTCGCGGAAGCCGTGCCCGCGCCACGCGACGGCGGCGTCTTCTAACGACGCGCGGAGGTCGCGCATGGCGGTGGCGTCGCGATCGTCTTGAACGCACGCAACGTGCTCTTCCCTCAATATCTCGATTACGTCGGTCGCCTTCCCGCGCGCGGCGAACAATTCAGCGAGCGAGGCCTCGGTGACTTCGAACGGGGGCGCTTCCAGAACCGCCACCAAATCGACCGCGCGGTCGCCGGGTTTTTCGCCCGGTACGAGGAGCGAAACCCACGAATGCCAGCTTTCCAGCGCGCGCGCTTCGGCGCGGTTGGCGCCGCCGACGATGGCGAAGGGGATGCCGCGACGCTGGAAGACGCGCTCGATCTCGGGCATGAGGCGGTTGCTCGCAAAGCGCCGGAAGAGGACGGCAATTTGATGCGGCTCGAGCGGCTCTGTGAGCGGTGCCAGTTCCCAGTGCGCAGGCGCGGCCGCGCGACCGAGGAGATGATCCACCCACGCGCCGAGCGCTTCGGCTTCGTCGGCAAGACGATCCTGGCCTTCGCTGGGATGGAACAGGAGCACGTCGGTGTCGCTCTTCCCGCGATGCGCCTGGAGCGGCACGGCGGCGTCGCGGAGTTCGTCTTCACGCACCACCAGCGCGTGCGCGAGGTCCAGAATTCCCTGCCGCGAGCGGTAGTTCATCGTGAGCTCGCGCGGCTTGGGGTCGGGGAACTCGCGGATGTTCTCCACGCGCGCGTCGCGCCACCGATAAATAGACTGCTTGCGGTCCCCCACCACGGTGACGCGCGCGAAGTCGCCGCCGGAGAGAGCGCGCAACAGTTCGTTCTGCGCGGCGCTGGTATCCTGGAATTCGTCCACCAGGATGTGGTCGAACGTATCCTTATATTGGCGCGCGAGCGGGCCGTCTTGCATGAGCGCACGTGCGGGAATCGTGATCATGTCGCTGAAATCCAACAGCCCGCGGCGTTTGAGTTCGTTTTCGTACTCGCGTGCGAGCGCCACCACTGTGTCGACGCGTGCGATGTAGGCAGGGTGGTCGTCGGGCTTCACCATAGCGCGGAGTGCCTCGGGTGCGAGCATGATGCCGCGGCAGTGGTGGACGACGTTCATCAACGTATCGAAGAGGCTCCCCAGCTTGGTGGGCGGGGGCGGTTCACCGCCGAAGTCGGACGGCACGCCGGGGACGCGTCCATTTTCGAAGCGCGCGCGCAGCACGCGCTGGATGCGCTCGAACTCGGCGATGGAGATGACGTCCACGCCAGGGTCGATGCCGAGCGCGGGCGCGTTCTCTTGAATGAACCGGTAACCGAATTGATGGAAGTTGAGGATCCATGCGTTGGATAGGCGTCGCGATAGCGACGGATGTCGCTTGGCTACTTCGCCGCGGACCCTCTCACGCATCTCCCCGGCGGCCTTGAGTGTGAACGTCA
>CAZLLI010000192.1:0-2796 GCA_964560355.1 uncultured bacterium | reverse complement strand
ACCCGCTCGGTCTCGCGAATCACGCCAACTCCGTGTTCATCGTCGGCGACAAGGATGTGATCGTCGTCGATTCCCAATTCACGCTCACGCGCACGCGCGAAGTACTGGCGGCGATTCGCGCCATCACCGACAAGCCGGTCGGAATGTTGATCAACACGCACTGGCACGACGACCACACCTTCGGGAACCAAGTCTACGTGGAAGCGTTTCCCAAGGTCGAAATCGTGGCGCACCTGCACACCCAGACCGACATGAAGTCGGTCGGAGTGGAGAATCGCAAGAACCAGGTGGCGGGCGCTCCCGACGGCATCAAGATGTTCCGCGCTGCGCTCGATAACAAGACCGCGATCGACGGCACCCCCATGAGCGACGACGAGCGCGCGGCGTACGAAAGCACGCTTGCCATCGTGCAGGAATACCTGGACGACATGCCGCAGTTCACGCTCACGCTTCCAACCAAGACGTTCGAGACGAGTCAAATGATCCAGCACGGCGACCGGCTGGTGGAGATTCTCTACACCCAGCCCGCCGTCACGCGCGGCGACATTGCCGTGTATCTGCCCCGCGACGGAATCCTGATCACCGGAGATCTTTTCGACAACCCGGTGCCGTTCGCCTACCACTGCAACGTGAGCGGTTGGATCGAATCGCTCGCCAATTTGAGCGGGCTCAAATATGCGGTCGCCGTCCCCGGCCACGGCGAACCCGTCGGCCCCGGTAGAATCGAACAGTCGGTCTTCCAATTGATCTCGATTCGCGACCAAGCGGAAAAGGCGCGCGCGCGTGGCGAATCCTTGGATGTGTTCCGCGCCGGTGTTTCGTTGCAGAACTCCGAGGCCAACGGAAAGATGATGCAGTTTCTATTTCAGAACTACTTCCTCGCACCCGCCGCGACGAGCGCGTTCAACGAGACGGGCGACGGCGAGGGATGACTATTCCCGCGATCGTGTAGCTGCTAGAATGCGCGCGTGAAGACGCTTTCCTGCGCGCTCATCGTTGCGATCGGTGTCACGCCGCTGTCGGTCCGCGCGACCGAACCATTCGCGGGCCCGCGGTACGACATCGGCGTGACGATTCTCGACCTCAATGTGGGCGCGCGTAACATCGGCATGGGAATGACCGGCGTATCGTCGGTTCGACAGCCGAACAGCTATTACAATCCGGCCAGCGTCGCGTCGGCGGACGCATTGGCGCTTTCCTTCGCATTTCTCGACGGCCCCGTCGACATCGACATGACCGACACGCGCCTCGCCTACGCCTTCCAACCGTGGAGCGGATCGGCGACGGATTCCTGGCGTGTCGGCACGGAGATCGGATTTACCACTATGAAGCTCCAGCCGCAGGTCGTGAGGACCATTTTTCTCCCCGGTGGAACCGGAGAGATGTGGCAACCGAACGACTACTATCTCCCGGCCGCGGCCGCGCTATCGTGGGAGCGCGGGGGCGAATCGATCGCGGTGGGCGCGTCGGGGAAGTACCTCACACTCGAAAGACCGGACGAAGACTCGGACTCGTGGTTGCTCGATTGTGGCGCCATCGCGGCGATCGAGTGCGCGATCGGCGGCTCGACCCTGCGGCCGCGCCTCGGATTCTCGATGACGAACTTGGATTCCGGCATCGAGATCGACTCGCTCGAGTACACCATCGTCGGTCAGAATCGCTACGGCGTCGGGTTCGACTTCGACGCACCCAACACGACTACGTGGGGACGGAGCGTCGCGGCCGCTTCTGCGTCCTTCGACGTCGACTTCGTCGATATCGATAGTAATCAGTCCTATTGGGCACTGGGTTGGGAGCTGTCTGTCATGCGGTTCGTGGCGGCGCGCGCTGGGTATCAATGGTTCGACCGCGAAGGCCGCTCCTCGGTGACGAGCCTCGGCGCCGGGATCGGATGGGATTTCGGGAGCTGGCTGATTCGCGGTGACTACGCGCACTCGACGCCGAATGGGCCGGCGGGGCCCACCCTGGAGTTCGATCGTGATGTGTTCGGCGCGACGCTGGGAGCGAGGTTCTAAAATGGCCACCGATATTCATTCCTACCATCCTTCTCCTTGGATCAAGGTCATCGTCGGCGTGTCGCTGCTCGTCTTCGTCGCGATATTGATAACCGCGCTGCAGACGGGGATCGCGACCGCCTACGTGGCGATTGCGATCGGGATGGTCGCTTTCGCGGCGCTCGCGTTCGTGGAGTGCTTCATCGCGCGCGTCGACGTGGAGCCGAACGCGGTGGCGATCAAGACGCTCTTCGGCACCAAGCGCATCCATCTCTCCGACGTCGAGAAGGTGTCCGCCGAAGGCGGCCGCACGTCGCTCCTCATGAAGACGGGGAAGTGGAAGAAGCTCCCGGAGTGGATCGGTTCCAACCTGAGCGTGCGACGACGCGTCGCCGACCAGCTCAAGAAGTAGCGCGCAACCAGGCGCGCGCGGCGCCGTAGTCCACCACGCCACCCCGCGGCATTCGACAAGGAGCCTCCATGACATCCATACGCATGTGGGCGATGGTCACGGCGGTCGCGGTCTCGTCGCTCTCGCTCGCGGCTACCAAACTCCCGCAGAAGAAGCTCGACACCATCAAGCTGGCCGACGGCGTCTACGCGATGCTGTGGCCCGACGCGAGCGACAACCCGATCGAGAGCAACACCTTCGTGGTGATCAACGACGCCGACGTGTTGGTGGTCGACACCAATCTATTTCCCACCTCCACGCGCCGGATCGCGAACGAGATCAAGAAGCTCACGGACAAGCCGGTGCGCTACGTGGTCAACACGCACTTCCACGACGACCACCACAACGGCA
>CAZLLI010000191.1:0-2905 GCA_964560355.1 uncultured bacterium | reverse complement strand
CGACCTTCCAGAACGTGCAGCACATCACGCTCCGGTCGAGCCTGAAGTCGCTCAAATTCCGCCTATGGGACGAAGAGCAGAAACGGCTGGTCGGATTTTCCGGAATCGCGAACTACCGCAAGCGCCACGGACTCGCGTAGCGCGCGTCGCGACTATTTGAGCAGCACCATCTTGCGCGAGAGCGCCTGTTTGCCGGCCTCCATGCGCAGCAAGTAAACCCCGCTCGCCACCCGTTCGCCGCGCGCGCCCGTTCCGTTCCACTCCACCGCGTACGACCCCGCCGCCTGATTACGATCGACCAGCGTCGCCACCGGACGCCCCGCCACGTCGTAAATCGTCACCCGCACGTCGGCGCGCACCGGCAGCACATACCGAATCGTCGTCGACGGGTTGAACGGGTTGGGGACGTTGGGGAGAAGCTCCAGCGCCGCCTGCGACGTCGTGACCCGAACCGGCGCCGAGTACGTTTCCGTACCGTCGCGATCGAGAGCGACCAGCACATACTCGTACGACACCCCCGGCTCGACCCCATCGTCCGTGAACGAACGACTGGCCGCCCCGATGTCGCGAAACGCGCGCGACGCACCCGCGCCGCTCGTACGCTCGACGCGGAACCCGGCGAGGTCGGCATCGTTGCGCACCGACCACGACAGATCGATCGCAAAGGCGTCGGGTGAGGCACTGAAGGAAGAGATCAGGGTTGGGACCGGTGTGACCTCGTAGTCCAAGACGATCTGATTGACCCCCACAAATACCGCGTGTGTCGTGCCGTGAGCATACACATCGGTCAATTCGACAAGAGTAGGTGTCAAGATTGGAGTCCAACTTAGCCCGGCGTCGCTCGTTTCAAGGACGGTGCCGGTACTTCCCGCAACATAACCGCGCACGTTGTCGCAGAACGCGACCGCGTTCAATGCAGCCGTAGTCGGAGAAATGATGGGCTGCCACGATTCGCCCGCGTCTTCGGTGCGAAGAATCGCACCCCCGAGCCCAACTGCGACGCCGATCTGATTCGTGGCAAAGTCGACGTCATGGAGGCGCTGGGTTCCGCCCACCGCAATTGGCGACCACTGCCCACCACCGTCGATCGTGCGCAGCACGATCGGAGTGGTTCCACTGAATCCGACGGCAACCGCCACCGAAGGGTCGGCAAACGCAATGCCACGCAGCGACGCATTGCCGGGAACGATCGACGGAGTGACGACGTCGTTGTCGGTTATTGCGATCGTTCCACCATCGCCAACTGCCACCGAACGCGACGGTGAATTGTAACCCATGGCGTGAAGCATCCCATACGCCGCACTCGACCAAAGACTCGACCACGTCGCGCCACCATTGATCGACTTCAACACCTGCGACGACCAGACATCGCTGCCTGGGTTGTACTGGGATCCAACCGCATACACGGGTGGCACGGGTGCGCCGGTCGGGGCGAACGAAGCGTCGTTCACGAGCGTGTTGGGCCGCGTCGACTCCGTCCACGATTCGCCGGCGTTGGCCGTCTGTAGAAACGCCGTGTAAACTTGCTCTGTCTGTCCTATCGCATTGACTTCGTACACGTAGTTCATGGCTAGCCCGTGGTCCGAACCAGCGAATGCGATCGCACTCCCACTCATGCTGGGCCGAGCGTTGATCGTAACCATGGGTGCCGGGGGGACTCGGCGGGCTATTGCCCCGGCCCGGCCGACGAACAACATCACGCCGCCTCCGTTAACCGCCACGCCATACAAATCCGACTCCCACACTTGATCGATTGTCCACCATAGGGCGCCATTGGTCGAAAACTGGGCCTCTCCGTACGAACTACAGCGATATGGACTGTAGATGTCGCATATGGAGGCGGCGGCCGAGAAGGCGATCAGACCCGCGTCACGAAACGCAAGATCCGTCACACGAAGAGACGTCTCGGACTGACCCGGGCCTATGCCGTGCTCGGTCCACGTTACGCCACCGTCGGTAGTAATCTGAATGGAATAACTTCCCGTGAAAGCGCCGTGGTTCGCGTCTGAAAAGGAAATGGTTGGGTTGTTACCCGTGATGAACAATCCTTCCCACGTCTGGCCCCCGTTCGTGCTTCTTACCAAGAGCTGTCCCGCCGCGAGTACCACAGTCGGTGTCAACAACTCACACGCTCGAATGGGGCCAACGCCCGGAGCTGTCAACGGGAACCACGTCATCCCTCCATCATCGGTCCGTAACACTTGAAGACCGCCGGCAACAACGCCGCTCGCGCCCAAGAAATCCACGTCCAAAAGGTCCAGATTGGCGGGGCTGGTGAGGAGGAGCCAGTGCGCCCCAGCATCAATAGTCTTAATCGCAACGCCCGCATCGCCCACGACGACGGCCGTTGTCGCGTCCACGCGCGCAATACGACGCAAGGGCGTTGATACTCCCAGAACTTTGCACTCAGCCGACCACGTCAGCCCGGCGTCGTGCGTGACCACAATCGTTCCGGCGTTACCCACCGCGATGGCGGTATTGTCGTCGAGGAACTCGATGTCGTTCAGGGTGTGGCCTTGCGGCTTGGGATTGAGCCACGTCCATTGCGCCGACGCGGGCGTGGCGGAAACGAGGAGGACGAACGCAAGCGCGGCTCGAAGATTCATGATGGCCTCCGACGAGGAGGTGAACTTCGACGGGGTGGAACGGACAAAGTCTACCATTGGCACTCGCCATGCTCAACCCCTAGAATCCCGGCACAACGCTCTCCACGGAGGATTCATGAACCGCTCGCGCGCCACTATTGTCGTCGCCGTTTGCATGTCGTTCGCGTCCGCCGCCTTCGCCGCCAACTGGACCGAGAAGCCGGTCGTGAGCGGGAGCTTCGGCGCGGGCGGGGATCAATTTGGTTACGCGGGCATCGGGGCGAACAAGAAGACGACGCGGCTGGTGAATTGCTTCGCGG
>CAZLLI010000190.1:0-2973 GCA_964560355.1 uncultured bacterium | reverse complement strand
GCTCCGACTCCAGCTGCGCGTCGGCGGACGCGTGCAATGGGACATCTTCGACGTGGGCGGGCGACGCGTACGCGGAGTGTACGCGGGCGTAATGACCCTCGGCTTCCACGAGCGCCTATGGGACGGCCGCGACGACTCTGGCGCACCCGTGGCGAGCGGCGTCTACTTCCAGCGCGCGCAGACACCCGACGGGGTGTTTCGCAACAAGCTCGTGCTGCTGAAGTAGCCTACTTCAATAGCGCCATTTTTCGCGACACACTCGCCTTGCCCGCGCGCAAACGGGCGAAGTAAACACCGCTTGCAGCGCCGTCCGCCTTCCATTCCACCGAGTGGATTCCCGGCTCGCGCACGTCGTCGACGAGTGTTGCGACGCGATGGCCGGCCGCGTCGAACACATCCAACCGCACCCGTTGCCTGGCCGGCGTGACGAAAGCGATGCGTGTGGTCGGGTTGAAAGGATTGGGCTGGTTCGGCAGCAGCTCGAGCGACGCCGTGGGGATCGTCACGGCGATGGGGGCGGATAGGACAGTCGATCCATCGTGATCCTGCGCTAGCAATTGGTATTCGTAGCGTCGGCCGGGCGTGAGTCCTTCGTCGACGAAGCTCCGCGCGTCGCGCCCCACGCTGGCGACGGTTTCGTCGCGCGCCCCGGTGCGTCGCAGAACTACGAAGGTCGCCAAGCTACCGTCGTCGTGGACCGTCCAGCGCAACTGCGCAGCAAACGGCCGCGCATCGACATCGAAGCTTTCGATCAGGGTCGCCACGGGTTGCTGCGAATACTCGAACAGAATCTGCTCGTCGCCGGAAACGAACGCACCGCCGGTCGCGAACGCGGTGACGTCGTTCAAGTCCCGGGCCGTGGGCGCGTCTTGACGCAGCCACGTCGCGCCGCCGTCGCTCGTGAACAGCACTTGGCCTCGATCTCCAGCCGCCACGCCGTGTTCGGCGTCGGCAAAGTCGATATTACGCAGTTTAGTGTATGCACCCGACGGAACCGGCGTCCAGGTGGTGCCGACGTCGTCGCTGCGCACGATGCCGGCTGACGTAACACCGAATGCGGTAGTCGCGGTGGCGAAATCGAGCTGCGTGATTCGCGGCGTCGTAGACGGCAGCGAAGTCCACGTCAATCCACCGTCGGCGCTACGACCATTGTTCCCACTCGCTGCGACCCCGACCACGACCATTGGGCTCGCGAAGGCGACGTCTTGGAAGTTGCCGGGCGTTGTCACGACGGTTACGGTGCCGTTTGCGATCACGAATGCGCGGCTGCTACCCACGGCCACCGCTCGATCCGGCGAACCGGAAGAGATCCGAATCGGCACGGTCGCCACCGTACCGGTGTAGATCGTCGACCAGGACGCGCCTCCATCGTCGGAGCGCATGATGGACCCTTTTCCGGCGATGTCGTAACCAGACGCGCACACCGACGTAGCCGACAAATGCACCAGGTCGAGTGCTTCGAACGTCGAGATCGTCGTTTGCGCCCAGGTGCGCCCGCCGTCCGACGTTCGCGTGAAGTGTGTGTCGGGATAGCCGAGTGGACTCAGTGGAAACATGTAGTCGTCGCTGTTCATGACGATCCCATGCAATGCGTCAGCAAACGAAGAGGCGGACCCGCCCGACTGTGTGTAGTGCGGAACGCCGCCGATACGCGTGAACGTACCGTCTATTTCTCGCCGGAGGATCAACCCGTCGACTCCGACCATCAGCATGACGCCATCCTGATCGCGAGACAGTCCTTTGATCGGGTGGGTTGTACTTCGCCGCTGGATCGCATTCCCGTTCCTGGCCGTCAGCTCACCCACGGGTGCCGTGTTGTACATGGATGGAAAGCAACACATAAGCTCATACGCACCCATGATCTGGTTGTTCGGCAAATAGATCATCTCATGCGGAGTGAAAAACTCAAGGATTTGGTAATCAGGATTCGGAAACGGAAATATCGAGGTCCAACTAGCTCCTCCATCGATGGTCTGGTACCACGTGCTGTGGTTCGTCCCGGATTGCTGGGTAAACGTCTGGCTAGCTACAACTCCACGCATCTCATCCACGAAATCCAGGGAGTAGAAGCTCTCGTTACTTGGATCCGGCACCAACGCCAGTGTCGGCACTGGGGCCCAGCTCGCTCCGCCGTTGTTGGACTCAACGAACGTGTACGCGGTCACTCCGAACCAACGATCGGCCGTTATTGCGTCGACTGCGATTATCGACGGGTCGACTGCCGCGACAAGCCAAGTCGTTCCGCCATTGTTCGTGCGCAGAGCGAAGGGGCCTGCAGCAGCAACGCCGTTGGTACTGTTCGCGAACGATACGCTGGTAATGGGCCAGGTCGTGCCGCTGGGTATAGCGGTCCATGTCGCTCCACCGTTTGTGGTGCGAACGATGACGCCGTCGTTGCCAACCGCAATCGCGGTCGACGCGTCGAGCCGATCAACGTGCCGTAGCGCCGCTTCGACGCCTCCGGCCTGCCAGGAGACGGTCCACGTTTGACCAGCATCGTGCGTGACCAATACCGTCCCAAACTCACCCACCGCGATTGCGTTGTTATTGGTCAGGAACACGATATCGTTGAGCGTGTGCCCCTGCGGCTGAGGATAGCGCCAGCTCCAGTCCGAATGGGCAGAGGCGGGGACAAGAAACACGAAGACGGCTACTACCACGCGGTGTCTCATCGCAGACCTCCCAGACGCGGGTGGTAAGGTGCAGAACAAGTAGCGCAAAATTATAGCACGAAGCCCGTGCAGAAATGCCGACCCGCAGTGATGTTGACCGGGTGCAACGTTCCATGTTATTCTCCCTGCCGACGTTATCCCGTTGCGGCCGCCTCGCGGCCGCTCGTTTTTAGTCCTCCGCGGTTGTGCCCCGATCCCGAACGCACCGCTGGAAACCCGCCTCCTAGTGCCGAGGCAGTAGGACCATGCAAGCGATCAAGAAGTTCTTCTCGCTCATCTGGCGAGGTTGGAAGAAGTTTGC
>CAZLLI010000189.1:0-2985 GCA_964560355.1 uncultured bacterium | reverse complement strand
CGCTCGGGATCGGCGCGCGCGTGCGCGTGGTCGACCGCTACGTCCCCGACGACGAAGTCGGGGTCTATTTCAGCGCCGCCGACGTGGTGGTGCTGCCGTACAAGTCGGCGACGCAGAGCGGGATCGTGCAGACCGCGTACGCGTTCGAGCGACCCGTGATCGTGACGTCGGTGGGAGGGTTGCCCGACGTCGTGCGCGACGGCGTCACCGGGTACGTGGTGCCCCCCGCCGACCCCGACGCGCTGGCGTCGGCCATCGAGCGCTTCTTCACGCGCGCGGACGCGCCCGCGATGGCGGCCGCGATTCGCGCGGAGGCCCCGCGCTTCACGTGGGCCGCGTGCACGCAAGCGCTCTTCGACGTGGGCGCGCGCGCGCGCCAGGAGGGTCGCGGCGGTTCTCGCGCTGTGATATGATTCGCGGACTGCCTCCCGATTTATGCCACCCAAGCCGTCCAAGTCTTCTGCCAAGCCCGTAGCACCCGATTCGCGGCCGCGCGGGACCTTGCCCCGTTGGGCGCGTCCCTGGATGATCGCGGTCGTCGTCATGCTGACGGGAGTCGCGGTCATGTACCCCGAGATCGTGTTTCGGGGGCAGGTGTTCGTGTCGGGCGACAGCCAGTCGGCGGCCAGCTTCGCGGCCGCCGGTCACCGCGCGCTGGCCGCCGGCGAGTACCCGGTGTGGAATCCGTACCTGTTCTGCGGCATGCCGAGCTACGGCAGCATGGCCTTCACGCCGTGGATCTATCCCATCAACTGGGTGATCAAGCCGTTCCGCTTGCTCTTGCGCCTGCCCGAGTACACGTGGCTCTTGTTCCATACCTTCGCGACCGGTTTCGGCGTGTATTTGCTGCTGCGCGACCGCGGCGTGCGCGCGTCGGCCGCCATTCCCGCGGGCTTCCTCATGATGTGGATGCCGAACCTGGTCGCGATCGGCGCCAACGGCCACGGCAGCCAGGCCTGCGCGGTGGCGTACCTCCCGTACGCGTTGTTGTTCTGGGACCGCATCTGGCGCGGGCGCAACCGGGTCGCGAACGCGGCCGCGCTCGCCATCACGCTCGGCTTCTCGATGCTGCGCAGCCACCTGCAGGTGTCGTATTACACCTACGCGCTCGTGTTTCTCTATTTGTTGTTCTTCGGCGTGATGGCATTGGTCGACGCCGCGCGCGGTCGCCGCGAGGGTGCGTCGCCGTGGAGAGGGGCGCTCGCCGACGTGGGGCTCGGCACCGCGACGCTCGCCGTCGTGGTGGGGGTGTCGCTCCTTATATGTGCGGTGCTCTACCTGCCCGTGCACGACTACGCGAAGTACTCGATTCGCGGCGCGTCGGAAGCGGGCGGGCTCGCGTACGGCTACGCCACCAATTGGAGCCTGCACCCGTCGGAGATGCTGACGTTCTTGATTCCGTTTTCGTTCGGGTTCGGCAAGGACCTCTACCTCGGCCACATGCCGTTCACCGACTATCCGAATTACTTGGGCCTCGTGGTGCTCGTGTTCGCCGTGGTCGCGGCGACCCGCGTGCGCACGCGCTTCGTGGGCTTCCTGTGTTTCCTCGCGGTGGTGGCGACATTCGTTTCCTTCGGCAAGTTCTTCCCGGTGCTGTACGACCCGCTCTTCAAGTTCGCGCCCTACTTCAGCAAGTTCCGCGTGCCGGTGATGGTGCTGATCGTCCAGCAGCTCGCGGTGATCGTGTTGTTCGCGATCGGCGTCGACCACGTGCTGGGAAGCGACCGCGCCACTCTCAAGCGTTGGGCCAAGCGCGCGCTGATCGCCGCCGGGGTGTGCTTCGTGCTCGCGCTGCTCACGCAGGGCTATTGGACCGACGGCTTCGCGAAGGGAGCCGCGACGCGCGTGCGCGTCACCGACGACCCCGCCACGCGCGCCACCATCGGGCGCATGGTGGGCGAATTCCTCGCGCGCGACCTGGTGGAGCTCGCTATCATCGGGCTGTGCCTCGCCGGCGCGGTGTTCGCGTTCGCGCGCGCGCGCCTGCAGCCGGTGGTGTTCGCGGCGATCGTGTTCGCGCTCGGGGCCGCCGACTACTTCCGCGTCGACCGCTACATCGTCCACCCCGAGCAGTTCCGCCACCACGACGGCTATCGCATCATTCGCGACCGCGCCGCCACCGACGCCTACACGAAGAGCGACGACTCCATCGAGTTCCTGCGCCGGCAGCCGGGGGTGTTCCGCGTGCTGCCCATCGACGACCTCCAGAACCCGACCAACTCGGCCGGCTTCATGTCGAACCGCTACATGATCTTCGGCCTTTCGTCGGCGGGCGGGTATCACCCCGCCAAGCTCTCGGTGTACGACGAATTCTTGAACGCACTCGCGCACACGCTGAGCGCGCGCCAGCTGAATCTGGTCAACATGCTGAACGCGCGCTACCTCGTCTCCGCGATTCGCTTGCCCGATTCGCCGTCGCTCACGCCGGTGTGGGTGGGCAACGACTACGAGGGCACACCGCGCGCGATCTACGAGAATCGCGACGCCTTCCCGCGCGCGTGGGTGGTGGGGAGTTACGCGGTGACGACGCGCGACGAGGGGCTCGCCGCGATGGCGGAGGGGCGCGTCGACCTTCGCCGCACCGTGCTCCTGGCCAAGACGCCCGCCATCGCGCCGGCGCCGGGCGACAGCGCGGAGGTCGCGTTCGAGCGCCGCAGCGACAAGGAGATCGCACTCGCGGTCACCCTCGACCGCCCCGGCATCGTGGTGACGAGCGAAGCGTACTATCCCGACTGGACCGCGACCGTCGACGGCGCCCCCGCCGAGATTCTGCGCGCGAACCACGCCTTTCGCGCCGTCGCGCTCCCGGCCGGCCACCACGAAGTCGTCATGCGCTACGACGCCAAGCTGCTCAAGGAAGGCGCTGTGGTGTCGGTGACGTCGTTCGTGCTCGCGGCGCTCGCGATGGTGCTGTCGCTATGGATGGAGGCGCGCAGGAAGGGGACTGGGTGGAAGCGCTCGTCGTAGTCCCGACATACAACGAGC
>CAZLLI010000188.1:0-3001 GCA_964560355.1 uncultured bacterium | reverse complement strand
GTTGGCGGGAATCTCGATGGGAACTCGGTCGACCACTTCGAGCCCGTGCGCCGAGAGTCCCACGACCTTCTTGGGGTTGTTGGTGAGGAGGCGAATCTTCCCCACCCCGAGGTCGAAGAGGATCTGCGCGCCGACCCCGTAGTCGCGCAGGTCGGGTGGAAAGCCGAGCGCCTCGTTGGCTTCGACGGTGTCGTGGCCGGCGTCCTGCAGCGCGTAGGCGCGAATCTTGTTCTCGAGCCCGATGCCGCGTCCTTCCTGGTTCATGTACAGGAGCACGCCCGTCCCCGCCTGCTCGATCTGCGTCATCGCCTGGTGCAGCTGTGGGCCGCAGTCGCAGCGCAAAGACCCCAGCACGTCGCCGGTGAAGCACTGCGAGTGCACGCGCACCAGCGCGGCCTCGTCGCGCCGCGGCGTTCCCTTCACGAGCGCGATGTGGTTGTGACCGCTGGCCAGGCTTCGATACAGGTGCAGCGTGAATTCGCCGTACTCGGTCGGAAAGGAAATCGACTCCACGCGCTCGACCAGCTTCTCGTGGCGACGGCGGTACGCGATCAAGTCGGCGATGGTGACCATCTCGAGCCCGTGCGCTCCGGCGATCTCGCGCAGCCGCGGGAGCCGCGCCATGGAGCCGTCGTCGTCGAGCACTTCGCACAACACGCCCACCGGCGCGAGGCCAGCGAGGCGCGCGAGGTCGACCGAGGCTTCGGTGTGCCCCGCGCGCCGCAGCACGCCGCCCGGCTTGGCGATGAGCGGGAACACGTGCCCCGGGCGCGCGAAGTCGTCGGGGCGCGTCGACGGGTCGACCATGGCGCGGATGGTGGCGGCGCGGTCGTGCGCGCTGATGCCGGTGGTGGTGCCGCCCACCAGGTCGATCGACACCGTGAAGGCGGTGCCGAGCTTGCACGTGTTCTCGGGCACCATGGGCGCGAGCTTGAGCTCCTCGGCCCGCTCGGGTAGGAGCGGCGCGCAAATCAGCCCGCGCCCGAAGCGCGAGAGAAAGTTGATCTTCTCCGCCGTCACGCGCTCGGCGGCCAGGATCATGTCGCCTTCGTTCTCGCGATCGGCGTCGTCGACCACGATCACGATGCCGCCCGCGCGAATGACTTCGATCGCCTTATCGATGCTGGAAAAACCGCTCATCGTTGCTCCTGTCTGAAGGGCCTTGGCCCGCCCTCGCCGTCACGCGCGGCGAACGAACTCACGAACGTACTTGGCAATCACGTCGGCTTCGACGTTGACGCGCCGTCCGGCCGCGTACGCGGCCATGGTGGTGTGCGCGAGCGTGTGCGGCACGATCGCGATCGCGATGCGCCGCTCGCGCGCGCGCGCCGCGATGGTGAGGCTCACCCCGTCCACCGCGATGGATCCTTGGTCGATGCAGAGCGCGAACACCGGCTCGGGCAGCTCGAGCACCAATTGCGGCGACGCGCTCGCGGCGTCGAACGACACCACGCGCGCCACCGCGTCGACGTGGCCTTGCACCAGGTGGCCGCCGAAGTAGCGCGCCACGGTGGCCGCGCGCTCCAGGTTGACGCGGTCGCCCTTGCCGCGCTCTCCGAGTGTCGTGCGCGCGAGCGTCTCCGCCACCGCGGTCGCGTCGAAGCCGTGCGCGTCGGCGCGCTCGACGGTGAGGCACACGCCGTCGACGGCGACGCTGTCGCCCGCCGCGAGCGCGGTCGCGAACTCCTTCGCCTCCACGCGCAGGCGCCGCGACGCGCCGTTTGCCTCCGCGCGCGCGACCGTCCCCACCGCCTCGACGATACCGGTGAACACCTACGCCTCCGCCTTTCCGAGCGCCGTCATCATGTCCGTCCAGGTCGCGTCGTTGACGAAGCCCACGCGGCGGTCGCCCGCCATGGTGACGTCGTCCACCGCGCGCCCCGGAAAACGCTCGCTCGCCGAGCGATACAGCGGCACGCCGGCGGGCCCGAACGTGCGCTTCGATTGGTAGATCCACGCGGCGTCCCAAGCCCCCGCGTCGACGAAGCTCCAGAACACGCGCGGGCCTCCTTCCACCAGAAGGCGCGCGAGCCCGATCTCGGCGAGCGCGCGGCGCGCGTCGGCCACGTCGACCCCGCGCTCACCCGCGCGCACCGGGAGCACGCGCGCACCCGCGTCGCGCAGCGCCGCCACGCGCGACGCTCCCGCGCCCTCCCCGCACACCACCACGAACGGCCGCCGCGCGCGCGTCCACTCGTTGTCGAGCGGCGTGCGCGCGTGGGTGTCGAGCACCACCGGCGTCGGATTGTGGTCGACGCCGCCCGCGTGCAGGCGGCAGTCGAGGCGCGGCTGGTCGGCGAGCACGGTCTCGATGCCCACCACCACGGCGTCGTGGAGCGCGCGGAGCGCGTGCGCGTCGGCGCGCGACACCTCGCCGGTGACGTCGTCGCGGCGACCGCGCGCGCGCGCCACCATGCCGTCGGCCGTGGTCGCCATTTTCAACGTGACGACGCCCGGCATCACCAGGCGGTCGCGATAGAAACCAAGCGTGTCGAGCAGGGCCGCCTCCGCCAAGCAGCCTACGTCTACACGAACCCCCGCGGCGCGTAGCGCCGCGATGCCGCGCCCGCGCACGCGCGGGTCGGGGTCGATGGCGGGACACACCACGCGCGCGATGCCGCTCTTCGCGATGCGTTCGACGCACGGCGGCGTGCGGCCGTGGTGCGCGCACGGCTCCAGCGTGACGTACAGCGTGGCGCCCCGCGCGGACTCGCCGGCCGCGTCGAGCGCCACCACTTCGGCATGCGCCTCGCCGTGGCGACGGTGGTAGCCGGCGCCGACCTCGCGGTCGTCGCGAACCACCACGGCACCCACGATCGGATTGGGACCCGTGCGGCCCGCGCCCCGTCGCGCGAGCGCTCGCGCTCGCTCCATGGACGCCACGTCGGTCGCCGACCAGGACCCCGACGCGCGTGGAGGCAGATCGTCTATCAAGCGATTCGACAAATCGTTACTGGAAACAGCGGAGAAGTTGGATGATGGGAGAGCCGCGCGCGCGGAC
>CAZLLI010000187.1:0-3076 GCA_964560355.1 uncultured bacterium | reverse complement strand
TGCGCGAGTCGAACAAGCCCTTCGCGGCGGTGGTCGACGGCGACCGCTTCGTGGGGCTCTTCCACGCGGCCGATGGTTGGTAGCTGGGCCTCCCAGCGTCGAACAGGGCGTCGGGACGGGCAGTTCTTCCCCTAGGCGGCGGTACACGATTTGCAGCCTTTCGCCCGCGGCTCTTCCAGCCGCCGATTTCCGTGCAAAACGACGTGCCCGAACCGCGTCCGACCGGCGGGATCGCAACCCACGGAGTGTGTCAATGAGCATCGTAGAGACACTCGAGGAAACCGGCGCCCCTAACGGGACCCACGAATCCAACGCTCTCTTCAACCGCGCGCTCGAACTGGTAAATCGCAATCGCGCGGACCAGGCGAAGAAACACCTGGAAATGGCGCTCGAGATCTGCCCGCGCCATCCCGGGTATCTGTCGCTGTACGGTTTGTGCGTCGCGATCGAGAGCGAGGACTACGAGGCCGCCAAGAAGATCTGCGAGACGGCGGTGAAGATGAACCCGAAGGATCCGCTCTCGCGCGTGAACCTCGGACGCGTCCACCGTCTCGAGGGCAACAACGCGGCCGCCTACGTCGAGTTCTTGAGCGGATGGAAGCTCGACCGCAAGCACCCGGCCCCGGCCGCGGAGCTGCACCGCATGGGTATCCGGCGCCCGCCGGTGTTTTCGTTCCTCCCGCGTAAGCACTGGCTCAATATCCAAGCCGGTCGTCTGCGCTCGCGTGTCTTGCGCACCAAGGCGCGCGTCGTCTCGTAGCAGACCCCCAGCGCGTAACAACCTCCGCGCGGATCGAAACGAAGCCGCGGCTCGCCGTCGTCGTCGACGGCGGGCCGCGGAGCGACTATATTTCCCGCGTCATGATATCGACTCCGTACCACCGCGCGCTCGTGGCGTCGTTCGTCGCCGGCGCGCTCGCCCTCTCGTGCGCGTCGACGGCGTCGAGCAAGGACGACGACCGCGCCGCCGCGCTCAACGCGGCGAAGAAGCGCGCGTCGCTCCAACTCGGGGCGGGCGACTACGCGGGCGCGGTGGCGTCGCTCGCGGCGATCGTGAAGTCGGCGCCCAAGGACGAACAGGCCTTCACCATGCTCGGCGACGCCTACCACGGACTCGGCGACCTCACCAACGCGGTGAAGAGTTACGAGCAAGCGATCCGCATCAACTACGGCGACTACCGGCCGCACCTGAAGCTCGGCACGCTGCTCATGGAGAACGGGAAGACGGGGCGCGCACTCACCGAGTTCGAGATCGCGATGAAGCACGGCGACGACGACCCCCTCGTCCACTACAACTACGCGCTCGCGCTCAACGAGCTCGGGCGCAAGAAGGAAGCGCTCGCGCAGTGGCGCGCCGCGCGCGAGATGGAGCCGAACAATCCCGTGTACGCGGCCGGGGTCGGCATCGGCCTCACCGGCGTCGACGACAAGGGCGCGGTGGAGGCCTTCGCGCGCGCGGAAGAACTGGGCATGCGCAACGACGCGTCGTTCGACAACAACTACGCGCTCGCACTCGAGCGCGTGGGCGAGAACGAAAAAGCGCTCGCGTATTTCCGGCGCGCGGTCGACGCCAACGACGCCAAGGTGCTCGAGTACCGGCGCAACCTCGCGCGCCACGAATTGCGCGCGGGGGACAACGAGGCGGCGGCGCGCGACTTCGACGCGCTGGTGGCGGGTGACGGCGGCAAGTGGAGCGACACCGTCTATCTCGCGCGCGCGCTGGTCGCGCTGGCGCGCTTCGACGACGCCATCGCGCGGCTGTCGTCGTTCGCGGAGGACGTGGACGCGGGTAAGATCGCGCGCACCGATCCGCGCGTCGACCGCATGCCGCCGACGGTGGGAGAAGCGCTCTCGGTGGTGGGAATGGCGTGGCGCGGGAAGGGCGACCTCGCGCGCGCCCGCGACTACCTGCGCCGCGCCGCCGCCCGCGCGCCCGACGACCCCTCCGTGCTCAATAACTATGGCGTCGTTCTCGCCCAAAGTGGTATGCTGCCGGACGCCAAGGCGCAGTGGCGACGGGTGCTCGAGATCGACCCCAGCAACGCCGCCGCCAAGGGCAACCTTTCCGCATTCGGACAGTAACAATCCGTGAAAGCCCTCCGTAGAACCGCATGGAAGTCCCCTAAGGCAAGGCGGTAACCATGTACTGCAAATACTGTGGAAGAGGAGTCGACGAGAAAGCGGAGATGTGCCCGCATTGCGGGCGCCGGATTCGAAGCTCCGTGACCGCGGCCCTCGAGGGCAACGAGTGGACGCGGTTGCGACCGCTGCGCGAACCGAAGAGCCCGGGCTTGGCCGGTTTTCTCGGCTTCGTGCTGTCGTGGATCGTCATGGGCCCGGTCGGCTACATCTACCTGGGCCAGTGGAACTGGTTCTTCATTACGTTCATCATCACGTTGATCGCGTATCCGCTGACGTTCGGAGTCGCGTACGCGCTCTTCCCGTTCATCTTCGCATTTCACCAGTACCAAATGGCGCGCGAGTTGAACGAGTCGCTAGCGCGCAAGCCCGCCGACATGGGCGCGCCGGGGACGGAACCGGGGCCCACCGGCCCCGTCATCTAGCCGCGGCCGCGCGCCGATGGAACGCAACCTCGCCCTCGAGCTCGTCCGCGTGACCGAAGCCGCCGCGCTGGCGTCGGCGCGTTGGATGGGCAAGGGCGACGGCGAGGCGGCCGACCGCGCCGCGCGCGACGCGGTGGCGGTGGTGATGCGCTCGATCAAGATGCACGGGCGCGTCGTCATCGGCGACCTCGACGGCTCCGCGCCCGCCGCGCGCAAGGCGCACGCCAAGGGCGCCGACGTCCCCGAAGTCGACGTCGCCGTCGACGCGCTGCAATCGATCGACTCCGTCGCCTTCGGTCGCCCCTACGCCATCGCGACCATCGCCGTCTCCAGCCCCGATTCATTCTTGGTCCCGCCCGTTCGCTACATGAACAAAATCGCGGTCGGCCCCGACGCGGCCGGGTGCGTCAACATCAAGGCGAGCCCGCTCGATAATTTGGTCGCCATCGCGGAAGCGAAGCGCTGCTACGTCGAGGACCTGACCGTGTGCATCCTGGATCGCGACCGTCACC
>CAZLLI010000186.1:0-3110 GCA_964560355.1 uncultured bacterium | reverse complement strand
GAGACGTACAAGGAACGCAACGACGCCCAGGAAGGCAAGGAAGCCAAGGAGAAAAAGAAAGGCTACTGACGCCGCCTTCTCGTTCGGGCTTGATTAATACGTGTTGAGCGAGGATACTCGCGCGAACGCGCACAGGACCATCAACGTGGCGCTTCGCCACCAACCCACGAGGTACAGAAAGATGAAACGCAAGTTACTAGTCGTCGTCGCGCTCTTTGTGTCGGCGTTCGCCGGCCCCGCATTCGCGGGTCTGGGATTTCACGCCGGCGCGTCCGTCGACCCGGATGATTTTCTGATCGGCGTTCGCTTCCGCAGCCACGCCATTTCCGACCTACCGATTCACATCGTACCGAGCGTGGAAGTCGGTTTCGGCGACGTCACCATGGTGGCGGGCAACCTCGATGGCCACTACCAGTTCAAAACCGATTCCAAGTACAAGCCGTACGTCGGCGCGGGCCTCACGCTCAACTGGTTCGACTTCGACGGCGGCAGCGACACTGAGTTCGGCGGCAGCATTCTCGGTGGTGTCTACCTCAATGAGAAGTGGTTCTTCGAGACAAAGGTCGGACTGGGAGACGTTCCCGACTGGAAGTTCGTGGTCGGCTTCGAAAAGCCGTAGCGCTTAGCGCGTGAAGCGTTCGATCTCGACGGCGAATTCGGGGTAGCGCGTGACCAGGGTCGCGCGCGCTCCGAGTTCGAAGTCCGCGGGATCGAAGCCCGGCGCCATCGTGGTTCCGAGGAGCGCGAAGGCGCCGCCGGGTCGAAGTCGTGTCCCTTGCCACACCCCGCCTGGCACGACGACCTGCGGACGCATTCCGCGCGCGAGGTCGGTGCCGAGCGTGACGAGCGTGCCGCGCCCGTCGTCGTGGAGCTGCAGCATCTCCACGGGATCCCCGAGATAGAAGTGAAACACCTCGTCGCCGCGCACGCGATGGAGCGCCGAGAATTGGTCCGGCGTGACGAGATAGTAGATTGCGGTCGAATGAGCCGACCGATACGTCTCGCGAAACAAGCCCCCCTCGTCGGGGAGCGGTCGTAGGTCCAACGCGCGTATGAGCTCTGGGATCGTCACTCGACAGCCCTCGCGACCCCGCAAGCGACTAGGCTGCTTTCGATGCCTGTGCGGCGACAGAATTGGGGAACCAGTGTCGGGTCCGATTGCACACCGAACACACCGACAGCATCACCGGGACTTCGACTAGCACACCAACTACGGTCGCGAGCGCGGCGCCGGAATCGGGGCCGAACAGCGTGATCGCCACGGCCACCGCCAACTCGAAGAAGTTGCTGGCTCCAATCAGCGCGCCGGGCGCGGCGATGGAGTGCGGAATGCGGAAGCGGTGCATGAGCGCGTAGGTGAGTCCCGCGTTGAGATAAACCTGGATCAAGATAGGCACGGCGATCAGCAACACGTGGAACCAGCGCCCGAGAATGTTGTCGGCTTGAAACGCGAAGATCAGGACCAACGTGGCCAGCAGCGCGAGGGTCGTCACCGGGTGAAACGCGGGCAGATACACGCGCTCGAACCACTCGCGGCCCCGCGCACGAATGAGCACGACGCGACTGATGCTCCCCAGCGCCAGCGGAATAACGATGAACGCGACTACGCTATACAGCAACACGTCGAATGGGACGTGCAGGCTGCTCGCGCCCGCGACCAGAAGTCCCACGATGGGCGCGAAGGCGAACAACATGATGAGGTCGTTCAGCGATACTTGCACGAGCGTGTAGGCGGGATCCCCGTCGGTGAGATACGACCACACGAACACCATCGCCGTGCACGGCGCGGCGGCTAGAATGATGGTGCCGGCCACGTACTGGTCGGCGAGTTCGGGACCGATCCACGGGAGGAAGAGGTGTTTGAAGAACACCCAACCGAGCAGCGCCATCGAAAACGGTTTGACCAGCCAATTCACGAACAACGTGACGAGAATGCCGCCCGGCCGGCGACGGACCGCGAGGATGCTCGCCAGATCGATCTTGAGCATCATCGGATAGATCATGAGCCAGATCAGCACGGCGATTGGAAGATTGATCTGACTACCGGTCCCGAATTCCAGACCGCGCACCGCGGCCACCACTTCGGGAGCGACCTTTCCGAGCGTGACCCCGCCCACCATGCACAACGCCACCCAGAGCGTCAGATAGCGTTCGAATGCGTTGAGGCGCTTGCGTGAATCCTTGCTCAAATTGTGATTCTCCTCGAGCGCCGAAGGATACCTCAGGGGACGGCGCCCCGCCTACCCAGCGTTCGCTTCCTAACGCGGGCAAGAAAAGTCAGCCGGTTTTGTCGATTCGCGCCCCCCTCGATCGTCGTGTTGATGAACCCACCGCGTGGGTTACCCCACGCCAGTGGCACAACCCGATGGCATTTCAATATACTGTGGCATTCCAAGGAGGCCGATCGATGAAGTACATGATGTTCGTCAAGCACAGCGAAAACATTCGTCCCGACCAGATTCCGCAGGGACTGCTCGACGCGATGGGCAAGTTCGTCGAAGAGGGATTCAAGACGGGAGTGCTGAAGGATACCGCGGGACTCCAAGGCACGGCGAAAGGGTTTCGCGTGCGCAGCCGCGGCGGCAAGTTGCACATGACCGACGGCCCCTTCACGGAAGCCAAGGAGATCGTGGGCGGCTACGCGCTCATCGACGTGAAGTCGGACGCGGAGGCGCGCGAAGTGGCGCGTCAGTTCATGGAGCTCCACCGCCTGCACTGGCCGGAGTTCGACGGCGAGTGCGAAGCACGCCCGCTGGAGGACATGTAGGCTTACAGCACCCGCGTGAGCCAGTGCATCACGTTGAGCGCGAGCTTGCGATTGTCGTAGCCGGGCGTGTTCATCCCGATGGGGTGTCCGTCGTAGCGGTGGAGCCGCGCCGACAGCATGGCGGCTTCGCCCAACACGACCACGCGCCCGCGACCGAACTCCAATGCCAGACCCTGCGACCCGCCGGGGACCGCGACCGGATCGCCGTAGTCCATGCGCACGATGACGTCGCCGTTCTTGCGCTCGACGTCGGGTTGCGGCGGTCGCGCGTACGCGTCGGGTGAGAGCACGAGAAAATTCGCGGCGGAGTCGGCGCGGAGCGACGTGCCGGTGAACGTTAGCA
>CAZLLI010000185.1:0-3114 GCA_964560355.1 uncultured bacterium | reverse complement strand
CAGCAGTCTCGCGACCTACGCGCGCATCAATCCCTACGGTTTCTTGGAGACGCCGTACCGCAAGATCGAAAGCGGGCGCGTCACCGAGGACGTCGCGTTCTTGAGCGCGGACGAAGAAGCCGACTGCATCATCGCGCAGGCCAACGCGCAGGTGGACGACAAGGGTCACTTCCTCGCCGAGAGCATTCTCGCGCGCTCGCGAAGCGACTTCCCGGTCGTCACGCCGAAGCAGCTCCAGTACATGGACGTGTCGCCGAAGCAGCTCGTCAGCGCGGCGGCGTCGCTGATCCCGTTCCTGGAGCACGACGACGCCAACCGCGCGCTCATGGGCTGCAACATGCAGCGCCAGGCGGTACCGCTGTTGCGCGCGCAGGCGCCGCTGGTCGGCACCGGCATGGAAGGCAAGATCGCGAAAGATTCCGGCGTGCTGGTCGTCGCGCGTCGCGGCGGCACCGTGATCAGCGTCTCGGGCGAGCACATCGTCGTCGATCCAGGTGGTAAGAAGGAGACGCTCGACGATTACTCGGACTACGAGGGCATGGACAGCTACACGCTGCTCAAGTTCAAGCGCTCGAACCAGGATACGTGCGTCAACCAGAAGCCGCTCGTCCACGTGGGCGAGAAGATCAAGGCGGGCCAAGTGCTCGCCGACGGTCCCGCCACTGAAACCGGCGAGCTCGCGCTCGGGATGAACGTGGTCGTCGCGTTCATGCCGTGGCTCGGCTACAACTACGAAGACGCCATCGTGGTGAGCGAACGCTTCTTGAAGGACGACTACTTCACGAGCCTTCACATCGAAGAGTTCGAGTGCCAGGTCCGCGACACCAAGGCGGGCATGGAAGAAATCACGCGCGAAATTCCGAACGTCGGCGAGGAGTCGCTCAAGAACCTCGACGAGGACGGCATCGTGCGCATCGGCGCGCGCGTCAAGGCCGGCGACATTCTGGTCGGCAAGGTGACGCCCAAGGGCGAGACCGAACTCTCTCCCGAAGAGCGCCTCTTGCGCGCCATCTTCGGCGAGAAGGCGGGCGACGTGCGCGACGCGAGCCTCAAGGCGCCTCCGGGCATGGACGGCATCGTGGTCGGCATCGAAGTCTTCTCGCGCAAGGAGCGCGACGACAAGTCGCGCAGCCAGGACAAGGTTCGCCTGGCCAAGCTCAAGAAGACGCGCGACGGCGACGTCGAGCGCATCAAGCAGGTGCGCCGGCAGAAGCTCGAGCGCCTGATGATCGGCGAGACGAGCGAGAAGCTCGTGCACGCGGAGACCGGCGAAGTGATCGCCAAGGCGGGGCGCAAGATCACCGACAAGTTCTTCGAGGATCTCGACCTCGACAATCTGCAGTGGGGCCTCGCCATCGTGAAGGATCCCAAGGTCGATCGTCAGGTGCAGATCGTGCTCGACACGGCGGCCAAGGCCATGGAGCGCATCGACGTCCAGTACGAGAAGGAAGTCGAGCGCGTCACGCGCGGCGACGAACTTCCGCCCGGTGTGTCGCGCTTGGTCAAGGTGTACGTGTTCCGTAAGCGCAAGCTTCAGGTCGGCGACAAGATGGCGGGACGCCACGGAAACAAGGGTGTGGTCGCGCGCATCGTGCCGGTCGAGGACATGCCGCACTTGCCCGACGGCCGCCCGGTCGACGTCGTGCTCAACCCGCTCGGCGTGCCGAGCCGCATGAACGTGGGGCAGATCCTCGAGACCCACTTGGGCTGGGCCGCGGCCGCGGGCGGTTATCGCGTCACGTGCCCGGTGTTCGACGGCGCGTCGGTCGAAGAGATCAAGCGCGCGCTCGACGAGCAGGGCCTCGCGACCACCGGCAAGACGGTGCTGCGCGACGGGCGCACGGGCGAAGAGTTCGAGCAGGAAGTGACGGTGGGCTACATCTACATCATGAAGCTCTCGCACTTGGTGGACGACAAGATCCACGCGCGCTCGATCGGACCGTACTCGTTGGTGTCGCAGCAGCCGCTCGGCGGTAAGGCGCAGTTCGGCGGCCAGCGCTTCGGCGAAATGGAAGTCTGGGCGCTCGAAGCCTACGGCGCGGCCTACACGCTGCAGGAAATGCTGACCGTCAAGTCGGACGACGTCGCCGGCCGCACCAAGGTCTACGAAGCGATCGTCCGCGGCGACGACGCCTTCGAGGCGGGCATCCCCGAAAGCTTCAACGTGCTCGTGAAGGAAATGCGCTCGCTCGGATTGAACGTCGATCTGCAGGGCGGGTGAGGCTCAAGGATATGGGGAGGCAGGCGCCTCCGGACTGAAGAATTCGCGGCCACGCCGCAACTGAGAGGTAGCAATGTCCCAGGAAATCCTGAACGTCTTCAATCCGCAGGCCGTCGCGGCGCCGACGTTCAATCAGATCAGGATTTCGATCGCATCGCCGGAGAAGATCCTCTCCTGGTCATATGGCGAAATCAAGAAGCCCGAGACCATCAACTACCGCACCTTCAAGCCGGAGCGGGACGGGCTCTTCTGCGCGCGCATCTTTGGTCCCGTGAAGGACTATGAATGCCTGTGCGGCAAGTACAAGCGCATGAAATATAAGGGCATCACCTGCGAGAAGTGCGGGGTCGAGGTGACGCTGACGAAAGTCCGCCGTGACCGCATGGGCCATATCGAGCTTGCAGCGCCTGTCGCCCACATCTGGTTTTTGAAATCGCTTCCCTCCCGCATCGCGCTCATGCTCGACATGACGCTGAAGGATGTCGAGCGCGTTCTCTATTTCGAACAGTATATCGTCATCGAGCCGGGCCTGACTCCCCTGGAGCAGCACTCGCTGCTGACCGAAGAAGAGTATCTGAAGGCGCAGGAGGAATATGGCGAAGACAGCTTCACGGCCGGCATCGGCGCCGAAGCCATTCGTGAAATCCTGATCTCCATCGACCTCGAAGCCGAAGCGGAGAAGCTCCGCGCCGAGATTGCGGAGTCGACCTCCGAATTGAAACCGAAAAAGCTCGCCAAGCGACTGAAGCTCATCAACTCGTTCATCGAGTCCGGCAACAAGCCGGAATGGATGATCATGACCGTCATTCCGGTCATCCCGCCCGAACTGCGCCCGCTCGTGCCGCTAGACGGCGGGCGCTTCGCCACATCGGACCTGAACGACCTCTATCGCC
>CAZLLI010000184.1:0-3219 GCA_964560355.1 uncultured bacterium | reverse complement strand
CTCGGCGACATCGTCGAGTCGGCCCCGGTGACCGTGGGTCGCGTGATGGGCGCGTACAACTTCAACGACTTCCGTTCGTTCCGTAACGCCAACCAGAATCGCGACCGCGCGATCTACGTGGGCTCGAACGACGGCATGGTCCACGCGTTCCTGGCCAGCACCGGCGAGGAGCTGTGGGCGTACATCCCGAACGCGGCGCTCCAATACTTGGACGACATCGCGGCGACCAGCTACTGCCACATGTTCACCGTGAACGGGACGCCGCGCGTCGTCGACGCGTATGTCCAGGGCAAGTGGCGCACGGTCCTCATCCAGGGTCAGAAGCAGGGTGGTGGCGCGTACTTCTGTCTCGACATCACCGACCCGCGCAATCCCGAGTTCCTGTGGGAAAACAACCTCGGCGACGTCGTGGAATCGTGGGCGCAAGTCGAAGTGACGCGCGTCAAGTTCCTCGACAAGTGGGTGGGCTGGGTCGGCTCGGGCCCCGATGGCGCGACCGGCGAAGCCAACATTATCGCGTTCGATATGGAAGACGGCTCGCTCATCCAGTCGGATCTGTTGAGCACGATGTCGGGCAAGACCAACATGGCGACGGCGGGCCGCGCGATCGACTTGGACTTCGACGGCTATACCGACGTCATGTACATGGGCGACTTGGCCGGCAACCTGTGGCGCATCGGCATGAAGGGCGACGATTTCGACAGAACGCTGCTCTTCAAGACCGAAGCCAATCAGCCCATCCAGGCGCAGCCCATCATCACGGTCGACTTCAGCGGTAAGGTGTTCGTGTACTTCGGCACCGGCCGCTACCTGGACAACACCGACTTCTCGACCACCGACAAGCAGACGTTCTACTGCATCCAGGACGACCACGGTGGCGACACCGTGTCGCGCTCGGAGCTGGCCGACCAGACCGACTCGATCAACCCGGTCGAAAGCTTCAAGGGTTGGTTCGTCGACCTCGAGGTGCAGGACGGCGAGCGCATCACCGAGGCCGATGCCTTGGTGGCGGGCGTGGTCTACTTCACGTCGTACGCGCCGAGCGGCGACGTGTGCACGGCCGGCGGTCACTCGTACCTGTACGCCATGAAGTTCCGCAACGGTGCGGCCTTCGACGACGACGACAACGACGGCAACGACACGACGAGTGGTCGCGTCGTCGACTTGGGCGAAGGTATCGCCACCAAGCCGGTCGTCGACATCATCAACCAGCACATTCTCGTGCAGGGCAGCGACACCCGCATTCACGTGGAAGACACGCGTGGTCAGGTGCGCTTGCTTTCGGTCCGCTCGTGGCGGCAGCAGTACTAGGAGAGGGTGGTACGACCATGAATACGCGTTCAATTCGCATCGTTCTAGCGGCCGCCGCGCTGGCGGTGGCCGTGGCAGGCGCGAGCGTCGCGCGCGACCAAGCCGTGCCCAAGGGCAAGGGCGTGTCGCTCAAAGCGGTGCCGTTCTCGGCCACGACGGTCTTCTCGGGCACGTTGACGGGCGAGATCGTGGTGGACGGCCAGTCGGTCTTCATCAACGACCAGACCACGTTCCACAAGGTGGGCGTCGGTCCAGTCGAGTCGGGCCAGAGCGTCCGCAACACGCCGATACTCATCGGCGGCGTGATGAAGGGCAAGAAGGCCATCGCGACCATGATCCTGATTGGCGAGCCGGAAACGGGCGCCGACTTCTCGCAGGATACGGTTGCGGAGGACAGCGGCCCGCGCGGCGCGCGGTAGTTTTCGTTCGACGCGTTGCGTCGACCCGGGGCCGCAAGGCTCCGGCCCAAGTCAGTGCTAAGGGCAGCGAACCCTCCCCCCTCGCGGGGGGAGGCGTTCGCTTTTCTGCCGGGGTACGAAGGAGGCCATCGTGAAGAGATTCGTTGTGATGATGATCGTCGCGGCAGCGGCGATCTACGGCACGTACTCGCTCGTGAGCGCGCTGCAGAAGCCCGACGAGGCCGCGAGCGGTCCCGCGCCGACGGGCGGCATCGTCATCGCACCCGCGAAGGCGTTCGCGATCACCGCGCTGCAAGCGCGCCTCGAAGGCCGGCAAGGCTTCGGCGCCGACCCCGGCGCGTGCCGCTGGTTCGTCAACGACGCCGAAGTCGCCGGTGCCACCACCGCGACGCTCACACCCGGGAGCTTCAAGAAGGGCGACCGGGTGCGCGTCGAAGCGAACGTGGGCGGGACCGAGCTCGTGAGCCCGACCATCGTGATCGAGAATTCGCCGCCCCAGATCAGCAAAGCATCCGCCGACCTGCGCCAGGAGAAGAGCGCGGAGATCTACGTGCGTGTCGCCTCCGCCGACGCCGACGGCGACCCCGTCACCTACACGTACGAGTGGTTCAAGAACGGCGAGCGCATCGCGGGCGAGGACAAGTCGTCGATCGACGCGTCGCACTTCCAGAAGGGCGACAACGTCTACGCCGAAGTTACCGCTTCCGACGGCCACGACGCGTCGTCGCCGCGCCGCAGCGACCCCATCGCGATGGGGAGCAACGCGCCCAAGATTACGTCGACGCCGCCGCAAACGCTCGACGACGACCGCCACTTCGTCTATCAGGTCACGGTCGCGCCGGGCGCGGGCGCGGTGCGCTATGAGCTGCTCGAGGCGCCCCTCGGCATGAGCATGACGGCCTCGGGGCGCATCGACTGGACGGTGCCGCTCCACGAAGGCGTCGCCGACGCCAGCGAGTACAAGGCGAAGGTACGCGTCACCGATTCGATGGGCGGCTACTCGACGCAGGAGTTCAGCATCACCACGTCGATCCAGACCGGTTCCACCAGCCCCGAATAGCTGTTCCAAGGCGAGTAGGAACGGAAACGCCGTGCGGCCGCGACGCCGCGCGGCGTTTTTCGTTTCCGGCCGCGCCTTTACGACGCGCGCGACGCGTGCTATCGTAACCCGACTCACACACCATACTAAGGAGAGCACCTTGCCCATTCGTCCCGCGGATTTCCGACAGTCGCTACGCCACACACAGGGCGACGCGAGCTGGTACAGCCTGCCCGCACTCGCGAAGCACCAGAAGGCCGACCTCGCGCGCTTACCCTATTCGATTCGCGTGCTCCTGGAGAGCGCGCTGCGCAATCACGACGGCTTCAAGGTCACCGATGCCGACGTCGAGCGCTTGCTCGGTTGGAGTCCCAAGACCGCGGGCGAAATGGAAATCGCGTTCAAGCCCGCGCGCGTCGTGCTGCAGGACTTTACCGGCGTTCCCGCCAT
>CAZLLI010000183.1:0-3268 GCA_964560355.1 uncultured bacterium | reverse complement strand
GCGAATCCGTCGACCAGCGCACCGACATCTGGTCGCTCGGCGTCGTGCTGTACGAGATGTTGGCGGGGCGCCTGCCGTTCCGCGGGGACTACGAGTCCGCGGTGCTGTACTCGATTCTTAACGAGCCCCACCGTCCCATCGGCGAGTTCCGGAGCGGCCTCCCGACCGCGGTGGCGAAGATCGTCGAGACGTGCCTCGCCAAGAATCCCGAGAACCGCTACCAAAGCCTCGACGCTCTCATGGTTGCGCTGCGCGGTGCGCTCGACGACATGACGGGCGGCCGCCGCGGTGCCGCCGCGCCGTGGTCGCGCGCGCGCATCGCTACCCTGGCCGCGGCCGCGGTCGTCACGGTGGCGGCGGGCTTCTTCACCTATGACTTCGTGCGCGGGCGCCGAGCGGGCGGCGAGTCGCGCGTCCCCATCGCCGTGATCGACTTCAACAACGAGACCGAGGTGACCTCGCTCGACGGGCTCTCGGGGATGTTGATCACCGCGCTCGAACAGTCGCAGCGCCTGTCGGTCATGACGCGCTCGCGCATGTTCGACATCGCGAAGACGATCGGGCGCGCGGACGCGACCACCATCGACGAGGCGCTCGGGCAGCGCATCTGCGACGCGGCCGGCGTCGACGTGCTCGTGATTCCCACCGTGCGCCAATTCGGAGACCTCTACACCATCGACCTCAAGGTGATGGACACGCGCCGGCACAATTACGTCTTCACCACCAAGGAAGAGGGACGTGGGCTGGAGAGCATCCCGCATATGATCGACGCCGTGGCGCGCGACATCCGCATCGACTTGCGCGAAGCCTCCGAGTCGGTGGCGAGCACGGCGCGCGTCGGCGACATGACCACGACCAACCTGGGGGCGTACCAAGCGTACTTCGAGGGCGAAGAGCTGCTCGACCGCCTCGAGTTCACCAACGCGGGCAAGTCGTTCGAGCGCGCCATCGCGCGCGACTCCACCTTCGCGCTCGCGTACTACCGCCTCGCGTACACCGAGTGGTGGTCGCGGCAGAACGCGGAACAGGCCAAGCGCCACATCGATTACGCGATCGCGAACCTCGACCGCATTCCGCTCAAGGAGCGTTACCTCGTGCGCGCGCTCAAGGTGGCGCTCGACGACGGCTTCGAGGCGCAGGCGTCGGTGCTGCGCGAGATGCGCACGCTATACCCGAACGACAAGGAGATGCTGTTCGGCCTGGGCGACGCCGAGTTCCACTCCGGCCAGCTCGATTCGGCCGAGGTGCATTTCCGCGCAGCGCTCGCCATCGACCCCGAGATGGACCGCGCGCTGCAGCACCTGACGTGGGCGCTCCTCTCCCAAGACCGCTATCAAGAAGCGCTGGTGGTGGCGGAACGCTGGGCCAAGACCGCGCAGACGAGCGAATCCTACGAGTACCTCGCGGTTGCGAATCTGCGCGCGGGTCACCCCGACGTCGCCACCTCGCTCCTGGAAGAAGCGCGCAAGCACGACCCCAAGAACGCGAAGCTGTGGCTGCGCGAGGGGATGGTTCGCTACGCGACGCACCGGCCGTACGACGCGCTGGCCGCGGTCGAACAGGCCGAGCATCTGGGCGACGCCGAGCCCGTCGCGCGCCTGGAGAGCGTGCAGATGCGCGCGCTCATCTTGTACCCGTACCTCGGGCGCTACCGCGATTCGTTCCGGCTCTTGAAGGACGCACGTTCGGTTTCGCTCGCGACGTATCACGACTCCACCACGGTGGTGAACCTGGTCCTCGCCGAAGGCGTGCTGGGCTACTGGGCGCACCAGGACGCGCGCCGCACCATCGCCGAGCTCGACGGACTCAAGTCGGTGCGCCGCAAGTTTCTCTCCGACGACTATTATCGTTCCGTCGCCATGTTCAACCTGTTGGTGGGCGACACGGTGCGCGCGCACGAGCTCTTGCGAGCGCACAGCAAGAACGTCAACGCGCGCCAGCGCGCCGCCATGGACGTGTTCGAAGCGGCGGCGGCGGGGGACTGCGCGCACGCGCAGGCGTTGTTCGCGGCGGCCTCGGCGGCCGACAACGTCCCCGCGTCGGCCGAGGACGATTTGAATTACGTCATCGGGCGCTGCCAGCTGGCCAAGGGCGACTTCGACGGAGCGGCCGCGTCCTTGCGCCGCATCGTCGACCGCCCGCTCTACTTCGCCGACTCCGCCGCCATGATTCCGGTGGCGTGGTTCTTCCTCGGCGAGGCGTACGAGCGCAAGGGCGACGTCGCGCGCGCGAGCGACGCCTACCAGCACGTCCTCGACATTTGGAAGACCGGTGATAGCGATCTGTACTGCCGAAAGGAAGCCCGCATCCGCGTCGATCGTCTGAACGGGATGCGCTCGATGTGACCTCGCTTCGCCCCGCCCCCTATGTGGTCGCTGTGCTCGCGCTCGCCGGCGTGCTCGCGTGCGCACGCCGCGACTCCCCCGCGGACCTCGTCCTCGCGCACGGCGTCGTGCACACCTTCGCAGCTCCGGCGTCGGCGCCCGCCACCGCGGTCGCGGTGCGCGCGGATCGCATCGTCTACGTCGGTGACGACAAGGGGGCCGAGGCGCTGCGCGGCCCGCACACGCGCTGGGTGGATCTCGGCGGCCACGCAGTGTTTCCCGGATTCGTCGACGCGCACGCCCACTTGAACAATTTCGGCCGTACGCTCGAAGAGGTGCCGATCACCGGCACGACGTCGCGCGAGGAGATTCTCGCGCGCGTGCGCGACGCCCAAGCGCGCGCCGCGGCGGGGCAGTGGATGCACGGCCGCGGGTGGGACCAGAACGACTGGGCCGATACCGCGTTTCCGAGTTGGCGCGACCTCGCGGGCACGGAAGCGAATCCGGTCTACCTCGAGCGCATCGACGGGCACGCGCTGTGGCTCAACCGCACCGCGCTCGACGCGTGCGCGATCACGCGCGCGACGCCGGACCCGCCCGGCGGCCGCATCGTGCGTGACGCCTCCGGCGAGCCCACCGGCATCCTCGTCGACGAAGCGGAGAAGCTGGTGGAGGCGATGATCCCCGCGGCGACCGCCGACGACTACGACCGGCGCCTGGCGCGCGCGCTCGCGGAGTGCAACCGATTGGGCTTGGTCGGCGTGCACGACGCCGGCACCAGCGAAGAAGTCCTCGCGTCGTTGCGACGCTTGGGAGCGCGCGACGCGCTCACGCTCAACGTCTACTGTCTGCTCGAGTCGGACGAGCCCGCCTTCGTGCGCGCGTGCTTGGCGGCGGGACCGAAGAGCGAGTTCGGCGGCGGCCTGGTCGAGCGAGCGGTGAAG
>CAZLLI010000182.1:0-3290 GCA_964560355.1 uncultured bacterium | reverse complement strand
TATCCACGCCGGGATGACCGCTCCCACGAACGATCCCAACAGAAACACCGCCAACCAACCCATGCGAAGTCCGAGGACGCGGTAGCTCGCCTCGGGGTAGTCGACGCGAATCTGTGCGAGCGCCGATTGCTTCGGGATCGCGGGCAGCCCGGCGTGCTCGATCGCGTCCCACGCGCCCGACGAACGCTCCCGCCCGAGCGCTCGCGCGTTCCACTTCGAACGCAGCTTGAAGCGATAGTCGACGTCGTAGACGCGGGCAACGAGCTCGCCGCTCGTCGACGGGGAAACGCGCCACACCACGTCGCGCGTCGCGGGCACGCGCACCGAGCGCGCGTCGACGCCGACGCCGGGCGAGCCCGTTAGCGAGACCGGGACCGCGTGCACGTCGAGGCCTTGCTTCAGCGTGGCGGTGACGAGGGCGCGCTCGCCCGCGCGCAAGGGCCGCGCGGCGAAGCGCGACTCGATCTGAAAGAACACCGGCAGCGCGACCACCGCGAGGATTAGGATGGGTTTGGCGGCAACGCGAAAGTAGTCGAGCTGGGTCGCGAGCGCGCCCAAGAAGGCGCGCGTCAGCACCACCACATCGTCGGGGTAGAGGCGCATCTCGAGCACGCGCGCCTGGAAGCGGCTCCGCGTGCGCTTGATGCGCTCGGGGTTGGAGGTGGAACGAAACACGAGCGCGAACAACGCACCGCTCACCATCGACACGACGACGAGCGCGAGCGTGCGCCGGGTTCCGAACGGGAACACCAGCGCGTCGAAGAGAGCCGTGATCAACCGCGCGAGGACGTCCACGTCACGAAATGTAGCCCAGACCTTCGAGCTTCTTCTTGATGTCCTCGGCGTCGGCGCCGGGGCCTTCGCTCTCGCCGAGCGCGCGTTCGACCGCGTGGGCGACGAACTCGTCGACCGACGCGTAGCCCGCCTTGGCGGCGGCCACTTTCGCGCGTTCCAAGAGACCGGGGTCGAGCACGATGCCTTTCTTTCCGAACATCGCTTCCTCCTATTACTTCGTGCCGGCGGCGGCGCGCGACGCGAACACGTCGCGACCCTTCATCGCGGCCGGCGCTTGCACGCCAAACAAGTTCAGAATCGTCACCGGCATGTCGAGCAAGGTCGGGTCGGCGACCGCGACGGGGCGGTTGCACAAGAGCACGCCCGGCACCCAGCGATGGTCGATGCAGTGGTCGCCCGTCCACTTGCCGAGGTTGGGGACGATGACGTGGGCGGTGACGGTGCCGAGGGCCGAGTCGTCGCTCCCGCGATAACCGCGATTGTATCCGATCACGAGGTCGGGGGCGTTCGCGGTCTGGTCGCCGTGGTAGATCTCCCTCGCGCGATACACGGTCGTGATGACTTGCGCACCCGTTTCGGGGTCGCGCAGCGCGAGCAGGTTGCGCGAGAGCTCATCGATCAACGCGTCGTATTCGGCGCCCGGCGTCACGATGCCTTTCGATTCGCGCCCCGCGAGATTCACGTACAGCCCGTTGATGCCGGCCGCGTACGCGCGCGTGCGGCGCCAAAACACGTTGTTGAACAGCGGATGCTGGCCGATCTCGTCCGCGCGCACGAGAGCCAAGTATTGGTTCTGATACAACCACGAGTTGAGGTTGACCTTTTTGTAGTAGGGCGCGAAGCCGTGGTCGGACATCACGATCAAAGTGGCGTCGCTCGGAATGCGCTCGCGAATACGTCCCAGCACGGCGTCCATCTCCTCATACAGCTGCCCGAAGCGGTCCGCGAAGGTCTCGTCGGCGGGGTGCGCGGGGTGCTTGGGGTCGCTGTTGCGCCACAGCGCGTGGCACGACTGGTCGATGGTCGAGACGTAGAAGAACAGGAATCCGCCGCGGTAGTCGTCGAGAACGGCGTCCAGCATGCGTGCGCGCTCCGCGAGCAGGGTGTCGGTTTGTTCGACGAACTGCGCGTCGTCGAACACGCCCGCTTCGAGCGCCTTGGTGTCCTCCGCGATGCCTTGGGTGTAGAAGCGCCCGACGCGTTGCGCCAGCTCCTTGGCGTAGTCGGCCGGCGTCGAGATGGGGAGCGCGGGCGCCAATGGGTCGATATTGATCGGCGACGCGTACAATTCGACGCGCGGCGACACCGCGCGCAAATAGAAGCGCACCATCCCGCGCACGTGCTTGAAGGGGCCGGCGACGCGAAACGCGACCGGGACCCAGTCGCTCCATTCGCCCACGAGCAGGAGGGTCTCGCGGTCGCCCACGGTGACGCGCGCCGCGCCGTGCTCGGCGTCGGCGTCGACGGTCATTGCGCACGAAAGCGGCGCGCGGTCCTTGCGCAGCGTGTTGCGCGGACCTTCGATGGCCGTGCGCGCGCGGCCTTCCTGCAACGCGATTTCCACCACACGCCCGCCACTCACCTGCGCGCCGCGCCAGGCCTCGTCGTCGGTAAAGAGCGTAAACGTGCCGTAACTCCCGAGTAGATCGGGCGTGCCCATGCCGGCGAGCGAGCGCGACTGGGTGGGCGCGGGCGGGTAGTTGGCCGGCACGCGCACGATGGTGCAAGGGACATCGTGGCGGTCGAGGATCTGCCAGAACGCGTCGCCCTTGCGCAACAGCACGGTGCCGCCCTTCGACAGCGGCAGCACCCAATCGCCGAGCGCGAGCGTGCGCCCCGGCTCGATGACGTCGGCGGCGGAGAAGACCGGCGCATACGTCGCCGGGTCGCGATGGATGAAGTCGAAGATGCCGTGACCGCCCGGGTCCATGCCGGTAATGAAGTTCGACCACGCCACCGGGCTCTGGGGCGGGATCGACGTCTCCAGGCTGTCGAAGGAACCTTCGCGCGCGAGACGTGCGAAGTTGGGCATGCGACCTTCGGCGATGAACTTGGTAAGCAGGCCCGGGTCCATGCCGTCGATGCCGAGCACGACGACCGACGGCGTCTTCGCCGCGAACGCGTGCGACGCGCACGCGGCCAAGAGCGCGAACGCCAAGAGACCGCGTCGGAGCGTCATCGCGCCACCATGCTGCGCCCGGTCATGTAGGAGGGGACGTCGACGCCGAACAAATCCAGCACCGTCGGGCCCAGGTCGATCAAGCGCGCGTCGGGCCCCGCGATCTTCAGGTTGGAGAACATCACACCCGGCACCACGTCGGCGTCCATGCAGTGGTCGCCGCTCCAACGCTTGGTGTTGTCTTCGAACAATTCGGGCCGCACCGCGCCCTTCGCGCAGTCCCACGACACGCGGTAGCCGACTTCGTAGCCGGGGAGAAGATCGGGGCCGGTCTCGCGATAGGGACCGCTCCACTCCTTGGCGACGTCGACCACGC
>CAZLLI010000181.1:0-3328 GCA_964560355.1 uncultured bacterium | reverse complement strand
TCACGTGCGACTCGGCGACGACCTTCATCTTCGCAAGGTAGGCGTCGCGCTGCGAGCGCAGTCGCTGCACTTCCTGGCGCAGGCGCGCGCCCTCCGACGTGATGTCGCGCAGCGACTTCTGCGCCTCGAGCTGCGCTTCTTTGACGATGAGGCTCGCCTCGCGGCGGGCGTTGTCCTTGGCTTCGACGGTGACGCGCTCGGCAGTGAGCAGCGTGTCGCGCAGCGTGCGCTCGATGGAGCGATACTCCTGCACTTTGTCATCGAGCTCGAGCAGGCGTTCGCGCAGCGCCTTGTTGTCGTTGAGCACGGCTTCGTACTCGTCGGCGACGGTCGAGAGGAACGCGTAGACCTCGTCGGCGTCGAGGCCGCGCATGGCCTTACGGAACTCTTGCTTGCGGACATCCAGCGGCGTGATACGCATGGTTCTTTCCTCCTCGATTCTCCGTGGCTTGCCGGCTTCTGCAAACCACGAGCCAAGCGACGGCTTCGGCCTGCCCCCACAACCTCATACACCGCAACCCATTACGGGTGCCGTGCGGCCCGCGTGGCGATCGGGTCGCGGGCAGCATACATGAACCCCTTTCAACTGGTAAGAATTTTCTCACCCGCCCGGCGCGAGTCAGGGGGCGCGGTTGCCGGTGATGGCGCGTCCGACCCGGACCAGGGTCGACCCTTCCTCGATGGCGACCTCGAAGTCGTCGCTCATGCCCATGCTCACGGTGGGGAGCGCGCGCCCGGTCGCCGCGCGCAGGTCGCGCGCCAGGGCCGCCAGCGACCGAAAGCACGCTCGCGTCTCCGCCTCGCCGCCCGCGAGCGGCCCGATCGTCATGACGCCTTCCCAATCCAGCGACCCCATGCGCGCGATGGCGTCCGCCGCGGCGCGCGCCTCGCGCGGGGCGACGCCGTGCTTGCTCGCTTCGCCGGAGGTGTTCACTTCCAGAAGAACGCGCACGCGGGCGCCGCGTTCGCGCGCGATGCGGTCGACGGTCTCCGCGATGCGCACGTGGTCGATGGAATGAATGAGGTCGACGCGCCCGATCACCTTGCCGGCCTTGTTGCGCTGGAGCGGTCCCACCAGGTGCCAGCGGCACGCGCCCACGCCGATCGCGTCCTGCTTCGCGAGCAGCTCCTGCACGCGATTCTCGCCGATGTCGAGCAGGCCGGCGTCGATCACCGCGCGCACGATTTCTTCACCAAACGTCTTCGTGACCGCTACGATGGTGACGTTTTCGTGCTCGCGTCCGGCGCGCTTCTGGGCCGCGTGGACGCGTTCGCGGACGCGCGCGACGTTGTCGGATACGGTGGTCATGGGCGGTGATTCTAGCCCGAAATGTTATCCACCCGCCATCCACCAAGATTCCACATTGTGGGAGCGCGCAAACGTGGTTATCTTGCTAAGTGTCAACAAGATAGACAGGACGAAGATAAACATTTCACAACCCGGAGAAACTCTTGACGCGCCCATAGGGCGTGCGTAGTATGGCCGAACCTCAATCGGTAGGGGGTCGCCGAATCGACCCACCCAACCTGTTGCGTAAATGACCGCAACGAGTTACGTGGGCCGAGGCGTCGACGGGGAGCGACTTCCAACCCGATTGAGTCTATAACCCGTTCAATAAATAGGAGTTGCAGCGGTTTTCGGCCCCACGGCCGCTAGGAGTCCCATGGAAATCAGCAAGATCAAGAAGCGCAACGGTTCGATCGTCGACTTCGACCGCACCCGGATCGAGCACGCCATCGAGAAGGCGTGCGTCGCCACCGGCGTTACCGTCGCTTCGGAGTTCTATTCCTCGGTGACCGACGACGTCACCGGGCTCATCGAACAGAAGTTCGACGAACGCATCCCCGGCGTCGAAGACATCCAGGACGTCGTCGAAATGATGCTCGCCGAGCGCGGGCTGTTCGAGGTCGCGAAGGCTTACATCCTGTACCGCAAGGAGCGCGAGGCCGTCCGCCGTCACAAGCAGGACGAGCTCTTGGAGAAGATCGACCGCCGCGAGATCAAGGTGGTCAAGCGCAGCGGCGAAACCGTCGAGTTCAACATCGGCGAGATCGAGAAGGCCATCACCAATTGCTGCATCGGCCTCGAAGGCTCGATCGACGTCATCGGGATTCTGCGCGACACCAAGCTCGGCCTCTACGACGGGATCAAGACCTCGGAGATCAACCAGGCCGTCATCATGGCCATCCGCGCGCGCATCGAGCGCGACCCCGTTTACTCGACGTTGGCGGCGCGCTTCCTGTTCAACGATCTCTACAAGGCCGTGCTGGGCATGGACGAATTCGCGGATTCGTTCGCCGACGCGCACCGCGCCGGCTTCGCGAACAAGATCAAGGCGGGCGTCGACGCCGGGCGTTTGGACGCGCGCATGCTGGAGTTCGACCTCGCTCGTTTGGGCGCGGAATTGCGCCCCGAGCGCGACACGCTGTTCACCTATCTGGGTGCGCAGGTTCTCTACGATCGCTACTTCTTGAAGAACCTGAAACAGGAGATCCTGGAGACGCCGCAGTACTTTTGGATGCGCATCGCGATGGGCTTGGCGATGAACGAGTCCACGGATCGCGAGAGCTGGGCGCTCAAGTTCTACGACGTCATCTCGTCGCTGCACTACGTGCCGTCGACGCCGACCTTGTTCCACTCGGGCACCAACCACCCGCAGATGAGCTCGTGCTACTTGACCACGGTCAAGGACGACCTCTCGCACATCTTGAAGTGCGTCGGCGACAACGCGCAGCTCTCCAAGTGGTCGGGCGGCCTGGGTAACGATTGGACCAACATTCGCGGCACCGGCGCGCAGATCAAGAGCACCAACGTCGGCAGCCAGGGTGTCGTTCCCTTCCTCAAGATCGTCGACGCCACCACCGCCGCCATCAATCGCAGCGGCAAGCGGCGCGGCGCGACCTGCGTGTACCTCGAGTGCTGGCACTACGACTTCGAGGACTTCCTCGAACTGCGCAAGAACACGGGCGACGAGCGCCGCCGCACGCACGACACCAACACGGCGAGCTGGATCCCCGACTTGTTCATGAAGCGCGTGCTGGAAGACGGGACGTGGACGCTGTTCTCGCCCGACGAAACCCCGGACCTGCACGACCTCTACGGGCGCGCGTTCGAGCTGCGGTACCAAGAGTACGAGCGCATGGCGGCGGCGGGCGAGATTCGCCTGTTCCGCACGCTGCGCGCGGTCGACCTGTGGCGCCGCATGATCACCATGCTGTACGAGACCGGCCACCCCTGGATCACGTTCAAGGACCCGTGCAACCTGCGCTCGCCGCAGGACCACGTCGGCGTCGTGCACAGCTCGAACCTGTGCACCGAGATCACGCT
>CAZLLI010000180.1:0-3342 GCA_964560355.1 uncultured bacterium | reverse complement strand
GCCTTCGAACTCGAGCAGGAAGGTTTCGTCGACCACGTTCGCGCCCGAGACCGCGAAGTGGATGTGCGCCGCAATGGTGCTCTCGGGATAGCTCGCGGGCTTGACCGAGTGTAAACGGTAGCGCCCCTGTGCGTCCGTCTTCATGAGGCCGCACAGACGCGCGGCGTTGGAGTTGCGCTCGCGCGTGTAGTAGCCGTCGGCGTCGGTTTGGTACGCGTACACCACCGCGCCCGCGACCGGCTTCCCGTCGGGGCCGGTCACCACGCCTTCGACGGTGAGGCGCTGGCCCTTCTCGCTCGGACCTGCGATCGTGATCTCCCACGTCTCCGCGCGCGCGTCGGCGCACGTGCGCTGCGCGTGCACGCCGCTCGCCAGGCACGCCGCCGCCGCCAACGTGACCGCGACGGTCTTATCCGCCGAACAGAATGTCGAAAATCGAGCCAAGGTGTCGCTTCCCTTCCAGCACTTCGGGGTTGTAGACCTCCGTGAACCCGCAGTTCGTGCACGACGCCGTGATGAACTGATTGTGTTCGATGTCGAAGATCTTCGACAGGCCGGTTCCCGCCGCCGATATACGTTTGACGGTGGCACCGTGCGTCTGACACTTGCTACACACGAATCGCACGGCCAGTTCCTCTTCGAGAGCCATGATTCCTCCTTGTTGGTTTCCTGCAATTAACCGGGCCCGACGGGCGTATTCGCCCCAATCTCACTCCGCCACCTGGTAGTCGGTGGAGACACGGTCGAGCCAGTTCGTCACGCGGTTGCGGTACGCGCCCGCCAGCACGAACATCGCCTCCAGCACGGGCGGAAACGCCGTGATGTACTTCTGACAGCGATACGAGCGCCGGATCAAGCCGCCGAGCTCGCGCTCGAGACGCGCGGCGTACGGCGCGAGCGCGGCGCGCGACGCGTCGCCGGTCGCGAGCGCGCGATCGATGGCTTCGCCCGCGAACATCCCCGACGCCACCGCGTTGTGGATGCCTTCGCCGGTGAGCGCGTCGACCAAACGCGCGGCGTCGCCGACCAGCACGGCGCCGTCGAACGCGACGCGCGTGCGCCCGGGCGCGGCCAGGAGCAGCTGCCACGTGCCGACGCCGCGCAGCGCCGACGCGCTCGCGCCGCGCCGTCGCAGCTCGTCGCTCTCCACGAACTCGTGCAGCAGTGGTTCCAACGCCACGCCGCGGCGCTTGAAACGGTCGGTGCGCACGATCACGCCCACATTGGCCGACGTCGCGCCCAGCGGAAACACCCACGCGTAGCCGGGCGCGAAGCGCGCGCCGAAATGGAACTCGACCGTGTGCGGGATGGTTTCGATGCGATCGAGGTAGGCGCGAATCGCGACCGCGCGGTGGTGCTCGGGGGGCTTGTCGGGGACGAGTGCGCGCGCAATCGCCGAGGTCGCGCCGTCGGCGCCCACCACGACGCGCGCCGCGATCTCACGCTCGACGCCGTCGACGTCCGCGCGCACGCCCACCACGCGCCCACCGTCGAGCACGGGGGCGCGCACGCGCGCGCGTTGGAACGACGCCCCGCTCGCGACGGCGTGGCGCCGCAGGAGTTCGTCGAAGCGAATGCGGGGGGCGATGAAGAAGTCGGCGCCGTCGCGGCGCGGCTTGAAGCGCAGGCGCCAGTCGCGCCCGCGCGCCGACACCAGGCGCAGCGCACCGACGCGTTCGAAGCGCGCGGCGCGCAGCTCGTCGGCCATGCCGAGGTCGTTCAAGATACCGACGGTGCCGGGCGGGATGCCGTCGCCGCACACCTTGTCGCGCGGAAAGTCGGCGGCGTCGACGAGCAACACGTCGCGGTCGCGGCGCGCGAGCACGGTGGCGGTGGTGCTGCCGGCGGGGCCGGCGCCCACGACAATAACGTCGTGATGTTCGCGCATGTGACCGTCCACGCGCGCCGGGGTCGATTGACCGCTTTCCGGCGCTACCCTACACTGACATCGTGACCGACACCCACACCGCACCGGCGCACCTTGCCAAGGGCAAGGCCGCCGCATCCACCGATCTCATCATCGCGCGTCGCCACCGCCTCGTCAACGAGCTCGCGCCGCCCGCCGGCGGGGTTTTGCTCGACTTCGGGTGCGGGAGCGGCGCGCAAACGCTGTTGTTCGCGCCCGCGTTCGACCGCACCATCGCGGTCGACGTGGACCGCGCGTACGTAGAGGAATGCGCGCGGCGCGCGGCCGCTGCGGGACTCGAAGGGAAAGTGCGCTGCGTCGCATACGACGGACGCACGCTGCCCATCGAGAACGAGAGCGTCGACCGCGTGGTGTCGTTCGAGGTGCTCGAGCACGTCGACGACGAAGCCCTGGCGCTCTCCGAGCTTCGGCGCGTCCTCAAGCGCGACGGCGTGCTGGCGATGTCGGTGCCCAACCGCTGGTGGATCTTCGAAACCCACGGCGCCGCGCTGCCGCTGTTGCCGTGGCATCGCGTCCCCTTCTTCAGCTGGCTTCCCAAGGGGCTCCACGATCGCTGGGCGCGCGCGCGCATCTATTCGCGCGGCGAGATCGTGCGCAAACTGGAGGCGGCCGGCTTCCGCGTCCAAGAGAGCGTTCTCGTCACCGCGCCCATGGACGTTGTCAAAAACCAAACCGCGCAGCGGTGGCTTCGCACGCTGGTGTTTCGCGGCGACCGCACGCACGTTCCCTTCCTGGCGACCGCGGTGCTGGTCATCGCCACGCGCACCTAGCCTACTTCGTTTTCTTCACCCACGCCTTGACGTTGGCGTCGAGCACGTCGAGGGGCACCGCGCCGCTCCACAGCACGACGTCGTGGAACTCGCGCACGTCGAACTTGGGCCCCAGCTCCTTCTCCGCGTACGCGCGCAGCTCGCGAATCTTGAGCTCGCCCGTCTTGTACGCGACCGCCTGCCCCGGCCACGAGATGTAGCGATCGACTTCGGTGGTGATGTTGTGGATCGAGAGCGCGCTGTTGGCCGCCATGTAGTCGATGGCCTGCTGGCGCGTCCACCCGAAGTAGTGCATGCCAGTGTCGACGACGAGTCGCGTCGCGCGCCACATTTCGTAGGTGAGGCGGCCGAAGTCGCTATACGGATCCTGATAGAAGCCGGTCTCGAGACCGAGCCGCTCGGAGTACAAGCCCCACCCCTCGACGAAGGCGGTGAAGAACGTGTAGCGGCGGAAATTGGGAACGTCGGGTAGCTCTTGCATGATCGCGATCTGCAGGTGGTGACCCGGCACCGCTTCGTGGAACGACAGCGCTTCCAGCTCGTAGAGCGGGCGCGCCTTCAAGTCGTACGTGTTCATGTAGTAGGTGCCGGCGCGCGTGCCGTCGCCGGCCGGCTGGTTGTAGTACGCGGTCGACGTCTTGGGCG
>CAZLLI010000179.1:0-3377 GCA_964560355.1 uncultured bacterium | reverse complement strand
TCAATGCGTCCTACGTCGTGCGGCTCCGCGACGGCACCGCGCCGGACATCGGCGTCCTGAGCGACATGTTCGACGTGGCCGAGTTCTTCGGGTGCGTGATGACGTATGTGGCGACGGCGACCTTCGCGATCGCGCTCGGCAAGGTGGGATGGCTCGGGCGCGGCGGGTCGCGCGTGTATGCGACGGTATGCGCCGTGTGCGTGGCGCTGCTCATCATGCGGGGGCTGTCGTACCCGGAGATATCGACGGGCTCGGGGCCCTGGTACAGCAACATCACGTGGATCGTCGGCATCCCGGCGATTCCGTGGATCATGCCCTACTTGTTGGGGGTCGTGCTCTTGCGTCGTGGCGGAGACGAGTAAGCGCCAGATTTGATACCATCGCGCGCAATGTCGCGCGACGCAGCCCTCCAGCAATTCATCGATCGGCCCCCGGGCCACGCCCGCGTGCTGGGTCCCCCCGCGAGCGGGAAGACCACGCTCTTGGTCGAACGCTATCGCGCACTCGCCGCGCGCGGTCATCGCCCCGGCATCGTGGCCTTCGGGCGCGAACACCGCGATCGGTTGCTCGAACGCATCATCGCCCCCGGCGAAGCGTACTTGGGCACGCCTCCCGTCACCACGCACGCGCTCGTCGCGTCCGCCGTGCTCGACAGCGCGCGCCCGCGGCGCCCGCGCACGCTGCGCGACGTCGACGAGCTGCTCGTCCTTGGACGCCTCCTTCGCCGAGAGCCCGCGCTTCTTTCGAGTGACCTCTCCGCCATCTCGGGGTCGGCCACATTCCTACGCGACCTCTTGGACGTCTTGCATGCGCTCGCACAGCACGACATCGGATCGGAAAGCGCACGCGCGTGCGCGCGCGCGTTATCCCCCCGCGCGCAAGACGTGCTCCTCGTCTACGCGCGCTATCGTGAGCTGTGCGCCGAGCGCAACTTGGTGTCGTTCTATGACGCCGCGTGGCGCGCGGCCGAGTGCGTCGACGGCGTCGCCTCGCCGCTCGCCGAGTTCGACGTGGTCCTGATCGACGACTTCCACGACCTCGACCCCGGGCAATATCGACTACTCACGCGCCTCGTTCCGCCCAACGGTCGCACGAAGGTTGAAGTCTTCGGCGATCCCACCGGCGCGCGCTTCGCGTTCCGCGGCACCAGCGATCGCTTTCTTCAGGAGAACTTCGCGAAGGATTATGCGCCGCTCGATCTCTATTTGGCCGCGTCGCCCTGCGCAACCGTCGCGCTGCGCGAGACCTTCGCCGCGTTGATCAACGAGACCACCCCCACGGTCGCCGCGACTACGTCGTCCGCCGGCGACTTGCCACTCTTTGCCAGCGCACCTGCCGCGCCCGAGAGCGTGACCGCCCGTGAGACATGGAACTGCGCGGCGAGTCTACTCCTGGCCGACGACGACATCGCCGAGGCACAGGCCGTCGCGTCGCGCGTTCGCGTCGCCATCGACGCCGGCATCGCGCCGCGCGACATCGCCGTCGTCACCCGCGACGCCGACCGCTACCGCGCCGTGCTCCAGATCGCGTGCCACGAATGGGGCGTCCCGCTGGACGCGGGCGGAAACGAGAACGCCGCCGCCGAAGACTTCCTGCGCTCGCTCATCGGTGCGCTTGGGAACGATCCCGACGGCCGCTTCGTGGAGGCGCTAGCCGTGTCGCCGTTTGCGCCTGCGCTATGCGACGGCAAAGAGATCGCAGCCGTGTTGAAAACTATCCAGCGCGACTACGCGTCCAAGAAGGAAGGTTTCCAGTTCGACCGCTTGCTCGCCGAGCGCGTCGCGCCTGTGTGCGACACCGCACTCACGGCAGTCATCGACGAGTGGCACCGTTACAAAGAAGTCATCGACCACGCGGGCGGCGGCGCGTCGCTCGACGAGTTCCGCGCCACCTATCTCGCCGAGAACAGCGAGCGCGCGCCGCGCGGGGATCGCGTCGCGCTCCTCTCCGCGCGCGAAGCCACCGGCCGCTCGTTCCATACGACGTTCGTGTGCGGCTGCGCGGAGGGAGTCTTCCCCGGAGCCGCCTCGCGCGACGGCTACATCCCGCTCGCCGCCATCGCGCGCGCACTCGAGAAAGACCACCCCGACGCCGCGCGCGACATCGCGGCGCGCCTCGACGACGCCGCGACGCAGCGCGCCGAAAACGCGCTCTTTCTCACCGCCCTCACGCGCGCCACCGACGTCCTCGTGATCACGTCACCGGCGCGCCTTGGCGGAGAGGAGTGCGCACCGTCGCGTGCGCTTGACGTCGAATCGCGAGGGTTCGTGACGGAGGAAACGCGGCGTCGCGAGTCTCCATGCGCGCGAGCAGCGAGCGCCCTGGCGCGCACCGCACCAGATGAAGCGCGAGCACAGCGCCTGCGCGCTCTCGACTCGCCCGCCGGTTGGTGGGCGACGCCGCGGCCGGAGGAGCGCCTTCCCGCCATGGCGTCTTTCACCATGGGTGCTTCGAAGCTCAACTCGTACGCGCGCTGTCCGCGTCAGTTTTTCTATCGCCATGTGCTCAAGATCAAAGAACCCGAGTCCATTTACCTGCAAGTCGGAAACCTTGTGCACGACGCGTTGAAGGAGATCATCCCGCCCGGCGCCACGGGCGACGAGGTGCGCGCCGCGCTGCAGCACGCCGGTACGCGCGAGATTGCCGAACGCCTCGTCACGGCCAAGTTCCGGGATGCCGGCGGGTGGAAGCGTGAACTGTCCGTCAAGTATCTCGAAGACATGCTGCGCGACGTCGCCGCGCTCGAAGCGCAGCGCGAAGGGAACTACCGCGTGCGCATGCTGGAAGAAGAAGTGAAGGGCGACGTCGAGGGTGTGCCGATGTCGGGACGCATGGACCGCGTCGACGATGTCGAGGGCCTCGGGGCCGTCGTCATCGATTACAAGATTTCCGGTAGTGTCGACAAGTGGTGCGAGACGGTTCTCAAAAAGATAGACAGCATCTACTGGCAGCTCCCGGTCTACGCCGTGATGGCGAGGTTCAAGGATGTCCAGCCCGCGGCGTTCGTGTACTACGCACTGCCGCCCGGCGACGAGAGCCACGCCACCGGTGTGCAACTCGCGCCCGGCTCGTTGCGCCCGCCCATCCCCCTCGGCCACAAGAGCTACCCGCGTTTCGGCCACGCATCGCAGGACGACATCGTCAACGCCATGACGTATGCCGTCGAGCTCTATCGTTCCATGGTAAATGGCGAGAACCGCTACGAGCGTACCGACAACCTACAAACGTGCTCCAATTGTTACAACGCGAGGATATGTCAGAGAAGCAAAGCATCGATCTAGACACGGGGCAACGCTCCGCCGTCCAAGCACCAGTCGCCGCGGCGACCAACATCATCGCGGGCGCCGGCACGGGGAAGACGACCGTGCTCGTCGAGA
>CAZLLI010000178.1:0-3409 GCA_964560355.1 uncultured bacterium | reverse complement strand
TCATGATCGGGTTCCGCAGCGACGCGACCATCGCGAGCAACGCCGTGACCGCGGTCGCCGGGAACGGCGGACGCGGCGGGACTGTGCGCGTCGAAGCGGGGGACGTGTCGTTCAAGAACTCGACCCTGGTCGGTTTGTTCGGCGGCAAGGGCGGCGACGGCGGCTGGGTTGCGTTCAACGCGCCGCCCGACGTAATCCATGACGGATCCGGTCCGAACGGAGAGGGCGAATCACTCACCGGCACGACCGGCTCCGGCAACCAAGGCGGCGACGTGAGCGTCGTCGGTAACATCTTCGCCGGGGCCAACAGCACGATCGAGGCGGGGCGCGGCGGTTCGCCGGGCAACTTTCTTGCGCGCGGCGGCGACGGACGCAACGGCGGAGGCGGTGGCAATTTCACCGCGCGCATCGGCATTCGCGGATCCCCCGGTGCCGCGATCGTCGACGGCGCCGCGCAACCGGATCCCGATCCCGCGAGTCGCGCGCTGGTCCGCGTCGAGAGCTCGATGAGCGGCAGTCAGTCGACGAATTCCGCTATGCCCGGCGGCGCCGGCGGCAAACTCGAAGTCACCGATTTGACGGGCAACGGCGCCGCGTACGTCGAACCGATCGACGCGACGGAAAGCATGAACGGCGGGACCGGCTTCAACGGATGCGTCGTCGAACCGCAAACCAACGGGACCAACGGAGGGCCGGGTGGTACCTTCCAGTCGTTCGGCGTCGCGCTCGGAAGAAGCGCGTTGAGTTTTCTCGGCGGGAGCGGAGGCAGCGGCGTTCAACCCGGGACCGGCGGAGCTGAAGGGCGCAACCTCGACACCGATACGCCGCTCGGTGAGCGCGGCCCCGACGGCGGCCTTTGCCCGACCACGCTCCTCGTGTCCGTCAATACGACGCAGATCGCGTTCACGCACTTCGTCGGCATTACGCAATGCCCGCAGCTCGTCGCGACGGTTCGCGTGAAGAACGAGTCGGGTCAGCAGATCACGGTGACGCCGACCGTGGTCGACACCAACGCCATTTTGTACAGCCCGGTCGCCGCGTTCGCGCTCGGCCCCGGCGAGGCGCGCGACGTCACCGTCACTTACGACTGCACGCCGCCGTTCCTCTCCTTCGAGGCCGAATTCCGTTTCGTCGCGAGACTCGGCGCGGAGGAGCAGATTCTCGGCATCCCCATCATCGCGACGATCGTGCCATAGCGCGCTGCTACGGCACGCCGCATCCTTTGTCGCGAATCGTCGCGAGTGTGTCGGCGGGAACCGGGCGCGCCCGCGTCTTCACCCACTGCCACCACGTGTCCGCGAACGCCGCCGGCGTTTCATCCTCCGGTAACCCCTCGACACCGCGCTGCCACACCGCCCGCGCCGCCGAACGCCCGCGCGTTTCGTAGAGAAAGCCCATCATGCTCGCGGCCTGCAGATACGCCGTCAAATCATCCAACTCACGGAAACGCGCGACCAAGGTGTCCATGGGGACGTAGCCGCTTTGCTCGGCGAGCGCGTGGGCGACGTCGTCGACCGAGTACGCGCCACACGCGCCGTCGGCGAACTGCGCGAAGCCTTCCTCCACCCACGCGCTGTTCGCCGGCCCCCACGCGTGGTACGCGAGCACGTGCATGATCTCGTGCCGTTCGAACGGACGCCAGTCCGGATTCGCCACCAAGAACACCGCACGCGCGTCGCGCTCGGCGAAGCCCGTGACCGGGAAGCCGACCAGCGAATCCATCTGCGCGCGGCTTTCGATGAAGAACACGTCGATGACGCCGTCGAACGTGTCGACGCCGAGCATCTCGAGGTCGTCACGGTACGCGGTCTCTACGCGCGTCATAAGATCGTCCTGGTGCGAAGCCGGGTACGAGCCATCCGCGAAATAGATGCGCAACCGCGACGCCTCGCGTTTCGACCAGGTGAAGGATGGATTGTCGAGTGCGGCGCGAGCGAGCCCTTGCGGCTCATCGGGAGTTCGTGCGCACGACGCGAGGCACACGATCGCGACCATCGCGACAATCCGGGGTGATGCGGCGCGGCGACGCATTCTTTACTAATAATAGACGGAGCCGTCGCGTCTCTTGAAGAACCGCCACGACGGACCCGGATACGGAAACGTGGGAACGCCGGAAGCGTCGATGCAAAAACAGAGGTCGCCGTTTTGTTTCGTGTCGTAGGCTTCGGCCGAGAAGTAGAGTCGCACGCCGTCGAAATCCCGTTCGAGAGAGAGCTCTTCCGCCGGTCGCGTCAGCGCTTCGTACGCTCTCCCCTCGAACTCACGCCCCACCATCTCCACCGCCCGCTTGAGCAGAGCGACATTCCGGCGTCGTCGTTCGAGAAAAGTCGTCATCGGAACGCTAGGCCGCGGCCCGAATGCGTCCGCGCTTGAGCAACCACGCCAAGTACGCGGCGGCGGTGACGTCATAGGAAGCGCAGAACGACGGCCAGAAAGCGGGCACCCCGGCGTTCGCGATGACCTTGCCGTGAAAGATGTCGAACACGCCGTGCCCCGCGAGCGCCGCGGCCGCTATCCACAACGAAGACCGAAAGCCCATGGCCGCGGCCACCACGAACGCCAAGCCAACGAGAATCTCGACGACCAACGCGTGTTGACCGCCTCCCATGGCGGCGAACAACACGTAGTAGGCGGCGACGACGATGGTCACCGTCGGGTAGAACGCCCGATCGCGATCCAAGCCGGTCCCGGTAGCGAACAGGCCCACACCGATTGCGAGTAACGTGCCGACGATCAGTGCCACGCGCGACTTTCCTCTCTCGACTAGGTGCGTTCACCGAGGCGCATGTAGTTCACTTGCGCGATGGCGACGCGTACGCCCGCCGCGTCGAACAGGTCGACCGTGAGCGGGCACAGCGTGCGGCCCAGCTTGACGACGCGCGCCTCCGCGGTGAGGTCGCTTCGGCAGGGGGCCAGAAAGCGAATGTTCATGTCGGTCGTGGTCATGCGCACGTCCGGACCGACCAGCGTCATCACCGCAAAACAAGCGACGCTGTCCGCGACCGTCATGAGCAAGCCCCCGTGGAACGACTCGAACACGCCGTCGTAACGGTGGTCGTACGGCACCGTCGCGCGGCAGAAGCCTTCGCCCAGATCATCGACGCGCATTTTCAGCGTATGGAAGATCGGAATCTTCTGCACTCGCTCCAGGATTGCCGCGCCGCGGGGAGTATTCAGCATACTAGTGCGTGGGCTTCGGAGTTTCCGGCTCGAATTCGAGCACGATCGAGTTCATGCAAAATCGCTTGCCCGTGGGCGGAGGCCCGTCGTCGAATAAGTGCCCCAAGTGGCTCCCGCACCGGCTGCACAACACTTCGATGCGGTTCATCCCGTGCGACGTGTCCTCCTGGTAAATGACCGCGTCGGGTCGCGACGCCTCGAAGAAGCTCGGCCAGCCGCACGAGCTCGC
>CAZLLI010000177.1:0-3446 GCA_964560355.1 uncultured bacterium | reverse complement strand
GCGCGTCTCGGGCGTGCGCACGACGACGACGGGGATGCGCGCCGCGACCGCGGCGCCAACCCCTTTCTCCGCGTCTTCGACCACGACGGCTTCGCTCGGCGCCGCGTCGACCTCTGTCAATACCATCAAGAAGCTCTCGGGATCGGGCTTGAGCGCCGCGGTGTCGCTGCCGACCACCGACGCGAAGCTCTCGCGCAGGCCTTCGTTCTCTAATATTGCTTCGATGTCGCTCTTCATGGTGCCGCTCGCGATGGCGAGGGTTTTCTGCGCGCTGCACAAGAGCTGCACGAGCTCGCGCGCTTCGGGGAAGAAGCGCACGGTTCCGTTGCGGCACAACTCGGAGAAGATGGGCCGCTTTTCGTGGCGAATGACGAGGGGATCGATGTTCAGTTTGTAGCGCGCGATCTCGCCCTTGGGACCGAGCCCGAGCGAGGTCCAATACTTGGCGTACTCGGCGGGGTCAATGGTGTGTCCGTACTTCTGGAACACGGCGTTGTAGGTCTGATAGTGATAACGCTCGCTGTCGACCAAGACGCCGTCGAAGTCGAAGATGACGAGACGCGCCTCGAAAAGACGCGCGAATTGGGAGAGGCGGTCGTCGGTCACGTCAGTTCAAGTAGCGCGCGTTGTCGCGAAGAGGAATGAAGCGCCGCACGAACCGATAGATGGCGTGACTCTCAATAATGAAGGGCATGAATCCCAGAAACCCGAGCACCGGCATCTCGAAGAGCTTCACGTGGCCGAGGTAGGGGACGTCGTACTCCCACTTGGCGAGCGCCCAATAATTCCAGAACTCCCACAAGAGTCCCGCCACCAATCCGGCGAGAAAGAAGATCGGCATCGATCGAAAGTGGCCGGTGAAGAACTCGGACAATATGGAGCGGTCACCGAGGCGGCCGTTGATGGGGTCCAAGAGAAACGCGAAGCCCATCCACACGAGCGGCGTCATGTAGGTCGACGGCCAGATGAGCGGGACCACCAAGCACGCGGCGCCGAACACGACGAACCCCCAGAACACAGGGCTGGGAAGGCGCGGGTAGGTGGGGCGGTCCGCGCCGGGCAACAAGTCGGAGAGGGTTTCGTAGATGAGAAACATTCCGGGCGAGATGGTCGCGAACGCCCACACGTACCCGGGAAAGCGCACCCATGGATTCTCGGGCAGGCTCAAGTAGCGCCAGTTCTTGAGCACGAGGTTGTAGCCCTCGAAGATGAGCCAGCTAGCGACCGAAACGACGCACAGGATCAGGAATTCGCCGAAGTGGTCGGCGACGAGCGAGGTCCCGCGGCGCCGTTTGACGTTGGCATCGAGGAAGAGAATGAGCCCGGTCCACTGGACCGGGGTGAAGAACCACCCCACGAATTCGCTGTCGGTCGTAAATAGGAGAACCTCGAAGACGATCATCGTGAAAAGGCCAACCCAACCGTAGGCGGGCAGGCGCCCGGCGACGGCGGCGCGGCCCTTGTGCCGGCTTGACTTAGCGACTTCTTGGGTTATCATGACCGTTCTTGGTTTCGTCTTCCCGCGCCGGTTTTCCCGGCACAGTCCCTTTCGAGGAAGCGCCGATGGTAGCGCACGACGGTCGGGCGGCGCAACGGCTCCAGGCCGGCGCGCTTCGACCCCGGAACCCGACCCTTCGGGGGGACGTTCAATCGATTCGATTGCCGGCGCAATAGCCCGGCGGAGGTAGCGATGCAGTACGAGATTCAGGCCCTCAACGAGCGCGTCGAGCGCGAAAGCCGCTTCGTCCCCGTCCTCCAGAAGTCGATCCAGCGCGTCATCGTCGGCCAGAAGTACCTGGTCGACCGGCTCCTGATCGGCATTCTGTGCGACGGCCACGTGCTCATCGAAGGCGTGCCCGGGCTGGCGAAAACGCTTTCGGTCAAGACGCTGGCGGCGTCGGTCGACGCCGCGTTCCGACGCATTCAATTCACGCCCGATCTACTGCCGGCCGACTTGGTCGGCACCGAAGTCTACAACCCGCGCGACCACACCTTCTCGGCCAAGAAGGGACCGATCTTCGCGAACTTCATCCTGGCCGACGAAATCAACCGCGCGCCCGCCAAGGTGCAGAGTGCGCTCCTCGAGTGCATGCAAGAACGCCAGGTGACGATCGGCGACAAGACGTACCCGCTCGCGTTCCCGTTCCTCGTCTTGGCGACGCAGAACCCGATCGAGCAGGAGGGAACCTATCCGCTCCCGGAAGCGCAGGTCGACCGCTTCATGCTGAAACTCAAGGTGACGTATCCGTCGCGCGACGAAGAGAAGCAGATCATGGAGATGGTGACGGCGGGCGACCTGCCGAGCGTCGACGCCGTCGTCAACCCGTCCGTGCTGAAGCAAGCGCAGCAGACCGTGCGCGAGATCTACATGGACGAAAAAGTAAAGAACTACATCCTCGACGTCGTGTTCGCGACGCGCGACCCGGAATCGTTCAAGCTCCCCATCAAGCACCTGATCGCGTACGGCGGCTCGCCGCGCGCGACCATCTTCCTCGCCCACGCGGCCAAGGCGCACGCGTTCCTGCGCGGGCGCGGGTACGCGACGCCCGAAGACGTGAAGGCGATCGGCTACGACGTGCTGCGCCACCGCGTCATCGTCACCTACGAAGCGGAAGCCGAAGGGCTCGACTCCGAGGCGGTCTTGAAGCGCATCTTCGATCACATCGAGGTGCCTTGATCGCCATGCCTCCGGTCTCCGAAGAAAAGTCCGTCGCCGACGTCTTGAAGCGCGTGCGCCGGGTCGAGATCACGACGCGGCGCCTGGTCAACGACGTCTTCTCCGGCGAATACCACAGCGTATTCAAGGGCCAGGGCATGGAGTTCGACGAAGTGCGCGAATACCAGCCCGGCGACGAGATCCGCTCCATCGACTGGAACGTCACCGCGCGCATGGGCGTGCCGTACGTGAAGCGCTTCATGGAGGAGCGCGAGCTGGTGGTGATGTTCCTGCTCGACGTGAGCGCGTCGGGGCGCTTCGGGTCGGTGAACCAAACCAAGATCGACACCGCGGCCGAGATCTGCGCGGTACTCGCGTTCTCCGCCATTCAGAACCACGACAAGGTGGGCGCCATCGTCTTCTCGGACGACGTCGAGAAGTTCATTCAACCCGACAAGGGACGCCGCCACGTACTGCGCGTGGTGCGCGAGGTCTTGTTCCACGAACCCAAGGGACACCGCACCGACGTCGCCAAGGCGCTCGACTTCCTGCTGCGCGTCTCCAAGCGGCGCGCGATCGTGTTCGTGGTGAGCGACTTCATTTCGCCCGACTTTTCGCGCCCGCTCGCGATGGCGGCGCGCAAGCACGACGTGGTCGCGCTGTGGCTTTCCGACCCGCGCGAAGAGCGCGTCGACGACGCCGGCCTGGTGCGGGTGTGGGACCAGGAAGCGCAGGTCGAGCGCGTCATCGACACCGGGTCGAAGCGCGCGCGCGAGCGCTTCGCGCGCGA
>CAZLLI010000176.1:1373-3486 GCA_964560355.1 uncultured bacterium | reverse complement strand
GTGCACTGCGCGTATTGGTGGGCGCTCGCGCGCATGTACGACGCGGGCGACATCTCGCTCGCGTATCCGGTCGCGCGCGGGAGCGGGGTCGCCGGCACGGCGATCGGGTCGCTGTTGTGGCTACACGACCCGCTCTCGCTCACGGGCGCGCTCGGCATCGGGGCGGTGTGCGCGGGGGTGTTCGTGCTGGGCTACCAGCGTCGCGTCGAACCGGTGCGCCTGCGCGCGGTGGTCGCGGCCCTCTTCACGGGGCTCACCATCACGGCGTATTCGCTCTTGGACGACCGCGGCGTCGAGGCGATGGCGCCGCCGACCTACCTCGCCATCGAGACGGGCGTGGGCGCGGTGGCGCTCGCGCTTCTCTTGCGCCGGCGGCTGCAGAACGCCGTCGTCCCCGCGTACAAGAAGCACTGGAAGACGGCGTGGATCATCGGCGTCGGTTCGCCGCTGACCTACTTGATCATTCTCTTCGCCTACGCGGCGGGTCCGGTAGGCTACATCGTCGCGGTGCGCGAATTCTCGGTCGTGATTGCGGCGCTCCTGGGCGCGCGCTACTTGGGCGAGCGCATGTCGTTTGCGCGCTGGGCCGGAATTGCGCTCGTCGTCGCGGGCATGGTGCTGATCAAGACCGCGTGAACGCGCTATCCCCCGAAAAAGGCGTCCCCATCCCGTTTTTCGCCTTTACCGGACGTGCGGGCGTTCGCTACAATCGAGACCCTCAAGCAGCAAACACTCCCGGGTGCCGGTGAGGTTTGGCCGCCCCCAGGATACTCACAACCCAAAGGGAGCACCGCCATGCGACATCAACTTCGTTTGATTTTGTTCTGTACTGTGGCCGTGTTGATGGCCGGGTGTTCGGACACCCAAGAGCCGACTAACACGGTCTCGACGCAACCCACTCTTTCGCTGACGCCGATGAACGATGGATGCCTGTCGATCGGCGACCGCGTCTTCCTCGACGAGGATTGCGACGGCATCTTCGACAAGAGCGACGCCGGCAGCGAGCCGGGCGTTCCGGGCGTTACCGTCAATCTCTACACGTGCGACGGCGACCTCGTCGCGACCACCACTACCGACGCGACCGGCTACTACATCTTCACCGGCCTCGACGAATACGGCACCTACCGTGTGTGCTTCGGGCTTCCCGACGGCTACACGTTCTCGCCCAAGAACCAGGGCAGCAGCGAAGGCTTGGACAGCGACGCCGGTGTCGATGGTTGCACCGACTGCATCGACCCGGTCGACTGCAAGCCGATCCTCTACATCGACGCGGGCCTGTGCGTGCAGGAAGGCGTCGGCTGCCGCGTGACGGGCGGCGGCGTCAACGAGTTCGGCGAGTGGGACGGAACCGAGCTGAACGGCTCGTGCAACAAGGATCGCTACACCTTCGGCGGTCAGGCGGGCGCGAACACGGCGCTGCCTCCGCAGCCGAGCGGCGAGTGGGAGCACAACAACCACGGCGGCCCGAGCGGCAGCTTCGCGTTCCACGGCGGCACCCACAGCGCGCCCGACGGCACCGAGATCACCCTCATCGAGTGCAGCGACGAAGGCTTCTGCGACCCCGCGCGCCACGCTCCCGCCCACCAGATCGACTTCTGGGGCGTGGGCATGTTCCACAACGCGAAGAATCTGGGCGCGCTCCTCGCGGCGAACGTCGTGGTGGGCGAGTCGCTCCACTTCTTCGAAGTGAACATCGACGACGCCGGCGAACCGGGTCGCGGCAAGGGTCAGCTCAACGGATGCCCGAAGACCGGCTTCGGTCTGAACGGCAGCGTCGCGTTGGTCGACTGCGCGTGCCCGGACTTCTACCGCATCACGATTCACGCGACCACGGATCCGAACAGCCCGGTCATCTACAGCGTGTGGGGCTATCCGCAGGGCGGTAACCTGCAGATCCATCCGCTGACGGGTTTCGACAGCAACTAGTCGTTCGCGCGACGATCGTCGTCACGCCGAAAGGGGCGCCCCGTGCGGGCGCCCCTTTTTTTGACTGCCACGCCGCATAGGCCGGCGCGTCGACATATCGGCGTCGAATCGCGGGTCTCTACTTCTTGGCGGTCGCCGGCTGGTCGAGCCGATAGCAGACGATCGCCATCGGCTCGGCCTCTTCCTC
>CAZLLI010000176.1:0-1273 GCA_964560355.1 uncultured bacterium | reverse complement strand
CGCGACGTCTTCTCGTCGAGATTCATGTTCGCCATGTCGTTCTCTTGCGTGCGCTCGGCCACCTTGCCGCGCACGGTGCCGTCGGCGGCGACGAGCGTGAGCGAGCTCGTCATCGTGAACTTGGTGTCCTTCTGCGCCATGTTGCCGATGCCGAGGACGACCGAGCGCCCCGCCGAGCCCGCGTCCCACAGCATTTGCATGCCGCCGTCGGGTGCCGCGGGCATGGGGAAGTCGCCGGCCGGCTTGCCGTCGGGCGCGAGCAGCACGATCTTGCCGGGCATCATCTGCGCCACCGCGATCTTGTTCTCGGGTGTCACGAAAAGCTGCGACGCGCGGCGAAATTCGCCCGGGCCTTCACCCTCGCGCCCGATCGCGCGCACGAAGTGGCCGTCCTTGTCGAACACGTTGACGGTGCTCAGCTGAGAGTCGAGCGCGTACAAGTTGCCCTGCGCGTCGACGGCGACGTCGCTCAAAACACCGAAGATGACGTCTTCGTCGTCGTCGCCGCCCGCGCGCCACATGGGCGCGGGGGTGAGCGTCGACTTTCCGTCCGCGGGCGCCGCGGGGTTGGTCACCTGGACGACGCCGTCCTTGGTCGATTCTTTGCCGGCCCAGGTGCCGGCGACGGCGGGCACGGCGATGGCGGTGCAGACGAGGCACGTCAGGCTGAACGGGGCGATTCGATTCATCGATGGTCTCCTCGGAAAATGGACGGTGCAGTATAATGCACGGCGACCATTGAACACGTGTCTGCGGCGACTGTTCCCGATGAAGATACCCCCCAAACGTATAGAGCCCGTGCGCTTCCGGCTGGCGCACTGCACGCTGCGCGAATGGCGTCGCGGCGACGAGCCTTCCTTGGTTCGCCACGCCAACAATCGCAAGGTGTGGATCAACCTGCGCGACTCGTTCCCGTTTCCGTACACGCCTGCCGACGCGAAGGGGTGGATCCGCCTCGCGTCGACGGACGCGATCAACCAAGTCTTCGCGATCGACGTCGACGGCTTCGCGGTGGGGGCGATCGGGTTGAAGCCGGGCGAGGACGTTCATCGCGTCGGCGCCGAGATCGGTTATTGGCTGGGAGAGGAATTCTGGAATCGCGGCATCGCGACCGAAGCCATCAACGCCGTGGTCGACTACGGATTCAAGACGCTCGACCTCGTGCGCGTCCACGCCGAAGTGTTCGAGTGGAACACGGCGTCGATGCGCGTGCTCGAGAAGGCCGGCTTCGTCAGGGAAGGCGTGCTCGCCAAGAGCGCCATCAAGGACCGCA
>CAZLLI010000175.1:0-3545 GCA_964560355.1 uncultured bacterium | reverse complement strand
GACGCGAGCGTGAGCGCGCCCAGCGACTCGGGCTCGTCCATCTCGCCGTCGCCGAGGAACGCCCACACGTGGCGCGGCGACGTCTTCGCGACCCCGCGATTCTCGAGATAACGATTGAAGCGCGCCTGGTAGATCGCGAGCAGCGCGGTCAACCCCATCGACACCGTCGGGTATTCCCAGAAGTCCGGCATCAACCACGGGTGCGGATACGACGACACGCCGCCTTCGGTCGCGAGCTCGTGCCGGAAATTCTCGAGGTGCTTCTCGGTCAGCCGTCCTTCGAGGTACGCGCGCGCGTAAATGCCGGGGCCGGCGTGGCCCTGGTAATAAATGATGTCGCCGCCCTCGGGGTGATCCTTGCCGCGGAAGAAGTGGTTGAAGCCGACTTCGTACAACGTCGCCGCCGACGCGAAGGTGGAGATGTGACCGCCGATGCCGGGGTCTTCGCGGTTCGCGCGCACTACCATCGCCATCGCGTTCCAGCGGATGTAGCTCTTGATGCGCCGCTCGATCACACGGTCGCCGGGGTACGGCGGCTGCTGCGAGAGCGGAATGGTGTTGATGTAGGGCGTGTCGCCCGGAAAATGAACGCGCACGCCGTACGACGTCGCGCGGTCCTGCAAGCGCTGCAAGAGTTCCTGTACGCGCGCGGGTCCGTCGGTTTGGTAGACGTAGTCGAGCGACTCCAGCCACTCGCGCGTTTCTTGTCGAATCTCGTCCATGTCGATTGCTTTCGGGGGGTTGGGGGGCGTCGCGGGGGCCTCCGGGCGCACGCCCGGTGCGGCCGAAGTGGCGTCCGCCGACGCCGAATCGGTGCGTCGCGTTGCGGGTCCGTCGCCCTCCGCGCGGGCTTCGGTCGACTTCCGATCTCGCGTCGTACTCATAGCGTGTCGTTACGATACGCCTTCGACCGCGCGCCGTCAATCGCCCGGCCCGCGCGCGGCGTCAGTCGGACCAGTACTTCTCGAGGTGGAGCGTTCCCGGGTGGCGCGGCGTGTGCTTCTTGAAGCCGCGCGCGCTGAGCACGCGCTCGACGTCTTCGATCATCGCGGGGTTGCCCGCCACGTACGCGTGACACTCGCGCGGGTCGAGCGCGAAACCTGCCAAGGAATGAAACCGTTCCGGCGCGAGCACGTCGCCGACGCGCCCGCGCAGACCCGTCCACGGCGACCCCGGCGGTTCGCGTGTCGCCATGGGGAGGTAGACCACGCGCGCGTCGCGCGCGGCCGCGCGCTCCAACTCTTCGCGGAAGCCCACGTCGGCGGCGACGCGCACGCCGTTCACGATGACGACGCGGCGCCACGGCGGTTCGCCTTGGTGTGTGCGCAGCATCGACACGTACGGCGCCACCGCGGTCCCGGTCGCGACCAGCGCCAAGTCGCGCCCGCGCTCGAAGCCGTGCAGCGTGAAGCCGCCGCTCGCCTTGGGCGCCAGCCACACGCGCGCGCCCTCGCGCTGGGCGAAGAGCCACGAGGTGAATTCACCGTCGTCGACGTGCACCACGAACAGCTGCACCGTCGAGCGCTCGCTCGCCGACGACGCGATCGAATACGACCGCTTGACGAGCGTGCGCGGCGCGCCCGCCGTTTCCAGCACGCGGCCGATGGCGACGAACTGCCCGGGCAGGAACGGCGCGAAGTCCCCGGCGTCGGGTGCCACCCACAGCATGGCCAGCCCGTCGTGCAGATCCTCGCGGCGGACGATGGTGGCGTTGTAATCGTGGGCGGGGGTCATGGGCGCGCCCACGCTAGCACACCCGCGCGCGGCCGCAAAGGCCACCGGCGCCGGGGACAAAGGGCCTTGACTTTGCTGGGTTTGCCGATACACTAGGGCGAAGTTTTCGTCGGCGCCCCTCGGATTCCGCCGGCGGATGCGGTGACGACGTAATCGCGCCGCCGACTCCGACCCTTCTCACGCAGACATACTGATTTACTTTGGGAGCGACTGAATGAAACGCACCGTGGCGCTCTGGGCGTCCGTCCCTGTGCTCTGTTTGGCCATATTGACGACGGACGCCGTCGCGCAATACGACCGGCCGACCAATCCGACGCCGCCCCCGCCGACCCAGACCACGCCCGACACGCTGGGCAATTCGGTGAAGGCCGCCAAGCCGGCCGCGAAGGCGGCGGCCCCCGCCGACACCATGACCGCCGCGCAGCGCATTCGTCGCGCGCAGTCGAGCAAGATGACGTACGTCATGTCGCTCGGTTTGGGGACCACGGTCAACTCCGCCCCGGATGCGTTCACCGAGGAATACAACCCGACCTTCGGGATGTACATCGACGGCGGCGTGCGCCGCTGGGAACTCGAGCTCACCCTGAGCTTCGATTACAGCTTCTTCTTCACCGACCTCGAAGCCCCCGACGACATGAACGTGATGAACCTGTTCCTGAACCTGAAGTACCGCCCGCTCAAGACCACGGCGCGTCCCTACGTGCTCGGGTGCGCGGGCTGGTTCCGCTCCTGGATCGTCGACGAACTCGATCCCGACAATCCGCCCGAGACGGTCGCACTCGAAGTACAAACCGGTAACGACAACTTCTACGAGGAGAACGTGCTCGGGTACGGCGTGGGCGGCGGCGTGGAAATCGAAATCGACAAGGTGCGCCGCATTTGGCTCGAAGCCCGTTACATCGAGGGGCAAACGCGCCTGACGGAAGACAAGGCGAACATGGTCATCATCCCCGTTCGCTTGGGGCTGACCTGGGAGTTCTAGCGCCGCGCGCAGCGGACGCGAAACGAAAACGGGGCGACGTCGCGAGACGCCGCCCCGTTTCTCTTTTGCTCGCGGGTCGATCGCGCTACGCGCTCATCCCCGCCGCGCGCACTTCGGCCGGCACCGCCTGCTCGAACTGCGCGAAGTTCTTCTCGAACAACGCCACCAGTTCGCGCGCCTTCTTGTCGTACTCGGCCTTGTCGGCCCAGGTGTTGCGCGGCGAGAGAATCTCCGCCGGCACGCCGGGCACTTCCGTCGGCACGTCGAGACCGAAGATCGGATCCTTGACGTACTTCACGCGGTCCAACTTCCCTTCCAAGGCTGCGTTCACCATCGCGCGCGAATACGCGATCTTGAGGCGTTGGCCGACGCCGTACCCGCCGCCGCTCCACCCGGTGTTGACGAGCCAGCACTTGGCGTCGTGGTGGCGCATCTTCTTCGCCAGCAGATCGGCGTAGACGGTGGGCGGCAGGGCGAGGAACGCCGCGCCGAAGCAAGTCGAGAAAGTCGCTTGCGGTTCCTTCCCCACGCCGCGCTCGGTGCCCGCGACCTTCGCCGTGTAGCCCGACAGGAAGTGGTAGCTCGCCTGCTCGGGCGTCAAGCGCGCGATCGGAGGCAGCACGCCGAACGCGTCGCACGTCAGCATCACGATGTTGCGCGGGTGTCCGCCGATGCCGTCGAGCTTGGCGTTCGGAATTTGCTCGATCGGATACGACGCGCGCGTGTTCTCGGTGAGGCTGGCGTCGTCCAGGTCGACGACTCGCGTGTGCTCGTCGATCACGACGTTCTCCAGCACGGTGCCGAAGCGCTTCGTCGTCGCGTAGATTTC
>CAZLLI010000174.1:0-3591 GCA_964560355.1 uncultured bacterium | reverse complement strand
TTGCGCGGCGCGACGCCGGCGATGCCGTCGAGGCGATAGAAGTAGACGCCGGTCCCCACCACGTTGCCGGCGTCGTTCCGTCCATCCCACTCGATTGCGTACTCACCGGCGTCGCGCACGCCCTCCGCGATGCGTCGCACGAGCGCACCCGTCGCGTCGTAGATCTCGAGCGTCACGTCGGCGCGGTGGTCCAACGAGTACTCGATGGTCGTGCGCGGGTTGAACGGGTTGGGGGCGTTCTGCGCGAGCGTGGTGGAGAATACGGGCACGGTGGCCGACACGAGCGACGAACGGAATTCGTCGCCTTGCTCGGTCACGACGACGAATTCGTACTGATACTTCTCGCCGGGCCGCACGTCGCCGTCGACGAACGTCCCTTGCGTCGCGTCGACCGGCCCCGACGCAACCACGGTGGCTTCCGTTTCCGCAGCGTGATACCGCAGCAACTGGAACGTATCGAGCGCGGCGTCGTCGGATGCGCTCCAGCGAATCTCGATTGCGCCCGGGCGCGGGAACACCGACACCGCGATCACGGGCCGCCGGCCGAGCTTCGCGATATACATCCCCTGCCCCGCGAGCCGCTCCGCGCCGAAGTCGATACCGTCTTCGAAGATCCCCGTGGTCCAAATCTCGGAATCGACGCCGTCGAGGACTTCCTGCGCGGTGTCATGGCCCGCTCCGCCGAACGATTTCACCCAGACCAACTCGCCGTTCGCGTCGAAGCGAGCAACGAGCGCGTCGTAGTCTCCGCCGCTCACCAAAGTTTGATCGCCCAGTTGAATCGTGCCGGTGAAATTCGTCGCCATGTCGACCCCACCCGCGGCGTTCTCGTTCACCGTCATGCCATAGGCGTTGGGGACGGGAAGGTGCCATTCGTAGGATCCAAGCGGGTCGAAGGAGACCATGAGCGAAATCGGGCCGTTGAGCATGAGACCGTCGATCGTAACCAACCCGCCCTCAGGGATGTAAGCGGCCATACGCAGGTGGCCCGTCGGGCTGATGCTAAAGCCAGTCGGATACCAACCGAACCCGCCCTGTAAGACTTGGATCCGGCTGCTACTGAGGTGCATCGCCTGCGCGTCGAGCTCGGCAACGAAATACGTGCCGTCCGCGAGCGCTCCCCCGCCAAAGTCGATCGTATTCGCGAACGACCCCGCGATGCGAATGTGCCCCTGGTCGTCGATCATGACCGCGCGTCCTTCATCCACCGCTTGGCTTCCATAACGGTAACTCCAAAGATGCGCGCCATTCGGGTCCAACTTGGCCAGGAATACATCGAAGGCACCAAAGGGCTGGAGGACGCCGCCCCCGAAGTTGACGCGGCCGGAGAAGCTGCCGATCACGACGATGTTCCCGTTCGCGTCGACGGTGACACCCTCGGCACGATTTCCAAGCGGAGCTGTGATGCCGAATCGTTTGGCCCACAGCACTCCCTCGGGGCTCAACTTGGCGACGAACACATCGCCCATTGGATTCACCAACGTGGTGTCGACGAGGTCGAGCGTTCCGTTGAACCACCCGCACGTGACCAAGTCTCCGTTCGGATCGACGGCCAAGGAACGAATCGTCCCGGGGATCGGGATTTCGAATTCACGTTGCCCGTGCATGATGATGCGACTCCACACGCAGCGACCGAACGCATCAAACTTGGCGGCGAATACGTCGGTGCCCAACCTCTGGTCGGGCCACGCCTGGCTCGTCAGCGGACCGCAACCAAAGTCGACCGTTCCGTGGAAGGTCCCGGCGATCACCATGCCGCCCGTGGGATCGCGCAGCAGGCGCGCGGGACCTACCGACGCGTGAAAGGTATCGATGGGTGTCGCCGTGAACGCGCGACTCCAGATGTGTTCGGGGGGATCGGAGGCGCCGGCCGCGGCGTCGGCGCACGCGAGGACCGCGAGGGAGACGATTACGACGGCGACGCCGCTAGCCGGACGTGGCCTTGGCGACGCGTTCGACGACGCCGGCCGCGCGCGACGCGACGCGTTGCGCGGCGGTGTGGCCTTCCTTGTGCAATCGGGCCGCTTCGTCACGATTCGATAGTCCCGAGAGATTGATCAGCACGTTGAGCCACGCGCCTTGCGCGGCGGCGTTCAGCACGAGGGCTCCCACGCCCGCGTCGCTGATCGAGTTCTTGTTTCCCTTCTCCGCGACGCGCTCGACGAGCGGAAGCGTCTTCTCGCACAAGCGTAACACAGCCAGGGGAACGTCGATCGCGTGCTTGGTCGCGGCCTGGATGGCTTCGTCGCGACGCGCTTGCTCGTCGTGGGTTCCCTTGGGCAGGCGGTTCGCGGCCATGACGGCGTCGAAGGCGCGGGCGTCATCGTCGACGGCGCGCATGAACTCCGCTTTCAGCGACTGTGCGTCGATGGCTAGCGAACTCATCTCGCTAGAGACGGACTCGTAGCCTTTTTTCCCGAAGGTCAGGTTGGCGACCATGGCGGCCAGCGCCGCGGCGAGCGACCCGCACAGAGCGGCGACGGAGCCGCCGCCCGGCGTGGGCGTGTCGGCGGAGACCAAGTCGGCGAAGTCGCGCAGCGTCGATGACGCCAACGGCGCTTCGTTCGCCACGCGATACTCGATGATCTTTTGCATCGGATCGAATCCTCCCAGCTCGCGTAAGCCCAGCGATTGGATCGCGGTCTCGACGAGCATCGGTTCGGGCACGCCGGCCGACGCGCCCTGTTTGTCCAAGTAGAACTGCCCCGCGCGTCGCAACGCTTCGAGCGGGACCAGGCCCACCAATTCGCTCCCGGTCGCGCGCAAGCCGCGCTCCGCCGCTTGCCGCGCCACTTCCTCGAAGGCGACGTGCGGCGGCGTCACGTCGAAGTCGGTGAGATTGATCGACACCTGCGCGCGCTGGTACTCGTCGATGTACCACCCCACCGCCTTGCACGCTTTCAGCGTCCCGGGGTCGAACACGAAGTCGCCGTTCATGTCTCTGATGAACTGCCCGTGCTCGTTCCGTCTCTTTCGCCCTTGTTCCCGGATCGCGAACGCGATGTCGTTCGCCTTCTTCTTGTCGCGCGTGTTGAGATTGACGTTGTACGCGATCAGGAACTTGCGCGCGCCGATCACGGTGGCGCCGGCGCGAACGTTCATCTTGGCGGGGCCGAAGTCGGGCTTCCAATGCGACTCGGTGAGCTTGTGCGGGAGCGCTTCGTATTCGCCGGCGCGAATGTCGGCCAGGTTGCGACGGTCGTCGCGCGTCGCCGCGTACTCATATAGATAGACGGGGATCGCGAGCTCGCGGCCGACGCGCTCGCCGAGCGCGCGCGCGAGCGCCGCGCACTCGTCCATGGTGGTGGTGCCGAGCGGCACGAACGGACACACGTCGGTAGCACCCATGCGCGGGTGCTCGCCGTGGTGCTTCGACATGTCGATGAGTTCGGCGGCCTTGGCGATGCCGCGAAAGGCGGCGTCGACCACGCGCTCGAGCGGCGCGACGAAGGTGACGACGGTGCGGTTGGTGTCGCGCCCCGGGTCGACATCGAGCACGTGGACGCCGTCGCCGCCCGCGATCGCCGCCACGATGGCGTCGATCACGCCGCGGTCGCGGCCTTCGCTAAAATTGGGGACGCACTCGACGAG
>CAZLLI010000173.1:0-3592 GCA_964560355.1 uncultured bacterium | reverse complement strand
CCGTCCCAAGGCGCGAACGGGTCCCTCCCGGAGGGACGGCGCGAAGCGCCAAGGGTGAACCGGTGAGCGCCGCGCCGGGCGCGCCGACCCCGGGGCGCGGTCCGCTCGAAGCGTGGCTCGCGCCAATCCTTGCGGCGCGCGGCACGACGCTGGACGCATCGCAGGCGGCCGCCGTTGCGCGTCTGCAGCGGCTGGCCTTCGAACTCGACGCGTTCCGCAATGCGCGCCGCTCGCCGCTTCGGAAGCTGTTCTCGCCGCCCGCGGTGCCCCGCGGCGTCTACCTCTGGGGTGGCGTCGGCCGCGGCAAGAGCTTCCTGATGGACGGCTTCTACGCGACCGTCCCGATCCGGCGCAAGACGCGGGTCCATTTCCACGCGTTCATGCGCGACGTGCACGAGGGCCTCGGCGCGCTGAAGCGCGAGAGCGACCCGCTGGCGACCGTCGCCGCGCGCATCGCGACGCGCTGGCGGCTGGTCTGCTTCGACGAGTTCCACGTTTCCGACATCGCCGACGCGATGATCCTCGGCCGTCTGCTGTCGGCGCTCTTCGAGCGCGGCGTCGTGTTCGTACTGACGACGAACTATGCGCCGGACACGCTGTGGCCGAACGGTCTGCAGCGGGAACGCTTCCTGCCGACGATTGCGCTGCTGAAGGAGTGGCTCGACGTCGTCGAGGTCGACGGCGGCGTCGACTACCGGCTGCGCGCGCTCGAGCGCGTGCGCGCCTACCACGCGCCGCTCGGGCCCGAGGCCGAGGCGGCACTCGCGGAAGCCTACGAGTCCATGCGTGCGGGACCCGACCAGGATCCGTGGCTCGTGATCGAGGGGCGGACGCTCGTTGCGCGGCGGCGCGCGGGCAGCGTCGCCTGGTTCGACTTCGCGACGCTGTGCGACGGGCCGAGGTCGCAGCGCGACTACCTCGAGATCGCCCGCCGCTTCCCGGTGGTGCTGGTCTCGGGCATTCCCGGGATGGGCGCCGAGACGGCCGACGCCGCCCGGCGCTTCACTTGGCTCGTCGACATACTGTACGATCATCGCGTGAAGCTGGTGTGCTCGGCCGCGGCCCGTCCCGAAGACCTCTACCGCGAGGGCCCGAACAGCGGCGAGTTCGTCCGCACGGCCAGCCGCCTCGTCGAGATGCAAACGCACGACTACATGGCCGAGCCGCATCTGGCCGCCGAGGTGCCCACAGCCCACTGATCATCGCGCAGTCGCGGCCGCGGCCCGCGGCGCCTGCGTCGAGCCACGACCGCACCCACGAGGAGAATCCCGTGCAGAAATTCCAGGCCTACCGGACGTTCCAGGAGAAGGACGCCGTCGTCAGTCGGTTCGTCGAACTGTCGCTGGACGAACTCGACCCGGGCGACGTCGTCGTGCGAACGAAGTACTCGACGATCAACTACAAGGATGCGCTGTCGTACAACGGGGTCGGGAAGATCATGCGCAAGTTTCCGACCAACGCGGGCATCGACATGGCAGGAACGGTCGAGTCGTCGGCCGACCCGCGGTGGAAGAAGGGCGACAAGGTCATCGTGCACGCGTACGACATGGGTGTGGCTCACGACGGCGGCTACAGCGAGTACGTCCGCGTGCCAGGCGACTGGGTCGTCCGGCGGCCCGAGAGCATGACGGCCTTCGACGCGATGACGCTCGGCACCGCGGGGTTCACCGCGGCGCAGGCGATCATGCTGATGGAGCACAATGGGCTGAAGCCCGACCGCGGTCCGGTCGCCGTGACCGGCGCGACGGGTGGCGTCGGCTCGGTCGCCGTCGAGATCCTGGCGAAGACCGGCTACCACGTGGTCGCGATCACCGGCAAGCCCGAGGAAGCGGGGTACCTCAAGTCGCTCGGTGCCAAGGAGGTGCTGCAGCGCCAGGCGATCGACCTCGGCAACATCCGCATGCTCGACAAGTCGACCTGGGGAGGCGCGGTCGACAACGTCGGCGGCGACATGCTCGCCTGGCTGCTGTCGACAATGAAGGTCGGCGGAACCGTCGGCGCGGTCGGCAACGCCGGCGGCATGAAGTTCAGCACCAGCGTCGCCCCGTTCATCCTGCGGGGCGTCGCCCTGCTGGGTGCCGACAGCGCCAACTGTCCGATGTCGCAGCGGCAGAAGATCTGGAACCGCCTGGCGGTCGAGTGGCGGCCGGACCGCGTCCACGACGACGTCCGGACGATCGATTTCGAGGATCTGCCCACGCACTTCGACGCGTACATCAAGGGAATGGTCCGTGGGCGCACGGTCGTCCGGATCGCGCCGGACACCCACCCGTAGCGCCCCCTCGGGCCGCGCCGACGGCGGGATGCCGGGGCGTCCCGGGCCCGCGGGATTGATTCCGCGCAAGGTTCGCGCGCCGCACCGACCTTAGGATGGCCGCTGGCCGTGGGGTCGCCTCGACCGGCACCGGCCGGACCCGCCGCGCCGCTGCTGCGCGGCACGCCGAACAGGGAGATTGAACGATGCCCACGTACCGGGAATTCCATCGCCGCTCGCTCGCCGACCGTGACGCGTTCTGGCGCGGCGAGGCCGCGCTCGTCGACTGGCAGACGCCCTTCGCGACGGTACTCGACTACTCGAAGCCGCCGTTCGCCAAGTGGTTCGTCGGTGGACGGCTGAACCTCTGCCACAACGCGGTCGACCGCCACCTCGCGACGCGCGGCGACCAGAAGGCGCTGGTCTACCTCTCGACCGAGACTGGCGACGCGCGAACCTACACGTACCGCGAGCTCGCGTCGGAAGTGAACCGCTGCGCCGCGATCTTCAGGGCGCAGGGTGTCGCTCGCGGCGACCGCGTGCTGATCTACATGCCGATGATCGCCGAGGCGGCGTTCGCGATGCTTGCCTGCGCGCGCATCGGCGCGATCCATTCGGTCGTCTTCGGCGGCTTCGCCGCGGCGAGCCTCGCCACGCGGATCGACGACGCGAAGCCGAAGCTGATGGTCACCTCCGACGCCGGGATGCGCGGCGGCAAGCCGGTCCCGTACAAGCACCTGGTCGACGAGTCGATCCGTCTCGCGAAGCACCCGCCCGCGAAGGTCGTGATCGTCAATCGCGGGCTCGACCCGGCGATGAACGTCGTCGCCGGACGCGACCTCGACTACGCGACGCTGCGCGCGCAGTGCATGGACGCACAGGTGCCCTGCGAGTGGATGGAGTCGTCGGAGCCGTCGTACATCCTCTACACGTCGGGCACGACCGGCAAGCCGAAGGGCGTGCAGCGCGACACCGGCGGCTACGCGGTTGCGCTGGCCTCGTCGATGCGGCGGATCTTCTGCGTCGAACCCGGCGATGCGATGTTCACGACGAGCGACATCGGCTGGGTCGTCGGGCACTCGTACATCATCTACGCGCCGCTGATCAACGGCTCGACGACGATCATGTACGAGGGGCTCCCGATCCGGCCCGATCCCGCGATCTGGTGGAAGATCGTCGCCGACCACGGCGTGAAGACGATGTTCAGCTCGCCCACCGCGATCCGCGTGCTGAAGAAGCAGGACCCGGCGTACATGCGGCAGCACGCGATCCCGACGCTCCGCTACCTGTTCCTCGCCGGCGAGCCGCTCGACGAGCCGACGGCGCGCTGGGTGTCCG
>CAZLLI010000172.1:0-3666 GCA_964560355.1 uncultured bacterium | reverse complement strand
CGCGCGATGCCGCCGACCTCGACAGCTTCAAGGAGCGCTACCGGCCCGAGCCGTACGAGCCGGCGACGTTCGAGGCGGGCGAGGTGGTGCGCGCGTTCATCGGACTCGACGGCGGCTCCACGTCGACCAAGGCCGTTCTCGTGAACGAAGCGCGCGAGGTGATCGCCAAGGCGTACCAGCTCTCCAAGGGCAATCCCATCAAGGACACCATCGAGGTGATCGGCGACATCGAGCGCCACGTCACGTCGTTCGGCGCGCGGCTCGAGATCCTGGGTGTGGGCACGACGGGTTACGCGAAAGACGTGCTGCGCGACGTGCTCGGCGCCGATGCCGCTATCGTCGAAACCGTCGCGCACGCGGAGTCGGCGCTCCATTTCTACGACGACGTCGACGTGATCTGCGACGTGGGCGGGCAGGACATCAAGATCATGGTCTTGAACGGCGGCAGCGTGAAGGACTTCAAGCTCAACACGCAGTGCTCGGCCGGCAACGGTTACTTCCTGCAGAGCACCGCGGGCGACTTCGGCGTGCCGGTCGAGAAGTTCGCCGACACCGCCTTCGCCGCCGAGCAAATGCCGACCTTCGGCTACGGCTGCGCGGTGTTCATGCAGAGCGACATCGTCGATTTTCAGCGCCAAGGCTGGACCGCTGGCGAAATCATGGCGGGGCTCGCGGCGGTGCTGCCGAAGAACATCTGGCTCTACGTCGCGCAGATTCCCAACCTCGCGAAGCTGGGGAAGAAGTTCGTGCTGCAAGGCGGCACCCAGCGCAACCTCGCGGCGGTGAAGTCGCAGGTCGACTTCATCGAGTCGCGCTTCCGCACCAACGGCGACGGCCCCGAAGTCATCATCCACAAGCACTGCGGCGAAAGCGGCGCCATCGGCGCGGCGATCGAAGCGTGCCGTCTGTGGGAGAACGGGCGCACGACTTCGTTCATTGGACTCGATGCGGTGCAAGTGATCTCGTACACCGCGACCACGTCGGAAGACACGCGCTGCCACTTCTGCAAGAACGAGTGCCTGCGCACCTTCATCGACGTGGAAGCCTCCAAGGTGATCAAGCGCGACCAGGGCGAAGTCGACACCGCGCCGGCCACGGCGGGCGCGCGCAAGTCGAAGGTGCCGCTCGTGGCGGGCGCGCGGCGCTTGATCGTCAACAACTCGTGCGAAAAGGGCCTGGTCGAAGACGTCGAATCGATGCGCGAGATCAAGAAGGACCTTGATGCGCGGCTGAAAGCCGCGCCAAACCTTGTCGAAAAATCAGCGCGAGACGTCTTCAAGAGTTTCAAGCCGGACAATGTGGCCGATTCACCGCCCAAGCACGCGCTTACCACTTCACAAAAGGCGCGCGCCGAGGCAATCAAGAAGCGCCCCGATTTCCGTATCGGCATCCCGCGCATGCTCAATCAGTACAGCACCAATCCGCTTTTCAGCGCCTACTTCGAATCGCTCGGGCTGCGGCCGCACAACCTGGTGTACTCGGACTACACCACCGAGGAGCTATATAAGGAGGGCGCGAAGCGCGGCGCCATCGACCCGTGCTTCCCGAGCAAGCTCGGCATTCCGCACGTGCACAACCTCTTGTTCAAGCACCACGAGAAGAAGCCGCTCGACGTCATCTTCTTCCCGATGATCGACGATCTCAATAGCCCGCTCGCGAAGACGCAGGATTGCCGCGCGTGCCCGACCGTCACCGCGACGCCCGAAGCCGTCAAGGCCGCCTTCACCAAGGAAGGCGACTGGTTCGCGAAGAAGGGCATCACGTACCTGTGTCCGGTCGTGAACATCGCACAGCAGCATTTGTTCGCGCGCCAGATGTTCGCGGCCTTCCAGGGTCCGCTCGGACTGTCGGAGAAGGAAAACGACCGCGCCGTGGAAGCGGGCTACAAAGCGCTGCGCGAGTACGAGGCCGCGATGCGCCGCGAGGCGCGCGAGGTCTTAGACCAGCTCGAAGCCGAGCAGAAGATCGGCATCGTGGTGCTGGGGCGTCCGTACCACAACGACCCCGGCATCAACCACGAGATCCTGATCGAGTTCCAGAAGCTCGGCTATCCCGTGTTCACGCAGGATTCGCTCCCCATCGACGACGACATCCTCGAGCGCTTGTTCGGCGACGAAGTGCGCGCGGGCGATATCGAAAGCCCGATGGACATCACCGACGTGTGGAAGAACGCGTACAGCGAGAACACCAGCCGCAAGGTGTGGGCCGCGAAGTACACCGCGCGCCACCCCAACTTGGTGGCGCTCGAACTCTCCAATTTCAAGTGCGGCCACGACGCGCCCATCTATTCCGTGGTGGAGGAGATCATCGAGTGTTCGGGGACGCCGTATTTTTCGTTCAAGGACCTGGACGAGAATCGTCCCGCGGGGTCGATCAAGATTCGCGTCGAGACGATCGGTTACTTCTTGAAGCGCTACCGCGAGGATCGCGTGCGCGACGCGTGGCGCGAGACCGCCCACGAGCATACCGTCCACGCGCGGCCGGAGAGCGTTCCGGCGCCGGTCGAAGCGGGGCCGGAGCGCGAGGAAAGCCTCGAAGCCGCGGCGTAATCTCGCGCGGCACCACCCCTTCGGCGGCCGCCGCTCCCACCGCAACCCACAGTGACCCTTGACAAAACCCCGGCAATGGGATATTTAGGTATTTGATATCCGATTTTCCTCTATGGTCGGCGACGCCGCCGACTTCGGGGGTGCTGAACGGTGAAGATCTCGAGCTGGGTCGCCCACCGGGTGGGCGAACGGATGACCTGGGAGGACCGCGACGAGATCCCCGGGGCCGGCGAAGCGCTGGTTCGGGTGGCGGGTTGCGGTGTGTGTCATACCGACCTCGGATTTTTCTACGACGGCGTTCCCACCCGACACCCATTTCCACTAACGCTGGGTCACGAAGTGAGCGGCACCGTGGTCGAAGTCGGACCCGGCGCGCACGAGTGGCTCGGCCGCGACGTCGTCATCCCCGCCGTCATTCCGTGCGGTGAGTGCGCCGCCTGCCGCGACGGCCACGGTCCCATCTGCCCGCGACAAGTCTTCCTCGGTTGCGACGTGCACGGCGGCTTCGCGACGCATGTGCGCGTGCCTGCACGCGGACTCTGCCCCGTCCCCGATTTGAGCGACGCGCGCCGCAACCCCGCGGGACTCGACCTCGCCGCGCTATCGGTGGTCGCCGACGCCGTCGCCACTCCCTTCCAAGCCATCCATCGCAGCGGATTGTCGAAGGACGATCTCGCCGTCTTCGTGGGCGTCGGTGGGGTGGGCGGATTCGGGGTTCAGGTCGCGGCCGCGCGCGGCGCCGCGGTGGTTGCGATCGACGTCGACCCCGCGCGACTCGACGCCATCGCGAAGCACGGCGCCGACCTCGCGCTGCGCGCCGACCAACTCGATTTCAAGACGCTGCGCGCGAACCTCAAGCGCTTCGCCGACGAACGCGGCATTCCGACATGGAAGCACAAGATCTTCGAGACGTCGGGAACTCCCGCGGGCCAGACGACCGCGTTCGGCCTGCTCGGCCCCGGCGGCTACCTCGGCATCGTCGGCTATACGCCGGAGAAAGTCGACGTGCGGCTGTCGAACCTGATGGCGCAGGACGCGATCGCGCAGGGGAATTGGGCCTGCTTGCCCGAGCACTACCCGGCGGCGGTGGACCTCATTCTCTCAGGCAAGATCGCGC
>CAZLLI010000171.1:0-3691 GCA_964560355.1 uncultured bacterium | reverse complement strand
GGCGATCTTGGTGAAGATACCGCCGGCGACGCGCAGCGCCGCCGCACCCAGCGACTCGCCGATCGCGAAGCCGAGGAAGCACGCACCCGCCGAGTGGCCGGGGACGAAGAGCAGAATCGTGAGCATCACGATGAGCTCGACGCATATAAGGAGCACGCCGATCGAGATGCCCGACTGGAGCGGGATCTCGTAGATGGGCGTCGGGTTGCCGCGCAGCGACGCGAAGGCGGTGCGGCTGTTGGCGTAGGTATTGATGCGCACGCCGAACCACGCCACCGAGTACGAGCCCAGGATGCCGATCACCGACCAGAACAAGATGAGCGCGACCTGGCTCCACGCGAGGTCGCGCAGGATGCCGAAGTAATACAGGATGCACACGCCGATGAAGGCGAGCAGCACCAACAAGAGACGGCCCTGCTGCAAGAGGTAGGTCTTGCAGGTCTCGTAGATGATGTTCGAAACCTCGAGCATCGACGAGTGGGCGGGCAGCGCCTTCACGCGACGGAACTGGATGAACCCGAAGATCATCCCGAGCGCGCATACCGCGAAGCCGGTATAGAGCAGCGTGAGCCCCGAGACGTCGGCACCGAGGATGTTGTAGGTGGTGTCGATGGCTGGGATTTCGAGGTCGAGCTCGCTCGCGAGCGCGGCCACCGGGGCGAGAATACCGGCGATGGCGAGAGAGAGCCACGCGGCAGTCTTCGTCCCCGACCGCCGTAGGATTCGACCCACGACAGACAACTTCATATGTGAGACTCCTTTAATAGCGTTGCGGTGGAATGCAGGAACCCGGCGAGCAGAGGCTCGGGGATCGGGCCGACACTGTAACGGCTTCGGGGCCGGATGGCAAGGGGGAACCGGGAGGGGGGTGCCGGCGCGGCGCCGGCACCCCGTGAGGCCGGCCAAGCCAATGCAGTCGGAAGCCGGCCCCACCCAAGGAAGCTAGAGACTCATCATCCCCCTGCATTTTCCTGCGACGGTGTTTCGGACGGCCGTCGCGAGATGAGATCTCGCATGGCCTTGGCGCCCCCGATCGTAATGACGACGCGGCGATTCTGCGCGAGACCTTCCGGCGTCGAATTGTCGGCGACCGGTTCGTTCTCGCCGTACCCCACGGCGGCCAGGCGCGATGGCTCCGCGTTGTGCTGGCTCACCAGGTAGTGCAGCACGGCGTGCGCGCGCGCCGACGACAGCTCCCAATTGGATTGGTATTTCCACCGATAGCTCGGTGCAATCGGGCGGCTGTCCGCGTGCCCTTCGATGAGCACGAGTCGATCCGGATACTGGGCGACGACGCCCCAGATCTGATCGATGATCGACTTTCCGTCGGCGGAGAGGTCCGCGCTCGCGGTGGCAAACGTCGCCGCGCCGTCGAGCGTGATCTGCGTCAGGTTGTTCTTCTCTTCCAACAGCACGCGCTTCTCGTCCTGCAGAGACGAGAGCTCGCGGTTGAGATCGGCATTCATCTGTTTCTGCTGGTCGAGGTCGGTCTGCAATGCGGCGACGTCGCCCTGCAGATCGAGGATTTGCGCGTCCTTCTGGGCGATGAGTTCTTTCTTGGAGCATCCCGCCGACGCGAGGACGGTGACGACGGCGAGTGCGATGGTGGTGCGGTTCACGGCGAGCCTCCCTTGAGTTGTGTGCTCAAGGATACCCCCGGTCGCGACGCGCGGCTGTGAGCCGCTTCACACGTGAAGGAATCTTCAGACGCCGGCGGAAGCGGCGTTGGGGGGCGACACTTGGGCCGACGCCATCGCGCCGGCGACACTCAAGGGCAGCGAAACCGTGAAGGCGCAACCGCCGCGGCGGCGATTGCGCGCGGAAATGGTGCCGGCGTGCGCCTCCACCACCGTCTTCGCGATCGCGAGCCCGAGTCCGGTCCCGCCCTTGATCTTCCCGTCTTCGTCGGGCACTTGGATGAAGCGCTCGAAGATGCGGTCGATGTACTCCTCCGGGATGCCGGGGCCGTGGTCGGTGACGGTGATGCGCGCGCGGCCTTCGTCGATCTCGGCTTCGAGGTGGACGGCTTCGCGCGGCGGCGAAAAGCGGATCGCGTTGCGCACGAGGTTGTCGAGCATCGTGCACAAGAGGTCGAAGTCGCCGAACAGCTCGCCGCCGCGGTCCTCGTCGAGCATCTCGACCTTGAGGCGCACGCGGGCGGCGTCGGCTTGCGCCTTGCAGCGCAGCGCGGACTGCGCGAGCAGCGTGTTGACGGGAATCTGGGTGCGGCGCAAGAGCGCTTCGCCCTGGCTCGCGCGCGAGAGGGCGAGAATGCCCTCGATGATGCCGCGCAGGCGCCGCAGCTCTTCGATCATGCTCTGTCGATATTGACGGAACTCGTCGAGCGAGGCCGACTCGCCTTCGAGCACTTGCGACTGCGTCAGCATGACGCTAATGGGCGTCTTCAAATCGTGCGCCACGTTGGCGAGGAAGCGCTGGCGCACGCGGTAGCCTTCTTCGAGGCGGCCCAGCGCTTCGTTGAGCTCGGTCTGCAGGCGCTCGACTTCGCGCCCGCTCGAGCCGGAGGGAAAGCGCGTGTCGCTCTCGGGTCCCACGCGGCGCGCGATCTCGGCCAGGCGGTCGAAGGGCGTCGTCGCGCGACCGACGAGGAACCACGCCGCCACGCCGCACGAGAGCATGCCGACCAATCCGGCCACGAAGAGGACGTCGGAAAAGAGTTGGCGCTGGCGCCGGCCGAATTCGGTCGCGCGCGCCAGGTCGATATAGTGGACGCCTCCGTCGCGCGACACCACGCGGTACGTCACCATGCGGGATTGAATCGCGCGACCGACCAGACTGCGCGCCGTCTGTCCGTTGATGCGCGTGATCGAGCTCTCCTGGTCGGGCGGCGGGAGCGGGGGCAGCGCGGCCACGTCGACGCGCAAGTCGGACGCCACCACGGTGCCGTTGCCGTCGCGCACCGCGAGCAGGCTGAATTCGCGGTCGATGGGCTGATAGGGCCCGAGATCCAAGTCGGAGAAGTCGCCCTCGATGTCGACCAACAGACCGCCCACGCCGCGCGCCACCGTGTTGAGCGCTTCGTCGAGCAGGCGGTCCTGCGAGTTGCGCCCGATGAACCACACCACCGCGATCAAGCCCAGGTAGACGCCCGCGAAGACGACCACGAAGCCGAGCGTCAGCTTGAGCCGCAGCGGCAGAATCGACATGGCGCGCCTAGCGGGCTTCATTGCCGTCGGCGTGCGCGCGGCCGAAGCGGTAGCCCGCGCCGACCACGGTATGAATGAAGGCTTCGTCGAAGTCGCGGTCGATCTTCTTGCGCAACGACGACACGTGTACGTCGATGGCGTTGCTCACCGGCTGGTAGCTGGTGTCCCAGATCTTTTCGACCAGGGTCTGGCGCGCGAGGACGCGGTCGGGGTTGCGCATGAAATACTCGAGCAGTGCGGTCTCCTTGGCCGAGAGGTGGATCAACCGCCCCGCGCGCGTGATGCGGCGCTGATTCAAGTCGAACTCGAGGTCGCCGTACTTGAGCACGCGGCTCTCGACCGCCTGCCCGCGCCGGAGCAGCGTGCGGATGCGTGCCACCAATTCCTCGAACTCGAAGGGCTTGGTCAGGTAGTCGTCGGCGCCCGCGTCCAGGCCCGCCACCTTGCTCTCGGTGTCGGCGAGCGCGGTCAGCATCAGAATGGGAGTGGCGACGCCGCGGCGTCGCAAATTGCGACACACGTCG
>CAZLLI010000170.1:0-3786 GCA_964560355.1 uncultured bacterium | reverse complement strand
CTCGCGCTGGCTCGCGCGGGTGGGACTCGGCAAGCGACTCGCGCACCGGCCCGGCGAGCTGTCGGGCGGCGAGCAGCAGCGCGTCGCCATCGCGCGCGCGCTCGTCAACGACGCCGCGGTTGTGTTCGCCGACGAGCCGACGGGAAACTTGGACGACGAGACTGGCGAGGCGATCCATCGCCTGCTACGCGACCTCGCGTCGAGCGAGCAGCGTACGTTCGTGGTGGTGACACACAAGCGCCGGTTCGGCGTCTACGCGGATCGCACCCTGGTGCTGGCGGACAAGCGCCTCAACGAAGCGGAATGAGTTCCATGGTGACGTGTCAGAACTGCAAGATTCGACCGGCCAAGGTCCACTACACCGAGATCGTGAACGACTCCATGGTGGCCATGAACCTGTGTTTGGAGTGCGCGGAGGAAAAGGGGATCGAAGTCAACAAGGCCGGGAGCTACGGCCTCGGCGACTTGGTCGCGGGCTTGATCGACGAAACGGTCGAGTCGGAGGCCGACCGCATCTCCAAGGTGCGCTGCCCGACCTGCGGCTACGAGTACTCCGACTTCAAGAAGATCGGCCGCCTCGGTTGCCCGGACTGCTACGACGCCTTCGAAGCGCAATTAGTGCAGGTGCTGCGCCACGTCCACGGCAGCACCCAGCACGCGGGCAAGAAGGCGGCGCCGGCCGACGAGCGCGCGGCGCTGCGCGAACGCGTGGCGTCGCTGCGCGAAGCTCTGGCGGACGCGATCCGTTCCGAAGACTACGAACGCGCGGCTTCCATTCGCGACGAGATTCGCGGGCTGGAGGCGCAGGTGGAGGGCGACGCATGAGCGGCTTCGACGCCAACGATTTGGTGGGGACGCCGGGCGTGTGGCTCGACGGTAGCGGCGACGAGAGCGAGATCGTGCTCTCGAGCCGGGTTCGCATCGCGCGTAACCTGCATGGGCATCGATTCACCCACAACTGCGACAATGCGGAGCTAGACGCCATCTTAAGGAAGTCGCTGGACGCGGCCCAGCGCACGCGGGCGTTTACGCGTAGCCGCTACATCGCGATGGGCGAAATCTCCACCCTGGACCGCCAGCTCCTGGCCGAGCGCCACCTCGTGAGCCGCGATTTCCTGCACAATTCGGCCTCACGCGGCGTCATTTTCACGCCCGACGAAGCCACCAGCTTGATGATCAACGAAGAGGATCACCTGCGCATCCAGGGCTTCTCGGCCGGTTTCGATTTGGGGGGCGCGTTCCGCCGAGCCAACGACTTGGACGACCAATTGGCGCCCGACGTCGAGGTGGCCTACCACGACCGCTTGGGATACCTGACCGCGTGTCCTACGAATCTCGGTACCGGCATGCGTGTTAGCGTGTTGGTTCACCTCCCGGGATTGGTCCATAGCAAGGAAATCCACAAGCTGCTCGAGTCGCTGCGCAAGCTCAACCACTCGATCCGGGGATTCTTCGGCGAAGGATCGGAAGTCATGGGGAACTTCTTCCAGCTTTCCAACAGCGCGGCTCTGGGAACCCCGGAGGACGTGATCGTGAAGAACCTGCGCGAGATGGTCGTCAAGGTCATCCAGTACGAGCGGCGGTCGCGGGAGCTCTTATTTCGCAAGGCACAGAGATTGCTCGAGGATAAGGTCTGGCGAGCCTATGGCCTCCTTCGTTATGCTCGGAACGTAGACACCAAGGAAGCGTTGAGCCTGATTTCGGCGGTGCGGTTGGGTGTGGGAGCGGGGCTAGTGCGCGACGTGCCGATCCAGACCCTCAACGAGCTCGTCGTTTACATCCAGCCGGCGCACCTCCAGAAGCGCCGGGGAACGACGATGGACGCCCAAGAGCGCGACATCGCGCGCGCGGAGGTCATCCGCGAGGCGCTGACGCGAGGCGGGCGAGGGTAAGCAAGCACCGCAGTCAAACGGAGTCACGATGCAGGATCGCTTTACGGATCGAGTTCGCAAGGTCATCTATTACGCGCGCGACGAAGCGGCGCGTCTGCAGCACGACTACATCGGGACCGAGCACCTCCTGCTCGGCATCGTGCGCGAGGGTGAGGGCATCGCGGCCAAAGTGCTCGCGAAGCTCGAGCTCGACTTCGAACAGATCCAGCAAGCCGTCGAGAACATGGTCAAGAGCTCCGGTGGTACCCTCACCATCGGTGAGATTCCGTTCACCCCGCGCGCCAAGCGCGTGCTCGAGCTCGCGATCGAAGAAGCGCGGCTCCTCGGCCACAACTACGTCGGCACCGAACACTTGCTACTCGGCCTGATTCGCGAAGGCGAAGGCGTCGCCGCGCAGGTGCTCGCGGAGCTCGGCGTCGACCGCAAGCGCGTGCGCGAAGAAGTGCTCAAACTCCTCGGACCAACGACGACCGTCAAGACGAGGAAGTCGAAGAAGGAAAAAAGCGACACGCCCAACCTGGACCAATTCGGCCGCGATCTTACCCAGATGGCGCGCGAGAGCAAGCTCGACCCCATCATCGGGCGCGAGTCCGAGATCGAGCGCGTGATCCAAGTGCTGTCGCGCCGCAAGAAGAACAACCCGGTGCTGATCGGCGAGCCCGGCGTCGGCAAGACTGCGATCGCAGAAGGCCTGGCGCAGCGCATCGTCGACAACAAAGTGCCGGAGATCTTGAAGGACCGCCGCATCTGCACACTCGACCTGGCGTCGGTGGTCGCAGGTACCAAGTACCGCGGACAGTTCGAAGAGCGCCTGAAGTCGATCATCAACGAGATTCGCCAGGCCGAAGACGTCATCATCTTCATCGACGAGATCCACACCATCGTCGGTGCCGGCGGCGCGGAGGGCGCCATCGACGCGTCCAACATGTTGAAGCCCGCGCTCGCGCGCGGCGAGCTCCAGTGCATCGGCGCCACGACTCTCGACGAGTATCGCAAGTACATCGAGAAGGACGGCGCGCTCGAGCGTCGCTTCCAGCCCATCATGGTCAACCCGCCCACGCCCGAAGAGACCATCCAGATCATCTTCGGGCTGCGCGACAAGTACGAAGCGCACCACCGCGTCAAGATCGCCGACGATTCGGTGCGCGCGGCCGTGTTCCTCTCCGAACGCTACATCCACGAGCGCTTCCTGCCCGACAAGGCCATCGACGTCATCGACGAGGCCGGGTCGCGCGCGCGCTTGTCGGTGGTGACGGCGCCGAGCGAGCTCACCGACATGGAGCGCGAAGTCGAGGAAGTCGCGCGCGAGAAGGAATCCGCCATTCAGGCCCAGGAATTCGAAAAGGCGGCGCGCTACCGCGACCGCGAGAAGGAACTGCGCCGGAAGCTCGACGATTTGCGGAAGAACTGGGCCGAGACCAAGCAGGCGCAGGAGACCGTGGTCACGCCGCGCGACATTTCGAAGGTCGTCGCCGCGATGACCGGCATCCCCGTCACCGAGGTCGAAAAGGAAGAGACCGAGAAGCTCCTGCACCTCGAGGAGATGCTGCAGCGCCGCGTGATCGGCCAGGAAGAAGCGGTCAAGGCGGTGGCGCGCGCCGTGCGCCGCAACCGCGCGGGGCTGCGCGACCCCAAGCGCCCCATCGGGAGCTTCGTGTTCCTGGGGCCGACCGGCGTCGGCAAGACCGAATTGGCCAAGTCGCTCGCGGAGGTCCTGTTCGAGTCCGACGAAGCGCTGATTCGCATCGACATGTCGGAGTACATGGAGAAATTCGCGGTGTCGCGCCTGATCGGCGCGCCTCCGGGCTACGTCGGCTACGACGAGGGTGGGCAGCTCACCGAGAAGGTGCGCCGCAAGCCGTACTCGGTGGTGCTGCTCGACGAGATCGAGAAG
>CAZLLI010000169.1:0-3803 GCA_964560355.1 uncultured bacterium | reverse complement strand
CTCGAGTGCGGCGTCCTTCTCGATGTACTTGCGGTACTCGGCCATGGTGGTAGCACCGATGCAGTGGAGTTCGCCGCGCGCGAGCGCGGGCTTGATCATGTTGGACGCGTCGAGCGAGCCTTCGGCCGCGCCCGCGCCCACGAGCGTGTGCAACTCGTCGATGAATAGGATGACGTCGCCTTCGCTCTGCTGGATAGCCTTCATGAGCGCCTTGAAACGTTCCTCGAATTCGCCGCGAAACTTGGTGCCGGCAACGAGCGAGCCCATGTCGAGCGCGAGCACGCGCTTGTCGCGCAGCACGTCGGGGACGTCGCCGTCGGCGATGCGCTGCGCCAACCCTTCGACGATGGCGGTCTTGCCCACGCCCGGGTCGCCGATCAGCACCGGGTTGTTCTTGGTGCGCCGCGACAACACCTGGCTCACGCGGCGGATCTCTTCGTCGCGCCCGATGACGGGGTCCAACCGCCCCGCGCGCGCGCGTTCCGTCAAGTCGACGGTGAACTTCTCCAGCGCCTGAAGCTTGGCTTCGGGGTTGGCGTCGACGACGCTCTCGCCTCCGCGCAGCTCCTTGACGACAGCGAGTACGCGATCGCGCGTGACGCCGATCGACTGCAGGTAGTCGCCGACGGGCGATTTGCCATCCTTCAGCATCGCGAGCAGCACGTGCTCGGTGGAAACGAATTGGTCCTTGAGCGATTTTGCTTCGCCGACCGCGACTTGCATTGCGGCGCGAAAGTCGGTCGACGGGTACGCCTGGCCGCCCTCCTGGGTCGCAAGCGAATCCAGTCGCTGTTCCACCACGGCGCCGATGCGAGCGGGGTCGATCTGCATGCGCTGGAAAAGGGCGGGGACGAGTCCGTCCTCCTGCCCGATTAGCGCGCCCAGCAAGTGCCATGCGTTGACCTCGGCGTGGCCCTTGAGGAACGCTGCTTCGTTGGCGTCTTGGATGGCGGCTTGAGCTTTTTCGGTGAACTTTTCGAGCTTCATCTTGAAATCCTCCGGTATGGCTCAGGCAGGATCGATGCCAACCATACGGTACTGTAACTTACCGTATTATAATTAGTTACAAACGCGTCGCGCGGGCCTCCGCGAGGCGGGTTGGATGGTGCGCCAAGATGGCAGGCTGATTTGGCGGGTCTTAAGGTCGATTCCGGACGCTATTCGCGCTCGAACCGCCGGCAGTCCCAACCGCGCGGAAGATTGTAGCCGCACTGCAGGGCCGCGATCTCGTCGTTGGCAAAGTAGTCCACTTGCGGCGCGACGCCCCCCACCATGATGTGCGCCATGTCGGTGCTGTGATTGAGGCCAAGCACGTGACCCATTTCGTGGCGTGCAACCACTTCCAACACCGACTGGGTCGGCTCCGAGTACGCGGTACGGAACTCGATCAGCCCGCGCCGCGGGTACCAGTCGCTCGTCCATTCCTCGATGCCGTAGTTGTCGTGGGGCAGATCGTCGATGTACGCCGTCTCGACACCGTTCGTGACCCCGGTCGAAACCACCGTGAACACTTCCTCGCCGAGGATCGTGTTGAATTCGCGCGCCACGCCTTCGATGGTCGCGCGGTAGTCGAGGCCGCCTTTCGTGAACGCACGCACGTAAAGCGTGATGGGCAGCTCCCAGCGCCGCGTTTGCGCGCCGAAGGGATTGCCCGCGATGTCGGTCATGGTGCGAAACCACGTGAGAAAATCGGGGTACTGCGTCGTCTCGAGCGGCAGGTTCGGAAGCAGGTACAGTTCGACGACGTCCCCATGCACCACCGTGTAGGGCAGGGTGTAGTCGTAGTATGCGCCGATTTCGGGACCCGTCTCGTCGCGCACGCCGATCACATCGGTCCCCATTCCCAACTCCGACAGCGTCCACAGACCCGACGCGTCGCTCAATGTGTTCGTGAGGCCGAAGTTCACCTGCACGCCCGCGATCGGCAGCCGGGTGCGCGCGTCGCGCACGACGCCGGTGATGGTCATCCCGCGCGTGGTCGCCGACGAACTCTCCAAGAGCGGCGACTGGTTGCCGAAATCGTCCTCGGCGCGGATCGCGACGTAGGTCATGCGCGCCGGCTGAAGACCGGTGAGGGTCATCGACATGACTTGGCCCGCAGCCACCGGGTCCGGCACGCCGGGGCGCTCGCTCGCGCGGTCCCAATCGGTGTCGTTGATGATCGGCGTCGGCGACGTTCGCACCCGGTATTGCGACGCGACGCCCGTCATGCCGTCCTTGCCCACCGCGATCCACTGCAAGTCGACTTCGCCGGGATCGGTGCCGGTGTCGATGAACACGATGTCGACGCCCGCCGGCGGAATCGCATCGGGCACTTCGGTGACCTTGAGACGCCACGAGCGCGACACGGTGTGGACGCCGTCCGACGCCCACGCGGTCACGGTCTTGGTGCCGGTCGCGACGGCGTGGTAAACGAACTGGCGCGCGTCGGCGACGGGCACGTCGTCGACGGTGAACTGATAGGTGATGGGCACGCCTTCGGGGTCGACCGCGAGCACGCCGAAATTCATGTCGTTGTTGATGACGAGCGTCGGATTCGTCTCGAGCGGCAGCGCCGCGGTGAACGACGGCGGCAAATTGATGGGCGTCTTGCGCACGAGCTTCCACTCGATGCTCGACGTGTGCTCGCCGTCGCCCACGGTGCCCGTGATGGTGACGTCGCCGGTGTCGGCGACGACGTAATGGAAGCGCTCGCCGCGCGCGACTTGCACCCCGTCGACCGAATACGCGGTCGCGAGTGCGTCGTAGTCGGGGTCGAACGAGGTCAGGCGGAAATCGACCGCGTCCCCCACGTACACCGTGAGCGACTGGTTGCTGGGAGAATAGGACTCGACGACGGGGGGTCGTCCGACGCGTGTGGGGTCATCGGAACCACAGGCACCCTGCATCGCCGCGACGCCCAGCAAGAGGACGAGCGCAATTCGACAAGAGGGCTTCATAAGCACGCGCCGGCCGGGGCAAAGGGCGGCGCGCGATGCCTTGAATATACGCCCTGCCCGCGGGGGGCGACAAGCCGTGAAGTCGGAAAGGGCGGCGGGCTAGTAATAGGCGAGGGCCGAGACCACCAGGCCGAAGATGAACCCGCCCACCACCTCACCCCATGTATGCCCCACCAGCTCCTTGAGCCGTTTAGGGTCGACGTGGTGGGTGCTGCGCATTTCGTCGACCAGGTCGTTCAGGACGCGGGCCTGGTTGCCCACCTCCTGCCGCAGCCCGGCGGCTTCGAACATGAAGTAGAGACTGAACAGCAGCGTCACCGCGAACAGCGACGACCCCACGCCGGCGTAGCGCCCGATGCCGATCGTGAGCGTGGTGACGAGTGCGGTATGCGACGACGGCATGCCGCCGTTGTCGAAGAAGCGCAGGAGGTTCAAGCGTCGCGTGCGCACCAATTCGATGAGGACCTTGAGCGCTTGCGCGGCAAGGCCCGCAAGCAAGGCGGCGACGGCGACGCGGTGGATCATGCGAAAATTCCACTCCAGAAATTGACAGGGAAATTGGGGCTTATTTATCCTCGAAACCGTGCCGGAAATCAAGGTCAAAACCGCCGCGATGACGCGCGTCGGCCGCCACGACGCCGACTACGCGACGCTGGCCGCGGACGCGGCGACGCAGGCGCTCACGCGCGCGGACGCCGGTGCGGTCGCGGCCGTGTTCCTCGCTTCGTTCGCGCCGCGCGAGCTGTGCGGCATCGCCGACGCCGGACGCGTCGTCGCCGAGCTGATCGCGGCGCGCGGCGTTTCGCCGCGCGCTCCCATCCGCGGTCCCTTCAAGACCGGCGGCGAAGCCCTCTTCCACGCGCT
>CAZLLI010000168.1:0-3814 GCA_964560355.1 uncultured bacterium | reverse complement strand
TACATCTTCGCCTTCTGCACGGCGCCCTGCTTCTGCATCTCCATCGACGCCTGCTGGATCAGGTCCGACTGCTTCTTGCACGCAGCCGCGTAGTCGTGCAGCGCCTTGATGCCGTCGGGTGACGTCGCCCAGCCCACGCTCGCGAAGCCCATGCTGGTCGGCGCGTTCTCGACCGACACATCCTTGTGCTGCGACAGCGTCACGTGCGCCGTGCAGAACGGGCACAGCTTGGCCTTGTCGGCGGCGCTCATGGTGGGGATGGTAGCGACGCGGCGCTCGCACTCGGCCTCGGCCTTGTCGAACGCCGGCTTCATGGCGTCATTGTTGGTCTGGAAGATCTCGACGAACCCGTTCTTGGTCTGCGAGATGTCGTAGCGCAGGGTGGGGCCGAGCGCGGGGTCCTGGTTCCACGCCGAGCACACGGGGCAATTGACCATCTTGTCCCACGCCTGCTGCGGGGTCAGTTCTTGACCCGCGAAGGCGGCGGTCGCGATCATCATGATCGCCAAGGTACACAAAACGCGCTTCATACAAACTCCTCCTTCTTTCCGAAACACAAACACGACGGTGAGAAACCGACTGCGATCCCGCTCTGTCGGCATCTACGAAGAGCGCTTACAAATCCGATGCGGAAAAGTTTCACAGCGTCGCGAAACGAAGTCAAGGGCGTCGTCGCGGAGGCCGTAATCCCAAGCGGGGCCCAAAGTTGCCGAGTTAGAAACTGCTTGCTCGACCTTTTCAGTTGTGGCACACTGCGAATCGAACGGCCGCCGCTCGTTCGCATTGGTTTCCACGCAAACCCGACCACCATCGAGACGATTCCAGTGATTCGCCACGCGACCATCGGGAGGACTCCATGTCGCATCCGGTGACCATCGGCAAGCAGGGTTTCTTCGCCACGCTGCGCAAAGACAAGTGGTGGGTCGAGCCCGCGCTCGTGGCCGGAATTCTCACCGCGTTCGGTATCTACTCCACCGTCTCCGCAGTCTTGCTCCAGACCAAGTTCGAAGTGGGGCCGTACCTGTCGCCCTTCTACGAGCCGCTCTTGAAGCCGAGCTGGTGGCCGTTTTCGCCTGCCATCCTGATCCTGTGGGCGCCGCTCGGATTTCGCGCGACGTGCTACTACTACCGCGGCGCGTACTACAAGGCGTTCTTCATGAATCCGCCCGCGTGTGCGGTGACGGGCTACACCAGCAAGAATTTCCGCGGCGAGTCGAAGTTCCCGTTCACGATCATGAACCTGCACCGGTTCTTCCTGTTCTTCGCGCTGGTGCTGAACGTGTTCCTGTGGATCGGCGCCATCAAGTCGTTCCGCTACGAAGGCGAGTGGGGGATCGGGCTGGGTTCGATCATTCTCACCGTCAACGCGTTCCTGCTCATGATGTACAGCTTCGGCTGCCACTCGCTGCGCCACTTCGTGGGCGGCCGCCTCGACTGCTTCTCGTGCGCGCGCGCCAACAAGAGCGCGTGGGACCGCGTGAGCGTGTTCAACTCAGACCACAAGAAGTGGGCGTGGATGAGCCTCTTCTCGGTCGCGCTGTCCGACGTCTACATCCGCTTGGTCGCGAGCGGCATCGTTACCGACCCCAACACGTGGAGCACGCCGCTGCGCGTGATTCATTGATATGTCCGACTACCAAACCCACGAATACGACGTGATCGTGATCGGCGCCGGCGGCGCCGGTCTGCGCGCGGCCATCGAGTCGTCGGCGCTCGGCGCCAAGACCGCGCTGGTGTGCAAGTCGCTCTTGGGCAAGGCGCACACCGTCATGGCCGAGGGCGGCATGGCGTGCGCACTCGCCAACGTCGACAAGTCCGACAACTGGCAGACGCACTTCCGCGACACCGTGTTGGGCGGAAAGTACATGGGCAACTGGCGCATGCAGCAGCTGCACGCGCAGGAATCGCCGGAGCGCGCACTCGAGCTGGAACGGTGGGGCGCGGTTTTTGACCGCACGCCGGAAGGCAAGATCAACCAGCGCGCGTTCGGCGGCCACACCTACAAGCGCCTCGCGCACGTCGGCGACCGCACCGGCCTCGAGATGATTCGCACGCTGCAGGACAAGGGCGTGCACCAAGGCATCGACGTGTTCATGGAGTGCACGATCGTCGAGCTGCTGAAAGACGGCGGGCGCGTCGTGGGTGCCTTCGGCTACTGGCGCGAAACCGGCAAGTTCGTCGTGTTCAAGGCCAAGGCGGTGGTGATGGCGACGGGCGGCATCGGGAAGATGTTCCGCGTCACCTCGAATTCGTGGGAGTACACCGCCGACGGACACGCGCTCGCGCTGCGCGCCGGCGCCGAATTGATCGACATGGAGTTCGTGCAGTTCCACCCGACGGGAATGGTGTGGCCGCCGGGCGTGAAGGGCATCCTCGTCACCGAAGCGGTGCGCGGCGAAGGCGGCCTGCTCAAGAATTCCAAGGGCGAGCGCTTCATGGAGCGCTACGACCCCAAGCGCATGGAGCTCTCGACGCGCGACCTGGTCGCGAAGGCCATCTACACCGAGGTGAAGGAGGGCCGCGGCACGCCGCACGGCGGTGTCTGGCTCGACATCAGCCACAAGGACGCGGAGTACATCAAGAAGAAGCTCCCGAGCATGTACCACCAATTCAAGGATCTCGCCGACGTCGACATCACGACCTCGCCGATGGAGATCGGGCCCACCATGCACTACGTGATGGGCGGCATTCGCGTGGTGCCGGAGTCGGGCGCGGCGACGGTGCCGGGGTTGTTCGCGTGCGGCGAGTGCTCGGGCGGCATGCACGGCGGCAACCGGCTGGGCGGCAACTCGCTCTCCGATTTGTTGGTGTTCGGCAAGCGCGCGGGCGAAGGCGCTGCGCACTTCGCGCACGACCACAAGGAGCGCGTCGGCTTCGATGAGGGACAGATCAAGCGCGTCGAAAAGGACCTCTTGCGCCCGTTCGAATCGAAGGCGTCGCACACGCCCTACGACGTCCACTTCGAATTGCAAGACATGATGTCCGACAACGTCGGCATCATGCGCACGGGCGACGATCTCAAGAAAGCGATCGCGTCGTTCCCGGGCATGAACGAGAAGCTGCGCGGCGCGCGCGTCGAGGGCTCGCGCATGTACAACCCGGGCTGGCACATGGCGTGGGACATGGTCAACATGCTGCAGATCGCGGAAGTGGTCGCGCGCGCGGCGCTGCAGCGCGAAGAATCGCGCGGCGCGCACACGCGCCTCGACTTTCCGAAGACCGACAGCGGCGGTCACTGGGAGTCGGTCAACAGCTGCGCGAAGTGGGTCGACGGACAATTGAGCGTGGGCGTGATCGACAAGCCGACGATGCCGGCCGACCTGAAGGCGATCGTCGACGCCGCCTAAGCGCGAAAGGAATTACGAACGATGAGCCGAATGACCAAGGGCCACGACGTCACCTTCCGCATCCTGCGCGGGGAGGGCGACGCCGCCAAGGAAGTCGAGTACCAGGTCGCGGCCGAAACCGGCTGGGTCGTGCTCGACGCCGTGCTCAACATCCAGGCCAAGCAGGCGCCCGACCTGTCCGTGCGCTGGAACTGCAAGGCCGCGAAGTGCGGCTCGTGCAGCGCGGAAGTGAACGGCAAGCCGCGCCTGATGTGTAAGACGCGCCTGGACGATCTCGACACCTCGCAGCCCGTCGTCGTCCACCCCATCAAGAGCTTCCCGCACATCAAGGATCTCGTCACCGACGTGAAGTGGAACTACGAAGTCAACAAGCGCATCACGCCCTTCACGCCCGCTCCCAACGCCGATTTCACCTACTACCAGGAAGACGTCGACCGCGTGCAGGAGTTTCGCAAGTGTATCGAGTG
>CAZLLI010000167.1:0-3824 GCA_964560355.1 uncultured bacterium | reverse complement strand
GGCCCGCGCCCCGAGTTTCCCCGAGGGACGAGATCACCAGGGCCACCTTGCCGCTGCGGCGGCGCGTCAATTCGGTCGCGCGCTCGAACTCGATGCGCATGCCGTCGCCGAGCTTCTTGCGCAGGAGCGCCTCGACCGGCGCCAAGCGCTCGGGCGTGAACTCGCTCTTGGTGAGGAGGCGAATCGTCACCCGATCCGTTGCGTCCTGGATCACCTGATAGCCTTCGATCCAGTCGTCGAACTGGCGCATGGTGTAGGTCACATACAAGCCGCTGATGGGGCCATTCAAAGTTTGTACGACGTCCTGCAAACGTCCGTCGACGGAGACCAGGAGCGGGAACGGGAGCCCGCACGCGCAGCGTTCGTTCGGCGGGGCCATGACGCCCACGTCGCCGATCTCGTAGCGGATGAACGGCGTCGCCGCGTTGTGGAAGTCGGTGACGACGACGCGCCCCTCGGTACCCGGCGCGACCGGCGCGCCGTCGTCGCCCACCACTTCGACACGGAGATTGTCGGTGTTGAGGTGATAGCCGACGTGGCGGTTGCACTCCATCCCGATGCTCATGAATTCGCGGCACCCGTACGATAGGAACACTTCGTCCACCAGAATTTGCTGCAAGAGCTCGCGCTGCCCGGGCTGCAGTCCTTCCGCCGCGTTGACCAGCGTCTTCGCCCTCCACGCGAGCAGCCCCGCGTGGTCGCGCGCATAGCGCGCGATGTCGACCAGCTGGCCGCTGTACCCCACGATCGCGTGGGGCCGGAACGAATTGATGAGCCGAATGCACGCCTCGCGCTCCGCGTCTCCCATCTGCTGGAAGGCGTCGAACTGCACGCGGCGCTGGAGCCGCATGTGCGCGCCGTGCTTGATGCGCTGGGCGAGCGGCGGCTTCACCTGGTCGGCCGCCCACACGTAGAGGCTCTTGCGACCTTCTTCCGCCTGCGCCCACCGGTACGCGCGGTCGACGATGGCGTTGCGCCACTCCCAGCTCTCGCGCGTGATGTGGAAGCGCACCGGCAGCGACGTCGACCCGCTGGTTTGGTGCGCGAACATGGAGTCGGCGGGGCGCGCTTGCTGCGCGAAGAACTCGCGCTGGTCGTGGCGCGTCCACACCGGGAGCTCCGCGGAGTCGATCGGCGCGCCCGCTTTCGGGAGCGAACCGCGGTGCGCCTTCACGCGCTCGGCGTAGAACGGAAAGCGAGCGAGCGAGCGCTCGACGTGGGCCGTGAACTCGCGCTCGTTCATGCGCGCGAGCGCGTCGTGCGACAAGCGCTGGTTGGCGTCGACGCGACGACGGATCGACCAGCGACGGTAGCCGCGCGCCTCGCCGTAGAGTGCGCTCGCGAAGCTCGATACGTTCATGGTTCCCGAATCTACCACGCGACGCGCACGCGCACCACGCTTGACTAGGGACGCGCTTCCGCGTTCAATAGGCGCTTCCCCACGACCCTGGAAAGGAGCGCCCCATGTCGTCTCGTCGCCTCGCCGTCGCGGTGGCCGTCGTCGTCTGCGCGTTCGCGTCTTCGTCGCGCGCCCAGATTCCCGACACCTTCACCAACCTCAAGGTGCTGCCGAAGGACGTCCAGAAGCAGGATCTCGTGCGCGTGATGCGCGGCTTTTCGACCTCGCTCAACGTGCGCTGCGTGCACTGCCACAAGGGCGACGACGCGCTCGATCTCTCCAAGGTCGACTTCGCGTCCGACGACAAGGAGACCAAGCGCATCGCGCGCGCGATGATGTCGATGACGAAGACCATCAACGCCACGCTGCAAACCGACATCGGCGCCATGCGGCCCCAGCACCTCGACGTCACCTGCTACACCTGCCACCACGGCAACCGCATCCCGGAGACACTCGAGCACGCGCTGCTCGCCGAGCTCGACGCGCACGGCGTCGACTCCACGCTCACGCTCTACCGCCGGCTGCGCGACGAGTACTACGGCCGCGCCACCTACGACTTCGGCGAGTGGTCGCTCATCTCGATCGCGGAAGGTCTCTCGCACGACCCCACGCGCGCCGGCTCGGCGCTCGCGCTGCTCAACGAGAACCTGGTCTACTTCAAGGACTCGGCCGGCACCTACGCCCGCATAGGCGAAACCTACCTAGCGCAGGGCGACACCACCGCGGCCATGACCAATTTCGACAAGGCGATCGCGCTCGCGCCCGACGATCCGTGGCTCAAGCGCCGCATCGAGCGCTTGAAGACGAAGAAGTAGCGTTATCCACAGCATTCGCGCGCACGCTTGGAATGGAGGCTTGACACTCCACCCGCGTTCGTCTTTAAATTCGGACCGTTCAGAACATTCTGTAATCATCCTCTTTTTCACATAGATACATGAACGCTCGACGCGTTTCGACGCACGACATCTTCATCGAAGGCTGGGGCCGGCTGGGCCCGTCGTGGGGCATCAGCAAGATGATGGCGGAGATCTACGCGCTTTTGTATGTGAGCGCGACGCCGCTGACACTCGAAGCCATGTCGAGCAAGCTCGCCACCAGCCGCAGCAACATCAGCACCAACGTGCGCGGACTGCTCGACTTGGGCGTCGTGCACAAGGTGATCGTGCGCGGCGAGCGCAAGGATTACTACACGGCCGAAGACGACATCACCAAGGTCGCGAAGCTGCTCGCGCTCGCGAAGAAGCGCAAGGAGCTCGACCCGGCCATGGAGACGGTGGAGAAGGCGCTGGCCGCGGCCAACGATGCGCGCGACGCCGCCACCGCGCAAAAGCTCGAAGAACTCAAACGCCACATGGACTTCGTCAACGCGATATTCCACGCGTTCGCCGGCGGAGAGGCGGACCCCAAGAGTCTGGCCCGGGTGATCCGGGTCAAGGACACTCTGTTATAGAAAGGGACCCATGATCCACGCGCTGAAGAAGTACGACGTGCTCCGCGACATCATCGACCGCTGCAACGCAATCGTCGTCGAACGAATCAAGGACAACCAGCTCCGCGAGGCGAACATCGCGCTCGAGAGCTTCAACAACGGCGGCAAGCGCCTGCGCCCCATCCTGCTCGTCCTGTCCGCGAAGGCACCCGACGGCGGCCTGCTCGACGACATCGACGAATCGCTGATCCAGCTCGCGGGCGCGGTCGAGCTCGTCCACCTCGCCACGCTCTTCCACGACGACGTCATCGACGAAGTCGACACCCGGCGCGCCAAGCTGTCCGCGCGCCTCAAGTACGGCAACTACGCCTCCGTGCTGACGGGCGACTTCGCGCTGGCGGAAGCACTCGACTTGGTGCACCGCAGCGGCGTGCACACCGCCATGCCGGAGTTCATTCGCACCCTGCGCACGCTGGTGCGCGGCGAAAGCTTGGAGACGACGCACAAGTTCGACTTCGCGCTCAACGACGCGCAGTACTACGAAATCATCTCGGAGAAGAGCGCGTCGCTGTTCGCGCTCTCGTGCAAGGCGGGTGCGCTCGCGCGCGGCACCGAGTTCGCCGACGCGCTGGGCCACTTCGGATGGAACCTGGGCATGGCCTTCCAGATGATCGACGACATGGACGACATGCTCGACAATCCGCAGCGCTCCTACGACTGCGACCTGCGCAACGGGTACCTTGCGCTGCCCATGATTCGTGTGCTGGGCGCGCTCAAGGACGGCCACCGCGAGCGGCTCGTGCGCATCATCGAAGCGGGCGACTTCAAGCCCGAGCACGAGCGCTTCATCGTGGGGCTGTGCCTCGAGTACGGCGCCATCGCGCAGACCCACCAGGCCATCGACCGCCACCTCGACCGCGCCGCCGACTCGCTGGCGCGCTTCGCGTCGTCGCCGGCCAAGGACTTGCTGGCGGGCGTGGTCAAGGACCTGCGCGC
>CAZLLI010000166.1:0-3980 GCA_964560355.1 uncultured bacterium | reverse complement strand
GCGAACAGTCGCTCCATCGCTTCCTGCACCAGGCGCTCGCTCTCGCTGTCGAGCGCGCTGGTGGCTTCGTCGAAGATCAGGATGGCCGGGTCGCGCAGGATGGCGCGCGCGATGGCGAGGCGCTGGCGCTGCCCGCCCGAGAGCTGGGCGCCGCGGTCGCCCACCACGGTGTCGTAGCCGTCCGGAAAGCCCACGATGAAGTCGTGCGCGTTGGCCGCGCGCGCGGCCCGCTCGACGTCTTCGCGCGTCGCGCGCGGGCTCCCGTACGCGACGTTGTTATAGATGGAGTCGTTGAACAGAATCGTCTCCTGGGTGACGATGCCCATGAGCGCACGCAAAGACGAGAGCGAAAATTCGCGCGCGTCGACGCCGTCGATGGTGATGCGCCCCGACGTCGGCGAATAGAAGCGCGGGATGAGGTCGACCAGCGTCGTCTTCCCCGCCCCGCTCGACCCCACGATGGCGACGACTTCGCCCTTGCGGGCGGCGAAGCTCACCTCGCGCAGGACCGTTTCGCCCGCCACGTACTCGAACGACACGTTCTCGAAGCGCACCTCGTTCGCGAACGCCGCCGCGCGGGTGCCCTCCCCCTGGTGCTCCTTGGCCACGTCGAGCAGGTCGAAAACGCGCTGCGCCGACGCCGTCGCCTGCTGCACCACCGCGGTCAGCCGGCTCAAGTTCTTGAGCGGGCTCACCACGAACAGCATGGCGGCGACGAACATGACCAGGTTCTCCGCCGCGAGGCCGCCGTCGATGACGCGCTGGCCGCCGTACCACAGCACGATCGCGAACGAGACCGTTCCCAAGAGCTCCGACGTCGGCGCCGACAGCGCGCCGTACATCTGCATCTTGATGTAGTGCATCATGTGGCGGTGGCTGTGGCGTCCGAAGCGCTCCTCTTCGCGCGAGCGGGTGTCGAAGGCCTTGACCACGCGCACGCCCGAGATGGTCTCCTCCAGGCTCGCGGTCATGTCGGCCATGCCCTCCTGCGCGCGGTGGCTGCGCCGCTTGAGCTTGCGCCCCACCCAGTCGATGAGGAGCACGTTGAGCGGCACGATGCACAGCACCAGCAAGGTGAGCCGCCACGACACCGTGAGCAGGATCGCGAGCGCGAGCAGGGTCATGAGCAGGTTGCGCAGCACGCTCCCGAACACGCCGATGACGGCCCCGCGCAGCATGGAGACGTCGTTGGTGACTTTGGAGATCAAGTGGCCGGCGCGCTCGCGGTCGAAATACGACAGCGGCAAGTCGAGGATGTGCCCGTAGACGTCGCGGCGTATTCGGTACAGCACGCGCTGCTCCAGGTACTCGGTGAAGTAAGTCTGCACGTAGCCGAAGATGTTCTTCGCGATCATCAAGCAGATCAAAAGCCAAATGAAGCGCGCGAGGCGCTCGTTGGCGTCGCCCGCGTACATCCAGGTCTCGAACGACGTCTTCAGCTGGACCCGCGTCTCTTCGACGAAGTGCGGGAGCGGGAGGCCTTCCTTGACCTCGCCGGGCGCGCTCGCGGCGGGCGCGTCGCGCTCCAGAATCACGCGCAGGAAGGGGGGGATCAGCGTCAGCGACACGCCCGAGAGCGACGCGAACAGGGCGATGGTGACCGAAAGCGCCAGCATCCGCGGCCAGTACGGGCGGACGTAGGCGAGGAGTCGTCGATAGGTACTCATGGAGTCGGGGCCGGCCGGGGCCGGGGTAGCCGAGAATATGACACCCGCGGGGCGTCCGCGCTAGCGCTGCGTGAGGTGGAGGAGGGTCTCGATCTTGGAGCAGACCTCGTCCACCGAGACCTGCTGGCCGCGCACGCCCTGGATGATCTGCACCCACGGGGCGGATTTTGGAAACCAGTTGGCGGCATCGAAGCGCGTGAAGAACCCGATCGTCGGCAGTCGCATGCTCACCGCGAAGTGGAAGTAATCGGTGTTCCCCGCCAAGACTAGACTCGCGCGACTCAAGAGCGCAAGCGCTTCCTTGACGTTGCGCGGCTCGATGTCGACCACGGAGCCCTTCAGCATGGCGCGGAAGCGCGCCAGGCTCTTGGCGTCGAGGTTGTTGGAGAGCAGCATGAGCTTGGCGCCGTGGCGTCGCGCGACTTCGCTCGCGACGTGCGCGAGCGCGGCGTCGACGAGGCGGTGATTGCCCTTGCCGAGGCCGGGGTCGACCGCGATCAGCATGGTGTCCTTGTTGGGACTCCGGAAGTGAATCATCTGCGTCGCCCAGCGCACGTCGGCTTCGGGGAGCTTCCAGGCCGGGATCGATTCGACCGCGCTCTGCCCCAACACGCTCAAGTACGACAGCGCGCGCGGCGCTTCGTACTGGACGTTGCGCGAGTTGCGAATCTCGCAGTTGACGAACGGATAGGTGAAGGTCTGCTGGTACCCGATGCGCAAGCGCGCCTTCGACATTAGAGCCACCAGCGAGCGCGCGAAGCTGAACTCGTGCCCCAGCAAGAACACGATGTCGAATCCGCGTCCCTTGATGCGACGCAACAGCGCGAAGTACGTGCTCGACAAGAGCGACAGGTGCTCGGGCTCGTAGCTGATCATCTCGTTGATGGGCTCGAGGGTCCGAATCAATTCGCCGTTGCCCTCGCGCACCAACACGGTGACGCGCATGCCCGGGTAGCGGCGCTTGAGATGATTGAGAACGGGTGCGAAGAAGAGGAGCTCGGTGAGGTCGCCCGAGTCGACCACGAGGACGCGGCTCTGGTTGTTGATGTCACCCGGCAGCGAAAAGCTCGCGTGACCCGCCATGCGCGAGAACAGCGGGGTCAACATGCCGACCATCTGGTCGCGTCGCTGGGTAAGGGTGGTGGTAGACACGCTGCGTCTCCGTTGAGTCCGGCTCCCGGCCTGACGGTGGAATCGACGTAACTACAGCAAGATAAGGGCCAATCAGTCCGCTACCAAGGTCTTGTCGATGGCCTCGGAGGCGCGGTGGATGGGGATCAACTTCAAGTCTTTCTTGATGATGTCCGGGATTTCGTCCAGGTCGCGCTTGTTCGCCTCCGGGAACAGGACCGTCTTGATGCCAGCCCGGTGGGCAGCGATGACCTTGTCCTTCAAACCCCCGATGGCCAGAACCTGGCCTGTCAGGGTCAGTTCCCCGGTCATGGCGACGTCGTTGCGGGACGGCCGGTCATAGAGGAGCGACATGATCGTGGTGGCGATGGCCACCCCCGCGCTGGGCCCGTCCTTGGGCACCGCGCCCGCGGGGACGTGGATGTGGATGTCGTACTTCGAGAAGAACTCCTTGTCGGGCGCCTTCGTCAAATAGTGCGACGCGACGTAGGAGAGCGCCGCCTCCGCGCTCTCGCGCATGACGCCGCCGAGCTGGCCGGTCAGTCGCAGGTGGCCGTGGCCTTTCATCTTCACCGCTTCGATGAAGAGAATCTCGCCGCCGTCGAAGGTCTTCGCCAACCCCGTCACCACTCCCACCATCGGCCGCTTGCGCGCGATCTCGCTGTGGTACTCCTCTTGTCCGAGGAACTCGTCCACATTCTTGGCCGTGATCTTGACCGCGCGCTTGTTGCCGCCCGCCAGCCGGCGCGCGAGCTTGCGACAAATGCCGCCGAGCTTGCGCTCCAATTCGCGCACGCCCGCTTCGCGCGTGTAATGACGAATGATGTGGCGCAGCGCGTCGTCGCTCACCTTCAGCAACTTGGTCGGGATCCCGTTGTCGTCCATCTGGCGAGGAAGGAGATACTTCTTCGCGATCTCCACCTTGTCCATGGTGATGTAGCCCGGGAGCTCGATCACTTCCATGCGGTCGAGCAGCGGGCGCGGCACCGAGTCGAGCACGTTCGCGGTGGCGATGAAGAGCACCTTCGAGAGGTCGAAGGGAATGTTGAGATAGTGGTCCTCGAAGGTGTCGTTCTGCGCCGGGTCGAGAACTTCGAGGAGCGCCGCGGCCGGGTCGCCGCGGAAGTCGGCGCCGAGCTTGTCGATTTCGTCGAGCATGAAGACGGGGTTGTTGCTTCCCGC
>CAZLLI010000165.1:0-3989 GCA_964560355.1 uncultured bacterium | reverse complement strand
AGGTGTCGTGCACGTGCACGTCGACCGACAGCACGCCGATCATCATGCCGGTGAAGCCGCCGATCATGAACAAGAAGATGAACGCGAGCGCGTACAGCATCGGCGTCTCGAGCTGGATCGACCCCTTATATAAGGTAGCCACCCAGTTGAAGACCTTGATTGCGCTCGGGATGGCGACCACCATGGTCAAGAGCGAGAACACGAAGTTCGCCACCAGGCTCTGCCCGCTGATGAACATGTGGTGCGCCCACACCACCGAGCCGAACAGCGCGATGGCGACGCTCGACATCGCGATGAAGCCGTAGCCGAAGATGGTACGCCGCGTGTGCACGGCGATGATGTCTGAGATGGCACCGAGCGCGGGCAGGATCATGATGTAGACCGCGGGGTGCGAGTAGATCCAGAACAGGTGCTGGTACAGGATGGGGTCGCCGCCCTTGACCGGGTCGAACACGCCGATGCCGAACGAGCGCTCGACCATGATGAGCACGAGCGTGATCCCGACCACCGGGGTGGCGACGATCTGGAGCCAACCCGTCGCGTACAGCGACCACACGAACAGCGGCATGCGGAAGAAGGTCATGCCGGGCGCGCGCATGCGGTGCACGGTGGTGACGAAATTGAGCCCGGTGAGAATCGACGAGAATCCCAGCACGAAGATCGCGAACGCGGCCAGCGTGACGTTGGTGCCGGTGCGAACGCTGTAGGGGGCGTAGAAGGTCCAGCCAGTGTCGGGCGGGCCGCCGCCGGTTAGGAGTGCGGTCACCGCCAGCAGCGCCCCCGCCACGAACAACCACCACGAGAACAGGTTGATGCGCGGGAACTGCACGTCCTTGGCACCGATCATGATCGGCAGGAAGAAATTCCCGAGCGACGCCGAGAGTCCCGGCACCACGAACAGGAACACCATGATCACCCCGTGCATGGTGAAGATGGCGTTGTAGGTCTGCGCGGTGACGATGGTCTTGCCGGGCGCGATCAGCTCGAGTCGAATCAAGAACCCGAGCGACATGCCGACCGTGAAGTACGTCAGCATGAGGGCCAGGTACATCAAGCCGATGCGCTTGTGGTCGGTCGAGAAGATCCACGAGAAAATTCCCGACCAGCGACCCTTGGCTTCGTAGAAGCTGACGTCGGCGACGTTCGGCACCGTACCGTGGTGGACCGGCGCGCCGTGGCCCCCGGATGCGGCCTCACGACTCATACTATTGCACCTTCTTTTCGCGGCGTCGATTCGCCGCGCTGACGAACAGAACGATGCCGGCCACACCCGCGAGCGTGCTCAACCCGACGATGCGCGTCGTCTTGAGCACGAACTTCTCGCCGCTGGGGTCGTAGCTGAAACAGAATTTGTAGAACTTGACGACGGTCGCGCCGATGCGTCCCTCGCGCGCTTCGATCAGCGCCATCTTGATGTCGAGCGGGAGGTACTCGGAGCCGGTGAGGTAACGCGTGATCTTGCCGTCGGGCGCGAGCACGACCAGCGTGGTCGGGTGCGCGAAATCGGTCGCCGCGCGCTGGAATCCGAAGCCGACCGACTGCGTGAACGCGGCGATGGTCGCCGAGTCGGCGGTCAAAAAGGTCCACGAGTCGCGCGGAAAACCGTCGGGGAGCTTGCGGTAGTACTCGTCCTTGAGGCGCGTCGATCCTTCGGGGCTGTCGGTCTCGTCGAAGCTGATGGTCAGCATGCGATAGTCGCGGCCCGGCTGCATGTCGACCTTCTCGAGTTTGCCGAGCATGTCGGCGACTTCGTTCAAGAGCGGCCGGCAAATCGACGGGCACGTATAGTAGACGAGGGAGACCAGCATGGGCCGGTCGACGAGGTCCTTGAGGGTGACGGTGTCGCCGTTCTCCGCCACGAAGCGCAAATCGGTGTTGGCCTTGTCACCGAGGTGCTCGGTGAGCCCGATCTTCAATGGATCGAGCGGCGCGCGTTCCGGCGATGACCAGGACGCGGATGCGGCCAGCATCGTTGCGGCGCAAAGCGACAGCGCGAGGCGGATCGTCTTCGTGGTCCGTTCCAACAAGGAAGTCGTTGAGCTGTTTTAAATTAACTTCGGGAGCCGCTTTGTGCGAGGATTCACAAAGCGTCGGGCGACGATAGCGCGTTTCGAAAACCCATGTCAAGGGGAACCTTGGGAGGTTAGCGAACGTCGCCGCCCAATCGCACGAAGACGTCGTCGGGCGAAGTGGTCGGAAGGTCGCAGGCGAAGTTTCGGCACACGTACGCCGTCGCGACCCCGCCCACCGCGACCTGGTCGCGCGTGTACGGCGCCACGGCGGCGACCGCCTTGGGGTCGTCGTTCGGCCGCAGCACCACGACCTTGTTGGGGACGAAGGGCCGGTCGACGGCGGCGAGCATCGCGCGCGTATCCGCGGCTCCGGGCGACCCCGCCACCACCACCTCGAAGCTCGGACCCACCAAGAAGTCGACCGCCGTCATCGCGAAGGCGTGCGCCATCGGGAGCCGCGTCACCTGCGCGGCGAAGGCGGCGCCCGTCGCGCGCGCCTTGGCGTCGAAGCGCATGTCGCCCGTGAAGCGCGCGAGGCGGGCGAGGTTCAGCATCGCGACCGAGTTGCCCGACGGCACGGCGCCGTCGTACATCTCCTTCGCGCGCACGATGAGGTCGCTCCCCTGCGCGGCCATGAAGTACCCGCCGCGCACGTCGGCGAAGCGCTCGTCCATGCGCTCCGCGGTGCGCACCGCTCCCGCGAGGTACGCCACCTCGAAGGTCGCTTCGTAGAGCTCGAGCAGTCCCCAGGTCCAGAACGCGTAGTCGTCCAGCATGCCGTCGATGGCGGCTTCACCGTCGCGGTAGCGATGGCGCAGCGTCCCGTTGTTCGCGACCAGCGTCGCGTCCACGAAGCGCGCCGCCGCGCGCGCGCGCGCGACCAGGCCCGGTTCCCCGAGCACCCGCCCGCTGCGCGCGAGCGCGCCGATCATGAGGCCGTTCCAATCGGTGAGCACCTTGTCGTCGAGGTGCGGGCGCACGCGCGATGCGCGCGCGGCGAACAGGCGCGCGCGCACCGATTCCACGCGGGTGCGCAGCGCGTCTTCGGAGATTCCGGCGACGCGCGCGCTTTCCGCGTCGGTGCGCGGGCGGTACAGAATGTTGGCGCCCGAGCGGTGCCCGCTCGCCTCCTCCGTGAAGTTGCCGTCGTCCTCGACGCCGAATAGGTCGGCCGCGAAGCCGGCGTCTGCGCCCAGCACGTCGTCCAGCTGCGCGCGCGTCCACAGGTAGAACTTCCCTTCTTCCCCTTCGCTGTCCGCGTCCTCCGCGGAATAGAACCCGCCCTCCGGCGCCGACAAGTCGCGCATCACGTACTCGGCGACCTCGAGCGCGGTGCGGCGATACGACTCGTTGCGCGTGGCCTGGTACGCCTCCGTGTACGCGAGCAAGAGCAGCGCTTGGTCGTACAGCATCTTCTCGAAGTGCGGCACCAGCCACTGCGCATCGGTCGCGTAGCGGTGGAACCCGAATCCGACTTGGTCGAACATGCCGCCGCGCCGCATACGGTCGAGCGTCTTCTCCACCATCGCGAGCGCGCTGGCGTCGCCGGTGCGCTTCCAGTAGCGCAGGAGGAACATGAGGTTGTGCGGGGTCGGGAACTTGGGGCGCGCGCCGAAGCCGCCGTAGGTCGAATCGAAGGTGGCGACGAAACCGCGGAACGCGTCGCGCATGGTCTCGAGCCCGAGCTCGCCGCCCGCTTCGGGGGCGACCGCACTCGCGAGCGCCTTGGTCACGTTGTCGGAGTCGACCAGCACCGAGTCGCGGTTGTCGCGCCACGCCGCTTCGACCCGCGGGATGAACGACAGCATGGCCGGCTTCGGAATGTACGTCGCCGCGAAGAAGGGACGGCGGTCGGGTGTCAGCAACAACGTCAGCGGCCAGCCGCCGCTCCCCGTCATCATCTGGCACACCGTCATGTAGACGTGGTCGATGTCGGGGCGCTCCTCGCGGTCGACCTTGATGCACACGAACACGCGG
>CAZLLI010000164.1:0-4045 GCA_964560355.1 uncultured bacterium | reverse complement strand
GGTGGTGGAAGAGAACCGGCTCGCGAGCGAAGCCTTCGCGGTGGACGCGGAGACGCTGGGCGCGATCGCGGACGCCAAGCGCGACGGACGCCGCGTGATCGCGGTGGGGACGACGACGACGCGGGTGCTGGAGACGGTGGCGCGGAGGGGCTGGCTCGCGGAGCCCTTCGAGGACCGTCGCGGCGAGACGGACCTCTTCATCTACCCGGGCTTCGAGTTCCGCGCCATCGACGGCCTGGTGACCAATTTCCACCTACCGAAGTCCTCGCTGCTCATGCTGGTTTGCGCCTTCCTGGGAACCGCCCGCACGCTCGCGCTATATAAGGAGGCGGTATCGCGGGGGTACCGCTTCTATAGCTACGGCGACGCCATGCTTGTGATTTAGCCGGGCCCTTGTTAACGTCTCCGCGACTTCCCGGGAGATTTTTGCATGAAGAAGAAGCTGCTCATCGCCGCCGGTATCGTGGTCGCGCTCGTGATCGTGGTGATCGCGGTCGTCGCCGCCAACCTGGACAAGATCATCAACAGCAAGAAGGGCGAGCTGCTCGCGCAAGCGAAGCAGATGACGGGTCGCGAGATTTCGGTCGGCGACGTGGGGGTGTCGCTGTGGCCGGGCTTGGGCGCACGCGTCGCCGACGTCGTGGTGGGCGAGGACCCCGCGGTCGGAACCGATCCGTTCGTCACCGCCAAGGACATTCGCGTGAGCGTGAAGCTGCTCCCGCTCCTGAAGAAACAAGTGGAAGTGAAGCGCTTCATCTTGAACGACCCCGCCATCACGGTGGTGAAGCTGGACGCGAAGCGTTTCAACTTCACGAGCCTGATCGAGAAGTCGATGGCGGCGTCGGGCGCGGCGGGCGGCGCGAATGCGGCGAGCGGCGGTGGTGCGGCGAGCAATTCACAGGCGGCGTTCGTGCTCGCGGTGGCCGACATCGAAAACGGCACCGTGCACTACGTCGACCGCGTCACAGGCTTGGACCGCACCATTCGCGACATCGACTTCCAGGCCAAGGACGTGAACGTCGCCTCCAAAATGCGGGCGCAACTGTCGGCCGCCGTGTTCGGTGCGGAGCAGGACGTGAATGTCGAGGCGGAGGTGGGTCCGATCGGCGCGGACACGTCGCCGGAGGCGATTGCGAAGGCGCCGCTCTCGGCGTCGATCAATTTGGAGCCGACCACGTTCGCGGCGCTCGCGGCGTTCGCGCCCGCGCCCAAGGACGGCAAGCCCGCGGTGCCGCCGCAAGAGGGCAACGTGGCCGCGCGCGTGATGCTGGGCGGCACCGTCGGCGCGGCCATGCTCGAAGAACTCGTGGTCGACGTCGCAGCCCTCGGCGCGCAGGAGCCCAACATCAAGCTCACCGCGTCGGGCGGTCCCTTCGACTTCACGGCCGATTCCACGCAGGTGTTTGCGAACGCGCGCGTCAAGGGCACCGTGGCCGCGGAGGCGCTCAACCTCGCCGATTTGAAATTGCCGCCGCCCAAGGACGCGAAGAAGCCGCAGCCGAAGATCGGCGGCACCGCGACCGCGCGCGCGAACTTCGACGGTGTCATGAGCGCGCTCGGTTTCGACGGCGAGATCGACGCCACCCAAATGACGGTCGAAGTGCCCGAGCAGATGAAGAAGGCGGCCGGAATTCCGGCGAAGGCGACCTTCCGCGGGACGTTTCGTCCGCAGGGAACGCCGAACCAAGGTGTCGAGCTTTCGGCGATCGACGTTACCTTCCACGCGCTCCACGCGAAGGGGTCCGGCACCATCGTGCCGTTCAAGGATCACGAAGCGATGAACCTCTCCTTCGACGGGTCGACGCCGATCGCGCCGTGGAAGGACCTCATGCCCGCGCTCGCGCCGATGGCGCCGACGGGCGACGCCAAGGTGAGCGTGCGCGTGAGCGGCGCACCCAAGCCCGGCGTCGAGCCGAGCATCACTGGCACCGCGACGCTTTCCAATTTGGGCGCCACCATCGTCAACGTGCCCAAGCCGCTTGCGAACGGCGCCGCCACGATCGAGTTCACCGCCAAGACCGCGCGCGTTCCCAACGCGACCTTCGCGATCGGGTCGAGCAAGTTCAAGGTCGACGCCGACGTGTCGTCGTTCGCGCCCATGCACTCGAGCTTCAACGTGACGTCGCCGGAAGTGGCGCGCCTCGACGTGCAGGCGCCCGCGCCCGGCGCGAAGCCGTTCCCGCGCCCCGAAGTCTTCCGCGACGTGGTGGTGAAGGGCGAAGCGACCGAGAAGGCGCCCAAGGTGGTCGAGACGGCGATGACGATCACGTCGAAGAGCGGATGCGTCGCCAATCTCGATTACACCGACGCGGAAGCGGTCGTGCGCGCCACACCCGACAAGTCGGTCATCGATCGCTTCAGCGCCAAGTCGATGGGCGGCACGGTGAGTGGGTCGGGGACCATGGAGCCCAAGGTTTCCAAGTTCGACTTCACGACCAAAGTGGAGCAGGTGAACCTCGCCGAGTACTTCCGTTACAAGTCGCCGCTCTTGGCCGACGTATTGGTGGGGCGTATCAGCGGCGACCTCGACATTGCCGGACAGGGGAAAGACTGGGAGGCGCTGCAGAAGACGCTGTCGGGCAAAGGGAGTGCCCTCGTCATCGAGGGCGCGTTCCTGAATGTCAACCTCGCGCAGCAACTGTTCACGTCGGTGCAGTCGATGCCGATGGTGCCGGCCGGCTTCACCGACCGCATCAAGGCCAAGAACCCGAAGTTGTTCGCGGCGAACCAGACCGCGTTCGAAAATCTCGCCGGCAAGATGACCATCGCCGACGGCAAGCTCAACACCAACGATCTGCACCTCAAGTCGTCGGACTTCTCGCTCACCGGCGGCGGCTGGTTTTCCTTCGACAAGAACATGGACTTGAACACCACGCTCACGCTGTCGCAGAAGCTGAGCAACGACCTCGTCGCCGAAGTTCCCATGGCGAAGTATCTGCTCAATGCGGGCGGTCGCTTCGAGCTCCCGATCAAGCTTTCGGGCGCGGTGGCGAAGCCGAGCGTGGGCGTCGACGCGGCCGCGATCCAGTCGAAGCTGCAGCAGGGTTTGGTGCAGCAAGGGAAGCAAGAGGCGACCAAGCAGGTGACCGACCAGGTGAAGGGGCTGCTGCAGGGCATCGGCAAGAAGAAGGAAACGCCGCCGCCCGCGCCCGCGAAGAGTGACACCACCAAGAAGCAGTAGCGCGGCAAGTGGCGCCGCTTCCCGCGCGCGTGGTACAGTAGCGCCATGCCGTTCGCATTTCGAGTGGAGGCGCGTTCGCACGGCGCGCGCGCGGGCGTTCTCGTCACCGACCACGGGTCGCTCGAGACGCCGGTGTTCATGCCGGTGGGAACGCAGGGCGCGGTCAAGGCCGTCACCAGCCGCGACGTGTGGGACACGGGCGCGCGGCTCATTCTCGGGAATGCGTACCACTTGTATCTGCGCCCCGGCGTCGATTTGATCGCGCGCGCGGGCGGACTGCACCGCTTCGCCGGTTGGGACGGCGCGCTCCTCACCGATAGCGGCGGCTACCAGGTGTTCTCGCTCGCGTCGCTGATGAAGGTGAATGACGACGGCGTCACCTTTCGCTCGCACATCGACGGCTCACTGCACGTCTTCACGCCCGAAGCGGTGATGGAGCTGCAGGCGAAGATCGGCGCCGACGTCGTGATGAGCTTCGACTATTTCGGCGGCATTCCGTGCGAGCGCAAGGAAGCCGAGCGCTCGGTGGCGCTCACCACCGCGTGGGCGAAGCGCGGGCGGCGCGCGGTGGGCGCGCGCTTCGACCGCCACGGCTACGAGCAGGTGGTGTTCGGCATCGTGCAGGGCGCCGAGTACGAAGACCTGCGCGCGCGCTCGGCGCGCGAGTTGGTCGAGCTCGATTTTCCCGGCTACGCGATCGGCGGCTTGTCGGTGGGCGAGACCAAGGACGCGACCTGGGATCTCACGGAGCACACCGCGGCTCTGCTGCCGGTTGAGCGGCCGCGCTACCTGATGGGCATGGGCACGCCGTTGGACCTAATCGACGCCGTCGCGCGCGGAATCGACATGATGGACTGCGTGCTG
>CAZLLI010000163.1:0-4087 GCA_964560355.1 uncultured bacterium | reverse complement strand
TTGAGCGACTTCAGGCTCGACCGGAGCGTGATGTGCTGCACGTTCTGGAAGGTCGCGTTCTCTTTGTAGCACTTCTCCAAATAGTAATTCGGGATCTTCGGGCTCAAGTGGTGGATGTGGTGAAAGCCGATGCTGCCCGTGATCCACTGCAGCGGGCGAGGCAAGTGGTAGTACGAGCTGCCCTCCACGGCGCCGGTGGCGAAATCCCATTCGTCGTGGCGCGACCAATGCACGCCTTCGAACTGGTGCTGGACGTAGAAGAGCCACACGCCGGCGACGCCGGCCAGGAGCATCACGGGAAGCTGGATGAGGAGATACGCCTTCCAGCCGATGGTCAGGCACATGGTGAGGGCCACCGCGAAGATCAGCGCATTGGTCTGATGAATGCTCCAGTGCTCGCGCTTCGACATGGGCCGGCGCGCGAAGCGTTGCAGCACCAGGAACTGCAGGAGCGGACCGATGGTCAGCATGATCCAGGGGCTGCGGTGCAGCCGGTAGCGGAAGCGCCGCAGCCGCGGCGCCTTGATGTATTCCTCGACGGTCATGGTCCAGATGTCGCCGATACCGCGATGGTCGAGGTCGCCGCCCGACGCGTGATGGACGGCGTGCTCGTGGCGCCATTGGTCGTAGGGGGTGAACGCGAGCAGCGCGGTGATGGTGCCGGTGATGGTGTTGGCCTTGCGCGAGCGGAAAAAAGCGCCGTGCCCGCAATCGTGCGAAATGATGAAGGAGCGAATCAGGAAACCCGAAGCGATGGGAATGAGCGCGAGGGTCAGCCAGTACGAGATTTCGAGCGACCGAATCATCAAGTACCAGGTTGCGAAGTACGGGACGAGCGTATTCACGAGCTGCCAGGCGCTGCGACCGTGGTGGGGGCGGCGGTAGCGTGCGACCGCTTGCAACCAGGCCCGCTCGTTGCTGGGAGGCGCTGTCTTGGTCGCGCTCATCGACGCTCCTTGCGCGACACAAAAAAAGAGGGACCCTGCACGAAGCAAGGTCCCGTCATTCGTTCGATGGACCCGGCCACCCGCGCGTGTCGCGCTGCGCGGGTGTCACGCGCAATATAGACGGCGCGTGGAAAGGGAGTAAAGCAATATTCCTGCCATTTCCTGCTTCGGTCTAGCCGGGCTGCGCCACCGGCGCGGCGCGGCGCTCCTCCCGCACCTTGACCAGCGCCGATGCCACCAAGAAGAGCGCGAGCAGCGTGAGCGCGGCGGCCGCGAGCGCGTTGATAAACGCGATGTCGACGCCGTGCGCGGCGCGCAGGTTGGAGACGAGGAGCTTGGTGAGCGACCACAAAGTAATGCTGAGCACGAAGAGCATGGGGACGAGCGTGAACGCGATGCGTTTGCGCGACTGGTGCAGCCACATCGTGATGACGAGGAGCGAGAGCGCGGCGAGCAGTTGATTCGACGCGCCGAAGAGGGTCCAGAACTTGACCCACGTACCTTTTTCTCCGAAGGCGATGAAGTAGCACGGAATCGCGACGGTGGCCAGCGTCGCGAACACAGCGCCGACGCGCCCGCGCCAGCCGAACAATTCCTGCAGGAGATAGCGCCCGAGTCGCATCGACACGTCGAGGGTGTCGAACACGAAGGTGGAGAACGCCATGGCGCCGAAGGTCACGGCGAACGCGAGCTTGTCTTGACCGATGACGAGGGTCAGGAATTGCCCGATGCCGTTGCCGTAGATGGTGCCGGGCGCGAGGCCTTGGATCGACCCGGGCGCCGCGATCATGATGGTGGTGAGCGCGATCAGTGCGACGAATCCTTCCGCCAGCATGGCGCCGTACCCGATGGGCCGGATGTGCGACTCCTTCTCGATCTGCTTGCACGTGGTTCCCGAGCACACGAGTCCGTGGAAGCCGGAGCACGCGCCGCACGCGATGGTGACGAAGAGGAACGGGAACAGCGACCCGGTCATGCCGCCGACGTTCCAGCCCTTGAACGCGGGCTGCTGGACTTGATAGCCGCCGAACAGGAGCCCGATCACGCCCACCAGGAGCGCGCTATAAAGGACGAAGCCGCCCAAGTACCCGCGCGGCTGCAGGAGCGCCCACACCGGCACCACGCTCGCGACCGCGCAGTACGCGAGAATCAGCACGCCCCACGTCTTGTGGTCGAGGACGAGCACGTGCGACATGTGCGTCCCCATCCACGCCACCGCGAACGTGGCGGGCACGAAGATCACCGTCGCGAGCCATAGCGGCGGCTTCAAGAATCGCTGCACGACGCCGAGAACCACCGACAGCGCAAGGTACATCACGCTCGCGATCGCGACCGCGCCGCCGGGGTTGAACGCGACGCTCCCCTGCTGCAGCTCCTCGGTGCCGACCACGAAGGTCGCCGCGGTGATGTCGGCGAAGGCGACAATCACGTAGATGAGCGCGATCCAGATGAAGCCCATGAGCGCGCGGCCGGCGCGCGTGCCCAAGTGCTCGCGCGCGATCTCGGCGATCGAGCGCGCGCCGTGGCGCACGCTGGCGGCGAGGGTCGAGAAGTCGTGCACGGCGCCGATTAGTACCACGCCCAAGCTGATCCACAAGAGGCAAGGCAGCCACCCGAAGGCCTGGCAGGCGAGGATGGGCCCCGCGATGGGGCCGGCCGCGGCGATGGCGGAGAAATGCTGCGCGAACAGATAGAACGGCCGCGTGGGAACGAAGTCGACGCCGTCGGTGTGCTTGTGCGCGGGGGTTTCGCGCGCGTCGTCGAGCGAAAATTGCCGGGCAACCCAACCGCCGTAGAGGCGGTACGCAGCCGACAGCAGCACCACGAAGACGATCGCGAGGAGCGTGAGCGACATGTCAGCGCGCGCGCGTCGTCACGGGATCGCTTTGAGCGCCTTCTTCGCGCTCGAGCCCACGATCTCGCTCATGTTGATGGCAGGCGGAATGGCAACGCCTTGCGCGAGGTTGCTGTGCGAGCGCATCCAGTAGATGAGCATCAGGCGCGCGGTGCGGTTGCGCTGCGCGATCTCGTTGCGAAACGCGTCGACTTCGGCGATTTGGTTCGTGTGGAGCGCCTTGCGCGCGTCCAATTGCTTGCGCACGGCGTCGATGGAGGCGAGCCGCCCCTGCAGGGCGACCTGGGCCTTTTCGAGCTGTTCGCCCGACGGTTTCGCCTTGCCGCCGAGCATGTCGCGCAGCGTGAGGTCGCGCGCGAGGAGCGGCTCCAACGACTCGGACTTCCCCGCGCGATAATCCTGGAGCATGAGGTAGTCCTGCACGTTGGTGTCTTCGAGTTGGTCGAGGTTCTCGAGCGACTTCTTGACATCGGCGAAGTCGGCGTCGACCTCGCCCTGGATGCGCACCAGCGACTTCTGCGACATCGTCGCCACACGGTCGACGTGCTCGATGCAGAACGACGCCACCGAATACACGAGCGGGTTCACCGCCGAGAGCGCGCCCAAGTACGACGTCTGCGTCTTGGCTTGCTGGATCATCGAGTCGACGCGCGCGGGCGTGAGCCCGAGGGTCGCGATCTCGCCCGACTCAATGATCGGATCGGTGGTCTCTTCGATGTACTTGGCCAGTTTCTCCGCGCGCTGCTTGTTGGAAATCTTGGCGTTGTTGAGGGCGACGACCTGGATCGAGTAGAAGCCGATGCCGCGAAAGACCCGGCGAATGAGCTCGACTTCGCGCAAGACGGAGTCGGTGACGCCGATGGTGCGGTACTCGCGGAGATAGCTCCAGTCGAGGGGCTGCACGACTTGCTGGGCTTCCGCCAGCATGGTGGTGGTGTTCTCCGCGAACGGACCCATGTCGAGACCGCGCGACGACTTGAACTTCGAGCACCCGCTCGCGAGCACGAACGCGAGCAGCAGCAACGCGGTGATGCGCGCCCTCATCGTCGTCCTCCCGCGCGCATCAGGCGCGCTTCTGCGACCCCATGTTGAAGCCGCCGCCCAGCGTGGAGAGCACGCCGAAGCCGATCATGGTGAGCCCGATCGAGGTGCGCGCGTCGCCGTCGGACGCGAGCGCCACGAGCTCCGCGGGCCCCGCGCTGTGCGGAATCACGAACAATCCCAGGCCCGCGAGCAAGAAGCCGAACGCCACCACGCGCTGCGGCTTGGTGGGAACGTGCGGGCG
>CAZLLI010000162.1:0-4157 GCA_964560355.1 uncultured bacterium | reverse complement strand
GTGATCGATCGCGCCGAGCACCTCTACCGCGACCGCTCGCTGGGCGAGGTGCGGGCGTGGAAAGAGCGCACGGGCGCGCTGGCCGTCGGCTTCATGCCGGTCTACATCCCGCGCGAGCTGCTGCACGCACAGGGCGTGCTGCCGGTCGGGATCATGGGCGGCGGCGACGACCTCGAGATCATCCGCGGCGACGCGTACTACCAGTCGTACATCTGTCACATCCCGCGCAGCACGATCGAGATGGGGCTGAACGGTTCGCTCGACTGTCTCGACGGCATGATCTTCCCGGCCACCTGCGACGTGATTCGCAACCTCTCCGGCATGTGGCAGTTCCAATTTCCGGAACGCCTCTCGCGCTACTTCGACGTCCCGCAGAACTTCGACCCGGAGCTGGGCGGCGCGTTTTACCGCCGCGAATTGGAGAGCCTGTCGCACGAGCTCACCCGCCGCGGCGCGCTCCCGCTCGACGCCGAGCGGCTGCGAGCGTCGATCGCGGTCTACAACGACAACCGCCGTCGCGTGGAGGATCTCTTCGCGCTGCGCCGCCGCGAGCCGTGGAAGGTGCCGACCCACGAGTTGTACCTGGTGCTGCGCGCCGGCCAGGTGATCCCGGTCGAAGAGTTCACGCGCATGCTGGACGAATATCGTGACGCCGTGACGGAAGACACCGCGCGCCAGCCCATGGACCAGGCGCGCGTGCTCCTCACCGGCGCGTTCTGCGAGCAACCCCCGCTGGGCTTGATCAAGACCCTCGAACGCTCGGGGTGCTACATCGTCGACGACGACTTCGTGCAAGTGCACCGTTTCATCCGCGGCGAAGTATCGACGACCGGCGATCCCATGGCGGCGCTGGTGCGCGCGTTCATCCGCGACGCGGTGGCGTGCCCGATCCGCTACGTCGGCGACGAGGTCAAGGGCGCGCAGCTGGTGGAGCGCGTGCGCGAATGCAGCGCCGAGGGCGTGGTGTATTGCTGCGCCAGCTTCTGCGACCCCGCTCTCCTCGACCAGCCCATGACCATCCGCGCCCTCGAGCGCGAGGGGATACCGTACACGGCGTTCAAGTTCGCGGAAAACAACGGCCAGTTCCAGGTCATCCGCGAGCAATCGGGGACGTTCGCCGATTCCATCAAACTGTGGAGCGAGGTGTAGCCATGCCCGACGCGAACACCCGTGCCGCCGTGCACAAAGAAGACAGCCAAGTTCGCCAGAAGAACATGATCGCCGCCCACTACGCGCGGCTTGCGCGCGCCCCGGAGACGGGCGACAAGAACGTCTACACGTTCGTGCCCGGCAACCTCACCGAGCTGATTCGAAGTTTCGATCTTCTTCCCGTGCTGCCCGAGATCAACGCGCTGCAGTCCGCCATGCGCGGCAAGTCGCGCGACTACATCGCGGTGGCGGAGAAGCTGGGCCACTCCGAAGACGTGTGCACGTACGTGAAGTGCGACCTCGGCATGATGAAATCGGGCAACGTCGGCCCGACCGGCGAACGCCTGCCGCCGCCCGACCTCCTGCTCCTTTCGTACACCGGGTGCTTCACCTTCATGAAGTGGTTCGAGATTCTGCGCGAGGAGTACTCGTGCCCGGTCGTGATGCTGCACGTACCGTATCAAGGCGACGGCACCATCACGGACTCGATGCGCAAGTACGTCGTCGACCAACTGCGCGACGTCGTGATACCGGCGCTCGAGAAAGTGTCGGGGCGGCGCTACGACGAGGACCGCTTGCGCGCGATGCTGGAGCGATCCGCGCGCGCGGAGGACGACCTGGTCGCCGTGCTGAACGCGGCGCGAAGTCGCCCGTCGCCGATCGACGCCTACTTCGGCGGCGTGTACTACATCGGGCCCATCTTCAGCGCGTTCCGTGGCACCGAGGAAGCGGTCGGCTACTACCGCGAGCTGCGCGGCGAAGTCGAGGAGCGAGCGCGTCAGGGGCTGGGGCCGATCACTCCCGACGGCCCCATGGCGCGCGAGCGCTTCCGCCTGGTGGTCGAAGGACCGCCCAACTGGACCAGCTTCCGCGAATTCTGGAAGATGTTCGCCGACGAAGGCGCAGTCGTGGTCGCGTCCACCTACACCAAGGTGGGCGGCGTGTACGATTTCGGTTTCCGCCACGACCCCGAACGACCGCTGGAGAGCCTGGCCGAGTACTGCATGGGCTGCTACACCAACTTGAGCCTGCCGCGGCGCGTCGAGATGCTGGTGCGCTACATCAAGGACTTCGACGCCGACGGGCTGCTCATCAACTCGATCAAGAGCTGCAACTCGTTCAGCGCGGGCCAGCTCATGATGCTGCGCGAAGTGGAGCGCCTGACGGGGCGCCCGGGCGGTTTCGTCGAAAGCGACCTCGTCGACCCGCGCTACTTCTCCGCCGCCAACATCAAGAATCGCCTCGAGTCGTACCTGCAGATGATCGAGCAAAAGCGCGCCGGGAGCGCCGCATGAAGCTCAACGTCGGCATCGACCTCGGCTCCACCACCACCAAGGCGGTGATCTTGGGGGACGGCGGCGACGTGCTGGGGCGCGGCATTACCAACAGCCGCAGCAACTATCGCGTGGCGTGCGACGTCGCGCTCGGCGAGGCGATGATCAACGCACGCTTCGCGCTGCTCTCGGGCGCGCTCGAGCGCGCGGGTGCGCAGGCGGTGCCGGAGCAGCTCGACCGGCTGGGGCTCGCGTTTCGCAAGCAGCAGTACTTGGCGCAACTTTCGACCTTGGCCGAGGTGATACGTTCCTTCATCGTGCGGCGCGAAGCGGACGGCGTGGGCCGCGTGGTGGACGACATCCTCGCTCGCATGGAGCGCGAAGCCGACGCGATGTTCCAGCCCGGCGCGAGCCGCAAGAGTGATTTCTTCCGCGACCTCGCGGGTAGCATTTACCTGCGCTGGGCGGAAGAATTGGCGCGCTCCGAGTCGGTGCCGTTCGACCGCTTGGTCGGCCTGCTCGACAAGTCGATGCTCGAGGTCGAGAACCGCCCCGCGGGGGAGGAGAACTTCGGACGGCACGCGCAGGCCGCGCTGTCGGAGTTGCCCGAAGCGTCGGGCGCGCTGCACGCTGCGTTGCGCACGACGGCGGAGATTGCGCTCGAGGTCGAGTGCACGGTCGGGACCGGCTACGGGCGCGCCACACTCCCGTTCCCGAAGGAGCAGATTCGTTCCGAGATCCTGTGCCACGGCCTCGGCGCGCACGCCATGTTTCCCGCCACGCGCACCGTGCTCGACATCGGCGGCCAAGACACCAAGGCGATCCAGGTGGACGAGCAGGGCATCGTGACGTCGTTCCAGATGAACGACCGCTGCGCCGCCGGGTGCGGGCGCTACCTCGGCTACATCGCGGACGAGATGAACATCGGCCTGCAGGAGTTGGGCCCGATGGCGTGCCAGTCGTCGCGTCCCGTCCGCATCAACTCGACGTGCACGGTGTTCGCGGGCGCCGAGCTGCGCGAGCGGCTCTCGCTGGGCGAGAAGCGCGAGGACATCCTGGCGGGGCTCCACCGCGCCATCATCCTGCGCGCGATGTCGCTCTTGGCGCGCTCGGGCGGCGTGACCAGCGAGTTCACCTTCACGGGCGGCGTGGCGCGCAACCCGGCCGCGGTCGGCGTGCTGCGCACTCTGGTGAATGAGAACTACGGAACCGTCACCATGAACATCTCGCCGGACTCCATCTACACCGGCGCGCTCGGTGCGGCGCTGTTCGCGCGTCGTGAGGATTTGCGCGTCGCCCACGGCGATGCAGCGGAAAGGAAGTCGGCATGATGGGCGAGGCACTGCGGGTCGCCGGCGTCGACGTCGGGTCGTCCGCCATCAAGGGCGTGGTAATGGAGGTGCCCGCGTCGGGAGCGGCGCGCGTGCTGGCGAAGGGCGCCGAACGCATCCGCCGCCGCGACGCCCTCAAGGTGACCGCCGATCTCTTCCACGATTGCGTCGAGCGCGCGGGCGTGCGCAGCGACGAGCTCGCGTACGTCGCGACCACGGGCGAAGGCGACTCGGTGCCGTTTCGCACCGGACACTTCTACGGCATGACGACGCACGCGCGGGGCGGTCTGTTTCTCGACCCGGAGGCGCGCGCGGTGCTGGACATCGGGGCCCTACACACGCGCGGCGTGCTCATCGACGAGCGCGCCAAGGTGCTCGGCTATCGCATGACCAGCCAGTGCGC
>CAZLLI010000161.1:0-4231 GCA_964560355.1 uncultured bacterium | reverse complement strand
ACGTCGAACAGTTCCGTCATGGCGGGGGAAAGCCCGATGATGCTGTCGAAGCGGAAGCGGTCTTGCAGTTCGCTGCGCAGGTCTTGGTTCTCGGCCTCGAGCCGCTGGAGCTTGAGCGTCTTGGCGACTTTCAAGAGCAGGTCGTCGCGCGAGATGGGTTTGGTCAAGTAATCCGCCGCGCCGCGCTTCATCGCTTCGACCGCGGTCTCCACCGACGCGAACGCGGTCAAGATCACAACCGGAATCGTCGCGTCGACGCGCTTGATGTCGCCCAGGAGCTCGATGCCGTCCTTCTTCGGCATCTTTATGTCGGAGAGCACGAGGTCGGGGCGGCGCTCCGCGATGCGCGCGAGCCCGGCGTCGGCGGAGGCGGCGCGGTCGACGTCGTAGCCCGCCTCCTCCAGCATGTAGCCGATCACTTTGCGCAAGCTCTCGTCGTCGTCGATGATGAGGACGCGGCTAGCCACGACGACCTCCGTCGAGCGGGAGCAGCACCGTCACCGTGGTGCCCTTGCCGGGCGCGCTATCGACGTCGATGGTGCCGCCGTGGTCGTGCACGATGGTGTGCGAGATCGAGAGGCCCAAACCGGTGCCATCCTCCTTGGTGGTGAAGAAGGGGTCGAACACGCGCGGCAGCACGTCGGGTGCGATGCCGGCGCCGTGGTCGCGCACCGACAGCGCGACCGCGCGGTCGTTCTCCCCGCGGCGCGCCGCGATCACGACGCGGTCGCCGTCACGGCTCGCCGATACCGCATTGAGCAGCAGATTCAAGAGCACTTGGTGGATCTGTTCGGCGTCGGCGGCGACGCGCGGAAGATCCGGCGCGATTTCGCGCGCGATGTCGATGCGGCGCGCGGACGCGTCGAGCGCGACCTGCGCGGCGGCGCGCTCGACCACGCGCGCGACGTCGACGGGCGCCAACTGGGGCGGGCGCGGGCGCGCGAACTCGAGGAAGTCGTCGACCACGGCACCCAAGCGGCGCGACTCCTTGTGCAACACGTCGAACAAGTCGCGCTCCTTGGAATTCTCCGGCGTCTTGTCGCCCAAGATTTCCGCGGCGCCCTGGATCGACCCCAGCGGATTCTTGATCTCGTGCGCCAAGCCCGCCGCCATCTGTCCCAACGACGACAAGCGCTCGCTGCGCGCGAGCTCGCGCTCGAGCGCGGCGCTGCGTTCGCGCGCGCGCCACTGGCGCTCGATCAGGATCCCCGTCATGAGACCGATGCCGAGGTAGAACACCATCTCGGTGTACTCGGCGACGAGCGTGTGGTGGTCCGTGATCCCCCGCAGCTTGGGATAGGGAAGCGTCAGCGCGGTGATCGCGAGCGCGGTCGCGAGTCCGCCGCGCACCCCGAACCAAATCGCCGCGAGGATGATGGGGACGTAGCACAGGCGCCCATGGATGGCGTGAATCACGGTGCCGTGGGCGGACGGAACCAGCACCCCGTAGTGGAACGAAACCGTCGCCGCGGTCAACGCCACGACGATCCCAACGCGAAGTCGTTTGGCAGCAATGGGAGTCATGTGTGGAATATAGTCCAGCTAGTGTACAATTTTCAACATTCTCTTGGGCCCGCGGGCGCCAGGGAGTATGCAGCCGTTGCATTGTCCCGCGGGTCGCCGACGCGCTACCATTAATGACAATCTCGGAGCGAGAGTGAGTTATGGAGAACCGCGAGGACGATCATTCGACCCCGGCGCCCTCGGCGACCGCGGTGCTCCTTTCCCGCGCTCGCACCGGCGACATCGAAGCGCGCGAAGAGTTGTACCAGCGTTTTCTGCCGATACTGCGCCGCTGGGCGCATCGCCGGTTGCCGCTGCGCGCGCGCGACCTCACCGAGACCTCCGACCTGGTTCAGATCACCCTCTTGCGCGCGCTGAACCGGCTCGATCACTTCGAGGCGCGCGGCGAAGGCGCGTTCCTCGGATACCTTCGCCATATCTTGCTCAACGTCGTGCGCGAGGAAATTCGGCGTTCGTCGCGCCGCGGTCATCAAGTGCCCCTCGACGAAACCCTCGCGTCCCCGTACTCCTCGGTGGTCGAGCAGGTGGTGGGCCTCGACCAAATGGAACGCTACCAGCGCGGCCTCGAACGGCTCGGCGAAGAGCAGCAGCACGCGGTGCTCCTGCGCGTCGAGTTCGGCTACACGTACGCGCAGATCGCGGAAGCCATGGCGAAGCCGAGCGCCGACGCCGCGCGCATGGTGGTCGCGCGCGCGTTCGCGCAGCTCGCGCGCTTCATCGACGATGACGACGCACGAAAACGACCCGCTGCTGGGTGAGGCGCTGGACGTCGCCGATCGCCGCCCCACGGCGACCGCGTCCACGTCCGAGGGGCTTCGTCTCATCGACCGCCTCGTGCGGCTCTTTGGGGCCCGCGCTTCCGACTCGCCGGAACCCGAAACCGAATCGCTCTTCACGTGGGGAACGCTGGAGATCAAGCGCGAGCTCGGCGCGGGATCGTTCGGCGACGTGTTCGCGGCGTGGGACTCCACGCTGCGTCGGGAGGTCGCGCTCAAGCTGCGCGTGCCCGAGGTCGGCGCGCTGCGCTGGCTCGACGAGGCGCGCAACCTCGCCCGCGTCCGCCATCCGCACGTGATCACCGTGTTCGGAGCCGACGTCCTCGAAGGTCGCGCGGGCATTTGGACCGAGTTGGTCGCCGGACACACGCTCGAAGAAGAGCTGGAACAAAACGGACCGTTCGCGCATGCGGAAGCGCTGCGCATCGGACGCGAGATCGCGTCGGCGTTGAGTGCCGTGCACGCGGCGGGTCTCGTGCACGGCGACGTCAAGCCGGCCAACGTGATGCTGGAAGACGGCGCGGCGCCGCGGCGCGCGGTGTTGGTCGATTTCGGCACCGCGGACGAAATGCGCCCGGAGGACGAGATCCCGGCCTATCTCGCCGGCACGCCGCTCACGATGGCGCCCGAAGTGCTCGACGGAAAACCGGCGACGGGTGCTTCCGACGTGTACGGGCTCGGCGCGACGTTGTACCGCCTGCTCACCGCGCGCTATCCCATCGACGCGCAGAGCATCGACGAGCTGCGCGCGGCGCACCGCTCGGGCAAGAAGGCCAACCTTCGTTCCGTCGCTCCCCAGGTTCCGCCGCGCTTAGCGCGCACGATCGAGCGCGCGCTCGAGCCGGATCCCGCGCAGCGCTGGCCGAGCGCGCAGGCGTTCCAGCGCGAGCTCGACTACATCGCGGACCCGACGCGGCGAATTCGTGCGCGCGGCGCGGCGATCGGCGCCGGCGCCGCGGTGCTGGCGGCCGCGATCGTGGTCGGCATCTTGATCGCGCAACCAGGGCCGGGTCCGATCGCGCGCGGGCGTCTTGCAACGCCGAGCGCGCCCGGCCTCCTACACGAGGGATGGCGGCGCGAAGGCCAAGCGGGAGCGAGCGGCGGTTACGGCTATCGCGCGGCCGCGCTCGACTTGAACGGCGATGGCTTCGACGACTTGGTGACGTCGGAATCGCGTTGGAGGGGCGAAAACGGAGCGTACGGCCGCGTCATGGTGTTCGCCGGCGGCGCGCGCGGACTCGATTCGCTCGCGAGCGCGACCATCGCGAGCAGCGACGCCGATTCGATCATGGGCACCGAGGTCGCGAGCGCGGGCGACGTCAACGGCGACGGCTTCGAGGATCTCTTGGTCACCGTCGAGACGATCAAGGCGCGCGTCGGGCGCGTGTTCTTGTACCTCGGCGGCGCGCGCGGCATCGACCTGCGTCCGTCGTGGAGCGTGGAAGGGTCCGCGTTCGATTCCGGCATCGGTCGCTCGATGACCGCCGCCGGCGACGTCAACGGCGACGGATTCGGCGACGTCGTCATCGGCGAGCTGCGCGCCGCCGATCCGCTCGCGGAAGAAGGCGTCGACCGCCTCTACCTCGGATCGGCGAGCGGCTTGTCGCCGACGCCCGCGTGGATTACGCGCGGCGGTCAAGAGCGAATGGAGTTGGGGTCGTGGATGAACGGTCACGGCGACGTGAACGGAGACGGCCACGACGACATTCTGCTCGGCGCGGGTCTGTTCGACGGCGCGGCCGGTGTGGAAAGCGGTCTGGCGCGATTGTTCTTCGGCACCGCCACCGGCGCGCGCGCAACGCCAGCATGGTCGCGCGAGGGCGCGGGGTCGAACTTCTACTTCGGCAGCTACACCTGCATCGCGGGAGACGTCAACGGCGATGGTTTCGACGACATTCTGGTGGGCGAGCGCCAATTCTCCGACGAGAAGC
>CAZLLI010000160.1:0-4240 GCA_964560355.1 uncultured bacterium | reverse complement strand
GGCAACACGGGGCGCTTCGGCGGCATTGTGATGCTTCGCGCGCCTGTGCTAGAATCGCGCCACCGTTGACCACATCGCGAGGATTCATCATGCGTAACGTGCTCTTGGGTGCGATCGTCGTCTCTCTGTTTGCGGCCGGTGTCGCGCGCGCGCAGCAACCGCCGGCCGAAGTCCAGATCAAGACCACGCAGGTCGCGGGCAACGTCTACATGCTCGAGGGCCAGGGCGGCAACATCGGCGCGTGCGTCGGCCCCGACGGCATTCTCATCATCGACGACCAATTCCAGCGTCTATCCGACAAGATTCGCGCCGCGCTGACCGCGCTCAATCCGGGTCCGCTCAAGTTTGTCCTCAACACGCACTACCACGGCGACCACGTCGGGAGTAACCCGGTGTTCGGCAAGGAAGCCACCATCATCGCGCAGGAGAACGTACGTAAGCGCGTGATGGTGCCGTCGCAGCGCGGTGATCGCACGGTCGAGGCCATCGACCCCGCCGGTTGGCCGGTGGTGACGTTCGAAGATCGCGTGACCGTGCATTTCAACGGCGAAGACATCCAGTTCATTCACCTTCCCGCCGGTCACACCGACGGCGATGGCATCGTGTTCTTCCCCAAGGCCAACGTCGTCCACGTCGGCGACCTCCTGTTCACGGGTCACTTTCCTCGCGTCGACGTCGAGGGCGGCGGCACGGTCCAGGGGTACTTGAAAGATCTCGAATGGATCCTGGCCAACATTCCCAAAGACGCAAAAGTGATCCCTGGGCACGGACCGCTCTCCACCATGGACGACGTGCGCGCCATGCGCGACATGTTCGCGGAGACGGGCGACTACGTGAAGAAGCAGATCGCGGAGAAGAAGACGTTGGACCAGATCAAGGCGGCGGGCTTGCCGGAGAAGTTCAAGTCCTTCGACTGGCAATTCATCTCGACCGCGGCTTGGATCGAAGTCCTCTACGCCGCATATTCCAAGTAGGAGAACGCATGCCGGAGCCGCAGATCGACGTCGCGCCGTACTACAACCAGGGGCTGTCGTGGAAGCAATTCGTCGACGCCGCCGGGGAACACGCCGCGCGCATGCGCGCGTTCTACGACGCCTTCGAGTTCGACGAGGACGTGCTGTCGTTTTTCAACGGGCGCACGCCGCTGCAAGTGCTCGCGATCGCGGAGCCGTGGTGCCCCGACGTGATCCAGAACGTCGCGGTGGCGGCGCGCGTGTGCGACGAAGTGCCGGGCATGGAGCTGAGTATCGCGCTGCGCGACAAGAGTCCCGAGCTCATGCGCGAGTACGCGACCGGCGGCAAAGACCGCATCCCGGTGATTGCGTTCTACGACATGACGTTTCGTGAGCTCGCGCGCTGGGCGGGCCGCTGCAAGAAAGCCGACGCGTGGATTTTTAGCGAAGTGCTGCAAGGGACGCGCGACTTGACGTCGCTCGCGGGCGCGAAGGCGAAGGAATTCAACGACGAGTACGACCGTCGCTACCGCGAGTCGTACGTGTGGGACACGATCAGCGAGTGGCAGCACTTGCTGGAGGACCAGGACTACTAACCGTCATGCAAAGCGAGTGGATCGCAATCGCGTCGTTCAGCCAGCCGGTCGAGGCGCACCTCGCGCGCACCAAGCTCGAGTCGGAGGGGATTCCGTGCGTGGTCGGCGACGAGAACCTGATTCGCGTCGACTGGTTCTTGTCCAACGCGGTGGGGGGCGTCAAGCTCATGGTCCCGCGCTCGGAGGCGGAGCGCGCGCGCGACGCGCTGCGCCCGCGCCCGCGCCTGGTGGTGGTGGCGGATCGCGGCGAGCCCGCCGACGGCGAGATGATCTGCCCGCGCTGCCGCAGCGACGACGTCTACTACAGCCGTTACAACCGCCGCATCGCCGGCGTGTTCATCTTGTTGCTCGGTTTCTTGATTCCGTGGCGCGACCGGCGCTGGTCGTGCACGCAGTGCGGCTACGAATGGAAGGAAACCGTGCGGGAGGATTCGCGTGACGAATGATCGCGTCGGCTCCCCGGTGTCCGACGGGCTGGCCGCGACATCGTACCGCCAGACCACGGTGATCGCGGGCGCGATGGCGGGGGCCATACTGGCGTACGTCGTGGTGGTGGAGATGCTCATGCGAACGGGCGCCGTCATCCCGCCCCCCTATTTTCAAACGCTGCGCATCGCGCTGTTCGTGATCGCCGGCGTCATGATCTTCACGACCACCATCGTCAAGGGACTCATGCTGCGAAGCGCGCCCGCCGACCCGGCCGCGCGCCTCGCGCGCCTGCGCACGGCCACCATGGTCGGCCTCGCGCTCTCCGAAGTCCCGGTGGTGTGCGGCGTCGTGCTGGTCGCGATCGGGCGCGCGCGCCAGGACTTCTACATGCTGCTCGTCATTTCCGTCTACATGCTGGTCCGCCACTTTCCGCGTCGCGGCGCGTGGGAGGAATACCTGCGCCGCGGCGGCTCCTCCGCGGTTCGCTAGCCCGTGATCGATTTTCGTTGCATCGACGTCATCAGCTTCGACTGCTACGGCACGCTGATCGACTGGGAGTCGGGCATTCTCGACGCGCTGGCACCGTTTCGCCGCGAGTACCACGCGCGCGCCTCCGACAACGACATCCTCGAGCAGTACGCCGCGCTGGAGTCGCTCATGGAGAGCGGGGAGTACGTCGCTTATAAGGACGTGCTGCGCGGCGTCATGCGCGGATTCGCGCGCCGCGTGTCGGTGCCGGAAGAGAGGCTCGACCTCGACGCCATCGTGCGCTCGCTCCCTAATTGGCGCCCGTTTCCCGACACCGTCGAGTCACTGAAGCGGCTCAAGAAACATTTTCGCCTCGCCATCATCAGCAACACCGACGACGACTTGTTCGCGGACACCGCGCGCACGCTCGAAGTCCCGTTCGACTTCGTGGTCACCGCGCAGCAGGCGCGCGCGTACAAGCCGTCGACGCAGACGTTCCGGCACGCGCTGGAGGTGTTCGGGATTCCGAAAGAGCGCTGGCTGCACGCGGCGCAGAGCCGCTTCCACGACGTCGCGCCGGCGCGCTCGCTCGGCGTCGCGACGGTGTGGGTCAACCGCCGCGCGGGCAAAGGCGGCGAAGGCGCCACCTCGGCGTCGAACGCGACCCCCGACCTCGAAGTCCCCGACCTGCGCACGCTCGCGGAGCGCGCGGACGCCGGCCGATGATCCTCAAGCCCGTCCTGCGCGGTTTGCTCACCTACGTCCCCGCGGCGGAGAAGCGCATCGCCAAGTCGACGCGCGGCACCGACTCCGCGCGCTACTGCTACTCGGTGTGGCTGCGCCACCTGGTGATGGCGCACGAGGCCGGCTTGTTGCGCGACGGCGCGCCGGTGCCCGGCGTCGTCGCCGAATTGGGGCCGGGCGATTCGCTCGGCATCGGCGTGGCGGCGCTGCTCTCGGGGGCGTCGCGCTACGTCGCGCTCGACCTCGTCGCCTACGCGGACGCGGCACGCAACGTCGCCGTGCTCGACGAGCTCGCGAAATTGTTCGCGGCGCGCGCGCCCATTCCCGACGCGAGCGAGTTCCCCAACGTGAAGCCGTTTCTCCCCAGCTACGAATTCCCGCGCCGCCTTCTCTCCGACGCGCACCTCGCGCGTTCTCTCGCGCCCGACCGCGTCGACGCCATTCGTCGCGCGCTCGCGCACACCGGCGCGCCGGCGGGGATGGTCGCATACCGCGCGCCCTGGTTCGACGCCGGCGTGGTCGAGCGCGACTCCGTCGACATGCTGTACTCGCAGGCGGTGTTGGAACACGTCGACGACTTGGAGACGGCGTACGCGGCGATGGCGTCGTGGGTGAAGCCGGGCGGATTCGTGTCGCACGAGATCGCCTTCAGCTCGCACCAACTGACGCCGGAGTGGAACGGCCACTGGGCCATTCCGGAACGCGTGTGGAAGCTGATCCGGGGGAAGCGGCCCTACCTCTTGAACCGCGAGCCCGCGTCGACGCACGTGCGCTTGCTCGCGCGCTCCGGGCTGCAAATAGTCGACGAAGTGCGCGTGCAAGTCAAAAGCGACATCGCGCGCGACCAGCTCGCGCACCGCTTCCAGTCCATGAGCGACGAGGACCTCACCACGCAAGCGATGTTCGTGCAGGCCGCCAAGCCGGCCCGCTAGCAAACCAAAGGTTGTGGCCGCGAGAATGTCCCTGGCACGGGTTGTGCCGGGGCAGCGGCATGGGATCGGGAAGGACGGGATGGGTTCCTCCACACTGCCCCAATCCCAATTGCTCATA
>CAZLLI010000159.1:0-4316 GCA_964560355.1 uncultured bacterium | reverse complement strand
TCCTCCTGCAGGTGATGGAGGAAGGCCAGCTCACCGACAGCTACGGCCGCCGCGTCGACTTCCGCAACACCGTGCTCATCATGACGTCGAACGTGGGCGCGACCGAGATCAAGTCGGGCAAGAGCCTGGGCTTCATGCAGGAAGGCAGCGACGCGCAGTTCCAGACCGTGCGCGCCAAGCTGATGGATCACCTGAAGAAGACGTTCAACCCCGAGTTCCTGAATCGCCTCGACGACGCCATCGTCTTCCGCCAGCTCGGCAAGGACGACATGAAGCAGATCGTCGAAGTGCTGCTCAAGAATTTCATGAAGCGCCTCGACGTGCTGGAAGTGAACGTGACCTTCTCCGACGAAGCGAAGCAGTTCCTGGTCGAGCACGGTTTCGACCCGGCGCTGGGCGCCCGCCCGGTGAAGCGCGCGATCCAGCGCTACGTCGAGGATCCGCTCTCCGAGCTCATCCTCGCCCACGGCATCCAGAAGGACGCCGACGTGCGGGTGGGGGTCACGGCGGGCGAGCTATCGTTCGAGACCGACGGGAAGTCCGAGAAGGCGACCGAGGACGCTCCCCAGACATAGCCCGCGCACGGGAGAGTCGACCATCGAAATACCCCTGGCGTTCGCCGGGGGTATTTTGTTTTCTTTTTGCCCCAGTAGTCCGCCTCTGATAGCATCCCGTGGTTTGTGCCCCCCGATTTGTAGGTCCATGATAGACAACAAGCTAGCGATCTTGATGGGTGTGCTGGTGGGGTTCGGTGCGTTGGCCGGCACGACCCGCGCCGCCGATCGCCCCAACGTCTTCATCCAGCGCATCGCGGTGAAAGGGAACCAGCAGGTTTCCGCGCCGAAGATCGTGCGCGTGCTGGGCTTGAAGCCCGGCGAGCCGTACGACGCCGATCGCGTGCGCCCGGGATTGAAGCGCCTGTACGAGACCAAACAGTTCGCCGACATTCGCGCCTACCGCGACGACGGCACCGCGTCCGATTCGGTGGTGGTGGTGATCGAAGTGGTCGAGTATCCGCGCGTCGACGATGTGCGCTTCGACGGCGACGACCACATGGGGAAGGACGACCTGCGCAAGGCCATCTCGATCACGAAGGGAACCTTCGTGCGTCCGTCGGCGCTGCAGAAAGACAAAGAAGCGATCGCGGACCTCTACAAGGACAAGGGCTACTACAGCGTCGCCGTCGGCGACACCATCTTGAAAGACGCCAAGGCCGGGACGCAAGCGCTGGTGTACGAGATCAAGGAAGGCGAGAAGATCAAGGTGCGCCACGTCGACTTCGTGGGGTCGCGCCTGATCGATACGGAAACGATTCGCAAGTCGATCAAGACCAAGCCCAAGGGCTGGCTCATGGGGGGCGACTTCAGCCCCAAGCAGCTCGCCGACGACCGCGAAGCCATCATCCAGCTCTACAAGACCTACGGGTTTCTCGACGTCGCCGTCAACGAGCCCGAGCTCGAGTTCACCGACAACGGCAAGGGCGTCGACGTGTATTTCACCATCGGCGAAGGCCGGCAGTACTACGTGGGCAACATCGATTGGAAGGGCAACGAGCTCCTGCCCGACACCGTCATCGCGTCGAACATCAAGTTCAGCAAGGGACAAGTGTTCGACGACATCGCGCTCACGCAGATGCAGTTCAACCTCTCGAACCTGTACGGCGACCGCGGCTACATCTACGCCACGGTGACGCCGGTCAAGAAGGTGCGCGGCAACGTCATCGACCTCACCTTCGAGATCCAGCAGGGCAACCTCGCGCACGTGCGCGAGATCAACATCGTCGGGAACACCAAGACGTGGGAAGAGGTGATTCGCCGCGAGCTGGTGCTGATGCCGGGCGACGTGTTCTCGAGCAACCGCCTGCGGCGCTCGCTGCGCGAGGTGTTCAACCTGGGGTTCTTCGCGGGGCCCCCCGAGCCGCAGGTGACGCAAGCCAACGACGAGGGCGACATCGACCTCACGCTGCGCGTGGAGGAGAAGTCGGCGGGGCAGTTCCGCGTGGGCGCGGGCTTCTCGCAGCTCAACCGCGTGAGCGGTTTCATCGGCATCACCGAGCCCAATTTCCTCGGGCGCGGCTACCGCGTGCAGGGCAACTGGGAGTTCGCGCGCTCGCGCCAGGACGTGAGCCTCTCGTTCACCCAGCCGTGGGCGTTCGGCACGCCGACCGAGTTGACGCTCTCGGTGTACGCGGCCAACCAGGACCGCGTGTCGCAACAGTTCTACTCGGATCGCCGCACAGGCTTTTCGATTCGCGTCGGGCGGCCGTTCCCGTGGCTCGACTACACCACCGTCTCGGTGCGTTACAGCTTGGAGGAAGTCGAGCTCGCCGACTTCACCAGCGGTTATCAGGGCCCGCTTCGCTTCGAGCAGTGGCCGCAGACCACGAGCTCGGTGGGGCTCACGCTGTACCGCAATTCGACCGACAACCCGTTCCACCCCACGACCGGTACGCGCACGACGCTCAACACGCGCTGGACCGGCGCCATGCTGGGCGGCGACGTCGACATCCAGCGCTACGAAGCCGACATGTCGTGGTTCCAGCTCTTGATGTGGAAGTTCGTGCTCGAGCTGCGCGAGAACCTGGGCGTGGTCAACGGCTACGGCGACCCCGAAGCGGTGCCCGACTACGAGCGCTTCCGCCTGGGCGGCAACCGTCGCTACGGGGTGCGCGGGTACGACTTCTACGAGATCACGCCGCGCGGAAACAACTCGTTCACGGGGGGGCGCTTCTATAGTATTACCGGGGCGCAGATCGAATTTCCGATCGTCGCGCCGACGGTATACGGGCGCACGTTCTTGGACATGGGCGGCACCTGGAACAGCTTCGGGACCGCCGAGTGGGGCGACCTATACAAGGGCGCCGGGCTGGGGATCGTGATCGAGCTGCCCATGATCGGGCTGTTCGGCTTCGACTACGCCTACGGCTTCGACCGCATCCGCGGTCCCAGCTGGGAGCCCCATATCACCTTCGGATCGTCGTTCTAAACGGCCGGGTTTCGAGCCCGGGAAGGAGAGTGTAACTGATGAAGCGCAAGCTGGTTGTATTGCTGTTGGGGGCCTTCGCGGGGGTCGCGCTGGGGGCGGTTTCGGCGCTTGCCCAAGAGGTCAAGATTGGATACATTGACTCGATCAAAATCTTTGCAGAAAACAAGGAGACGCAAGACGCCGAGCGCGTGTATCGTCAGGAAGTCCAAGTTTGGGAGGCCCAGAAGCAGCGCATGGAGCAAGAGATTGCGCGCATGGGCGAAGAGTTGAATGCGCAGAGCCCCATGCTCTCGGAGGAGAAGAAGCAGGAGCGGCGGCTCGAGATGCAGCGCAAGATGGACGAGTATAAGCGGTTCATGGAAGAGACGTTCGGCGACAACGGTCTGGCAGCGAAGCGGAACAAAGAGCTCACCCAGCCCATCGTCGACAAAATAAATAAAATTATCGAACGGCTCGCGATAGAGCAGAAGTACACGATGGTGTTCGACGTTGCGAATGCCAACATCGTGTACGCGGACAAGAAGCTGGATTTGACCGACCTCGTGCTGACGGAATTGGGCAAGCGGTAGTGACCGCGGGCCGAGACCGTAGGCAGGTGCAGAATTCTTGGGTGCCCGTTCGTACAAGCTGTACGAGCTCGCTGAGCTCGTGGGCGGAACCGTCGACGGCGATGGCCAGACGTTGATCCGCGGGGTGGCGGGCATTCGCGAAGCGGAGCCCGGCGAAATCACCTTCATTGCCAATCCCAAGTACGAAGAGTTCGTGGGCCTCACGCGCGCGTCGGCGCTCATCACCGCCAAGAAGCTCGCGGCGCCCAAGCCCGTCATTCGCATCGACAACCCCTATTACGCCTACCTGCAGGTTCTGAATCTCTTCGCCGCCGACGTGGCCGTGCGCTATCCGCGCGGCGTGCACGAGTCGGCGGTGGTCGACCCCAGCGCGGTGCTGGGGCAGAACGTCGCCGTCGGGCCGCTGTGCTACGTGGGCAAGAACGCGCGCGTCGGCGACAACACGACCCTGGTGGGCGGGGTGTTCGTGGGCGAAGCGGTCGAGATCGGCTCGGACGGCTTGATCTACCCGCACGTGACCATTCGCGAAGGCACCGTACTCGGAAACCGCGTCATCTTGCAGCCCGGTGTGGTCCTCGGCGGCGATGGATTCGGTTTCGCGAAGAATGGCTCGACGCACCACAAAGTGCCGCAGATCGGCCGCGTGGTGATCGAAGACGACGTCGAGATCGGCGCCAACTCGTGCGTCGACCGCGCCACCACGGGCGAGACTCGCGTCAAGCGCGGCACCAAGATCGACAACCTGGTGCAGGTCGCGAATGG
>CAZLLI010000158.1:0-4510 GCA_964560355.1 uncultured bacterium | reverse complement strand
TGTCCCAGCCCGCCGCCACCAGGTCGACCGAGCCGTCCTGGTCGAGGTCCGTGATGGTCGGCACGCCCCGCATCGCGTCATGGGTCGCGAGCGGGAAGCCCGCGAGCACCTGTCCGTTCACGTTCCACGCCCGGATGTACTGAGACTCGTCGCCGAGTACCACGTCCATCGAACCGTCGCCGTCGACGTCCGCGATCACCGGCGACGACTCCGTGTAGATCGACGTCGTCGAGTAGGTGACGGGCCAGCCCGGAAGCGGCACGCCCGCGCTGTTGACCGCGTTCACCTTGCCGGTCTTGGTGGGAACCAAGATCTCGAGCTTGGCGTCGCCGGTGACGTTGGCCAAGACCGGCGACGGATTGAAGAAGAGCGGCGGCGATCCGTTGGCGAAGAACTGCAGCATGTTGAGCGTGCCGTCGTGGTTCAAGACGCGCAGGTTGCCGATCGCTTCGAACACCACGATCTCCAAGTCGCCGTTGGCGTCGACGTCGCCCACCGCGGGACTGCCCGCGATCGGCGTCGACAAGAGGTACGGCCAGCCCGGCGACACCGTCGCGTTTTCGTTCAGTACGTACACGCGCATGTTTTGCGAGCCCACGATGATCTCGTCCTTGCCGTCGGCGTCGACGTCGGCGACGCACGGCGTCGAATAGTTGAACGTCATGGGGAGCTGCATGCGGTAGAACACGCCCTGCGTGGCGGGGTTGGCGTCGCCGTCGAAGAACTCGGTGCCGTTACGATTGAACACGTAGACGACGCCGGACTCGTCGACCGCGATCACTTCCAACAAACCGTCGTGGTTCAAGTCTCCGGCCACCACGCCGGCGCGAATCGGGTTCTCGAGCGTGCGCGGCCAGCCCGCCAGCACTTGCCCCTGCGCGTTGAACACGAACACCTGCTTGGTGTCGCGCGACGCGGCGATGATCTCGAGGCCGCCGGTGTTGTTGAGGTTCGCGAGCGCGGGGTGCGACGAGAACGTGGTGCCTTGGTTGGAGAGCACGCCCCACGTCTGCGGGTCGCCGTCGCCGTCGACGAGCTCGACGCCGTTCGCGTGCCACGCGTACACCTTGTCGGCGCACACCACGACTTCCAGGGTGCCGTCGCCGTCCAAATCGCCCACCGCGGGCGACGCCGCCGACTCGGTCTTGAGGAGCTGCGGCCACCCGGTGAGCTGCTTCGGGTTGGTGCTGCCCGACATGGTGAACGACACCGCGCTCTCGTTGCCCGACGCGTCGACGGTGGTCGCGCGATAGTAATAGATGGTGTTGGGCGCGAGGCCGACGTCGACGAACACGGAGTGCGCGACGGGGTCGACGGTGGCGAGCGAGAACGGGCCGCCCGACGTCAGCGATCGGTACACGCGGTAGTACGCGGCGTCCGTGCTGGCGCTCTTGGTCCAGGTGATGCCCAAGCGGTCGCTGCCCAGGCTGGGGTCGACGACGAGCGCGGTCGGCGGAACCGGCGGCCGCAGCTCGAACGTGTCGACGTACGCGCGCCCGAACGCGTCGACCAAAGACAGCGCGAGCCGGTGCGACGTCGCGACACTCGCTTCGCTCATGACGAAGCCGGCGGTGTTCTCCGCGGTCGCCATGCTCGCGACGGCGCTGTAAGTGTCTAGGCTGTCGAAGAACGTGAAGGCGTCGTCGACGTCGGTCACGGTCGCGTCCCCGCCCGGGTACGCGCCGGTGCCGAAGTTCTTCACCTCGTAAAACAACTTGAACTGCTCACCCGCGTCGACGATGCCGTTGCCGTTTCCGGTCCCGGTGTCGTCGATGCGCAGCTTCACCTTGGCGAGCTGGGGCTCGTGCACTTCCTTCTTGAAGGTGTCGTTCCACGCCACCGTGCCGCCGTTCTTGATCGCGAGCGTGAACGGCACCGCGTACTCGTCGACGAGCGTGTCGTGGAAGGCGACGCGGAAGCCGCCGCTCAAGAGCACCGATTGCGACGGCGCGAGCGTGGTGCCGCCGCCCGCCGTGCTGTCGGCCAGGGTGACGCCGGGGTCGGCGGTGCGCAGCACCGCGTCGATGACGCCGGAGGTGGTGGCGCCGCCGTTGTTGCGCACGGTGACGCGCAGGTCGACGACTTCGCCGCCGTCGACCTTGCCGTCGCCGTTGCCGGAGGTCCCGCCCGCGTTGTCGTCGTCGACCGACAGCGCGCTAATGGCGACGTAGGCCGCGCTGCCGCCCACCGTGATGGTGCCGTCATAGCGACGCACGTTGAGCGCGGTCACCACCACGTCGATGGCGCCGTCGGTCTCCGCGCGGAACGGGATCGTCACCTGGCCGAATGCGTTGGTCACGCCGACCTCGTAGTCTTCGTCGCCCTTCGACAGACACACGGTCGCGAACGCCACCGGATTGCCGCCGCTCGTGACGGTGAGCGCGATCGAGTTCGACCCCTTGTTGACGCTGGCGGGGTGCGCCACCGCGATGGATGCGGCGGGCCCGGTCCACATCGGCATCTCGGGGTCCGCGAGCAGCGTATAGATGTAGTGCGTCCACAAGTCGACGTTGTCGCCCAGCACCGCGAGCACGGTGCGCGGCAGGCGCGAGCGCGTGAAGGTTTCGCCCGCGTGGTAGACGTCGCCGTTGAACAAGAGGTCGTAGTATTCGTTCATGTAGTTCGACGACGCGTTGGGGAACGCGCTCTCGTTGGCGCCGACCACGCTCACCGCGCCCCCGTTGGGATTGCGCAGGAAGTGCTCGGCCAGACACGGGTACTCGAAGGCGACGCCGGAGCAATTCAAGAAGTAGAGGCAGATGAGCCGGTTGCCGTTGGTGAGCGCGTCCGCGTCGGAGTTGATCAGGCTCTCGGCGCCGACCGACATGGTGAAACGAAAGCCGTGCCCGACGTGCACGACGTGGTTGTAGCCCGAATTGAGCGCGGCGATCGCGGCCGGCTTGGTTTCTGCGACCGAGCCCGGGAACAAATTGTTGGTCTCGTACATGCGCGTCACGCTCAAGTTGGGCGACTGCATGTCGGCGACGTAGACCGCGTCGGTGAGGTCGGCGCCGTTGAGCGTGATGACCTGCGGCGGCGCCCAGTTCATCGGGAACAGAACTTCACCGAGGAGCAGAACGCGGTTGGGGAACGTCAAATCGGTCGGCGTCTCGTAGGCGACGATCTTGCCGATCATCATGTTCACTTCCGCGACCGACGCGGTCGGCAGGCGGCCGACGAAGACTTCGGCGAACAGGTCCGGGGTGTCGAAACCGACCGGCGGCATTTCACCGAAGATGGCGTCGTGGTCCGCGTTCCAATCGCCGTCGACGCAACCGAAGTACATGTCGGCGGGCAGGAAGCGCCCGCCGTCGTAGAAGCTGCTCCACACGAAACGCGCCGGCACCTGATCGGTGTCGCCGCCGAGGAGCAGGTACGTGATGCCCCACTTCGCGTACGCCTCGCGCACGAAGTTGCGAATCGTCTCTTGCGGGTCGGAGCCGTTGCGCGTGTTGGCGCGAATCCACTCGATGGTGCGCACCACCGTCGGCACACCCTTCTTGGTCTTGAAGTCGGCGAGGGTTTGGTAGGCGGCGGCGAGCGAGTCGGGCGTGACGATGAGGTAGTCGACCGGGCTTCCCTCGAGCGACGGGAACGACGTCGGCTGGAAGCCGCCGCGCGGCTTGGCGACCTCGACGTCGGCGAACGCGTAGGCGTCGAGCGCTTCGGGATTGACGACGAGCGACGCGACTTCGTCGCGCGCGCGCGCGCGCACGTCGGCGCGGCGGCGCTCGAGCGTCGCCGGCGCGGGGTCGGTCGACGCGGCGGTTTCGACGGTGAGCGTCACGTACTCGGTCCACACGAGGTCGCCGTCGACGAGTCGCAGCGGAAACACGGCGAAGCTCGCGACGGTGTAGCCGTGCAGCGTGCCGGCTCCGAGGAAACGCGCGCGCTCGTTGGGGAACGTCGACGCGGCGGACGCGCCCGCGAGTGCGGCCCCGCGACCGGCGATGCCGTCCTCGGTGCGCGCTTCGCCCGCGAGGACGAGGTGCGCGCCGGCTTGCAGCACGCGATCGCCGCCGGAGACGGCGTCGAACGACGCCACCGCGGATCCCTGCGGGAGGAGAATGCTGACGACGCGGAACGGAAGCGCGGGAGCGCCGGGGTCGGAGAGAATCTCGTAACGGCCGTGGTCGACCGAGACCTCGGTGCCCGCGTCGACCGTCGTGATGCGCACGTCGTCGCGCGGAAGATTCAAATCGAACGACAAGGTGGACGCGCGCGCGGTTCCCGCCGCAAGCGCGATGGATACCCAAAGCGTGACGAACGCCTCGTGCGACCTCGTTCTCATGTATTGCCCTCGCCGGTAAGAGCCCTTGCCCCGGGGAAACGAACCACGCCCCACGACTGCGCGCTCGCTACTTCACAAGCACCATCTTGCGGGTGTCGGAATATTGGGGGGTCCGAAGACGGTAGAAGTATACTCCCGATCCGACCGCTTGGCCCGCGTCGTTTCGCCCGTCCCATTCGACGACGTGCTTGCCCGAGGGCTGCGCCCCGCTCACCAGCA
>CAZLLI010000157.1:0-4633 GCA_964560355.1 uncultured bacterium | reverse complement strand
TGACCGCGTCGGGTCGCGACGCCTCGAAGAAGCTCGGCCAGCCGCACGAGCTCGCGAACTTCGAATCGGAACGAAAGAGCTTGTTGCCGCACACCGCGCAGTAGTAAGTGCCGATTCCTTCGAAATTCCAATACTCGCCCGTGAACGCGTACTCGGTGCCCTTCTCGCGCGCGACCGCGTAGACCTTGGGTGGAAGAATCTTCTTCCACTCGGCATCGGTGACCTTCAGGGTTTTGGTATCGGTCCGCGAATAGTACGGATTTTTGGCTTTTTGAGTGTCCGTCATCGGTGTCGCCTCCGCTGCCGACGTGCCGCTTACAACCACCAACAAAGCTATCATGAATTGGGTCATCATAGGTGTCGCCGTCCTTCGATCTCTACCATGCACTATACGATGTCTTGGACGACATTGGATCGGTCAGTCAATCGAATCTGGTTATCGGTCACCGCTTCCTACGGCAGGAAGCGACTGACGACGAGCGCCCACAGATACAAGCCAAGTCCGAACGTGAGATGCGTCATGAGACTCTTGAACCTCGCGAGCATCGGGTTCGGGGACCGTGATGACGCGAACCCCAGGCCCAGCGCCGGTTGCATCAGGAAGAACGGGAAGACCAATGTAATAAGACCGAGAGAGAGGGCGGGCAGCAACGTCGGACGTGCGAGCCAGTCGCCCGATGTAATAAACACGAGCGACAACGCGAACGCCGCGCCAATCGCGTAGTGTGCGACAAAGCCGACCGTGCACTCATGGGTCTTTGGCGCTGCCGTCGCTATGCTCGCGTGCACGAAGGTTCCGGTCGGTATGTGCAGCAGCCAGCGCCCCAGCAAGCACAGGTTGAGCGACGGAATACCGAACGCGTGCTTCAGGAGCAGATTCCACAGATCCGATACGACGGTCGCACCGACGCCAACGACGACACCGCCCAGGATCGTTGGCATGGTCATGATAGTTGCTGCTCGGAAAAGCGAAGCGTCGTCCGATTCGTTCGTTCCCTACGGCAAGAATCTCTCCGGGTGCTTCAGCTTCTCGGGGAGGTACGTGTCGATCACGTAGTTGAGCCCGTGCTTCGCGAGCGCCTGTTGCTCCGCGCGGACGCCCATGCCGACGAGTTGGTTGATGGCGTCCTGCCAGGCCTTGTGGTGGAGGAAGAAGGGGTCGGTCTTGAGCGCGTCCTTCGCGCGCTTGATGTCGACGTCCTTGAGCGGATGCGTCGGCAACTTGTACTGCACGATGTCCTGCGGCGTGATGCCGAGGAAGCGCGCTTGCGGCACGCAGAAGAATTCGTTCAAGTGCGCGGCGTTGCCGCTTCCCACCTTCAGGGTACGATAGATGTTCGAGATGCCGTAGGGGTCGCCGTCGACGAACACGTAGACGGGAATCTTCTTCTCGTCCGATAGACGCCGCACGAAGCGGCGGCATGCGCGCGTGGGCACGCCGCCCATCGACACCAGGATGCAGTTGGCCTGCTTCCAGTAGTTGTGCTTCACGAGGCGCTGGAACATGCCGGCGGTCTCGATCACGAGGATGAACTTGGCATCGGTCTCGAACTCGAGCGATTCGACGCTGATGGGGATCGAGTATGCGCCGCTCCCGAACTTGGTGCAGTCGATGCGGAGCGGCTTGCCGGTGTCGCGGTCCTTGTCGACGATGATGAGCTTGCCCGCGATCTCGCCGCCCTTCTCTTCGGGGATGAAGCCGAGCTGCTCACGATTCAAACCGAACAGCGCTTCGACGTCGTCCATGACGGTATCGCTCTCGGGCTGTTCGTCGAAGCGCGCGTCGTCCCAGTTCTTGGAGACGTAGTACGCCTCTCGCTTGGTGGCGATGTCGTCGGTGTCGACGAGCTGCTTGGAGAGCGCCATCATGCGCAGGGTCTGCGCGAAGGTCTTCACCGTGTTCACGGTCAGCGTGCGCTCCTTCATCTTCCCCTTCATCTCGAGGAAGCCGACCTTGGGCTGGTAGCGCACGTTGGTGAGCGCGCGCAGCGGGAACTTCATCGCCGGCTTCTTGCGGTCGAGAATCGACGTCTTCACCCGCGATGCTTCGGTCTTGATCTTTTTGGAAACGTCGGTCGACGACATGGTGTCTCCTAGGATTTCTTGGGCCGCGCGAGCCGATTCACGGGCCCGCGCAGAAGGATGTACGGGATGAAGCACAACACGGCCGCGACGAGCATGGCGCTCACGAATCGTACGCTGCGCCGGACGACGAACTGGTACACGACGTCCATCACGACCGCCATGACGAACACCTTGGCCACGTCTTTGAAGCCGTCTTTCAGCAAGTACGCGCGGCTCTCGCGCTGCGTGAACACGCTCCACAGGAACGCGGGGCGCCCCGCGCGCGCGTCGGCCATCCCGGCCCGAATGGCGAAGAACGCGGCCACCGCGGGCTGCATGAGGAAGCGAAACTTCATCGGGCCGTGGAGCCGCGAGATCACCGCGTCGTACAGGCGAGCCAGAAGATCTTCCATGGGCGAGAGCCTAGGTCGGGGCCGGTCGATCCCGCAACGGGTTTCTCCGAGGGCAGAAAACGGGTGACATGCTCCCCGGGGGGTCGCGTACCATCCCCGAGGTTCGCGTTTCTGGAAGACCGCCTATAAAGGAGAGCCGTCGATGAGCCCGATCGCCGCCCTGCTTGCCGCGCTGAGCGTTACCGCCGTCGGCTTCGTTGCCGTGTGGGTGCGGTGGGTCCGCTCGCTGGCGCACGACCCGTCGACGCCGGCCGGCGACACCACGCGGCCGGGTTGGGTGCACGTTGGCATCGGCGCGGTGACGAACTTCTTCGACACGCTGGGTATCGGGTCGTTCGCGACCACGACGACGATCTATCGGCTGCGACGCCTCATCGACGACAAATTGATTCCCGGGACGCTGAACGTCGGACACGCTCTGCCGACGGTGGCGCAGGCTCTCATCTACACCACCATTATCGAGGTCGACATTCTCACGCTGATCACGATGATCATCGCGTCGGTGCTGGGCGCGTGGCTGGGCGCCGGCATTGTGTGCCGTCTCTCCAAGCGCAAGGTCCAAATCGGGATGGGTGCGGCGCTGCTCGCGGCGGCGACTCTCATGTTGATGACGCAGCTCAAGCTGTTCCCGGCCGGCGGGGATACGCTGGGCGTGCGCGGCGTTCTCCTCGCGATTGCGCTGGTCGGCAACTTCGCGCTCGGCGCCTTGATGACCCTCGGTATCGGACTCTACGCGCCGTGCATGATTCTGGTGAGTCTGCTGGGCATGAACCCGAAAGCGGCGTTTCCGATCATGATGTGTTCGTGCGCGTTTCTCATGCCGGCGGCGAGCCTCAAGTTCATCCGCGAAGGCAAGTACAGCCTGCGCGCCGCGCTCGGCCTCGCCATCGGCGGGATCCCCGCCGTGTTGCTCGCGGCCTACGTGGTCAAGTCGCTGCCGCTTTCGGTGGTGCGCTGGATGGTGATCGCGATCGTGGTGTACACCGCGATCAACTTGATTCGCGCGGGGCTGCAAACCCGCGACGAAGCGGCGGCGAGAACGGCCTAGAGCTTGCGGCTGCGTTCGAGCGTGTCGACCAGCGTGTCGACTACTTTCTTCTCCTCGGACTCCGAGATGCCGAGGATCTCCTGCAGCGCGATGCCGATGTGCGGGATGTACTTCTCGATGTACGAACGCTTCTTGGCTTCGTCGCGCTCGCGCTGCCCGCGGCGGATGTAGACGCCCACGCGGCGCCCGCACTCCTGCATCGCGAGCTTCAATTCCTTGATGATGTCGTCGTAGTGCGCGACCGCTTCCTTGCTCTCCGACGTGAACGGCACCCACACGCTCGCGATCTGCGCGAGAATGATCATGGGGCCGGTCGGGAGCGCGCCGCGGCTCTGCTCGATGCCGTACGACTTCCACGCCGTGTTCATGACCGCGTGGGTGATCGCGCACGCGCTCTGCTGGTAGATGAGCGGCGCGCGGTTGGCGAAGCGATAGAGCGTCACGATCTCGTCGCCCGCCATCTCGCCGCCGCCGTATGCGATCGCGACCTCCACCTGGAACGGGTTGCCGCGGTACACCGTGGGCGGCCGCGACACCGCGGTGTAGAAGTCGGCTTTGATCTCGCGCTGCAAGCTCTTGATCAAGAGATCTTCACCCACGACCGACAAACAGTCGGTCGGTGGACGCATGATCTTCACCTTGGGGAACGCCTTGACGATCGCTTCCGCCTGGTCGCGCGTAATCCTGCCGGGCTTGGTCGACGACGACACGCCGGCCGCGTCCAGCACTTCCTGCGCGATCTTGGGGCTCATGCGCGAGAACTCGCTCGAGAGGAACGACGCCACGTTGCGCGCGTGCGACGTCTGCAGCATGTCGATCAGCACGCCCAGCTCGACGCCGTACGGGTGCGGCTTGATCGCGATCGCGGGCGGCGGCAGCACGTCGCTCAGGCGCGCGTAGTGCACCGGGTCCGACTTGGGTGCCACGAAGTGAATGTCGGCGTGCGGGTTCGCGAGCGCCACCTGGTGCAGGTACTGGTCGACCGACCGCTTGCCCTTTTGATAGACGGCTTCGAGCTCCATCTCGATGCGCGTGCCGTTGGGACGCTCCCACTCGACCTGTCCGTCGTCGAGCACGATGGGCTGGTTCTTCTTGGTGTCGATCTGCA
>CAZLLI010000156.1:0-4640 GCA_964560355.1 uncultured bacterium | reverse complement strand
TGCCGCCGCAGCCTTCGCAGGCCGTGGGATCGGTGCGCGACACCGTGAGGTGATCGCATTCGTCGCAGTACCAAACCGGAATGCGGTGACCCCACCACAACTGGCGCGAGATGCACCAATCGCGGATGTTGGTCATCCACGACATGTAGACGTTGCGCCAGCGCGGCGGGTAGAACGTGATCGCTTCGGTTTCCGCCGCGCGGATGGCGGGCTCCGCGAGCGGCGTCATTTTGACGAACCACTGCGTCGACAAGAGCGGCTCGATCACGGTGCCGCAGCGGTCGTGCTTGCCGACCGCGTGGCGGTGCGGTTCCACCTTGACCATGAGGCCGTCTTGCTCGAGGCGCTCGATCACCTTCTTGCGGGCCTCGAAGCGGTCGAGACCCGCGAAGTCGGCGCCCGCGTGCGCGGTCATCTTGCCGTCGCGGCCGATGACGACCACGCTCGCCAGGTCGTGGCGCTTGCCGATGCCGTAGTCGACGGGGTCGTGCGCGGGCGTCACCTTGACGAAGCCCGACCCGAAGTCTTTCTGGACCGCGTCGTCGGCGACGATGGGCAGCTCGCGCCCGACGATGGGCAGCGTGCACGTCTTCCCGATCAAGTGACGCTTGGCCGCGTCGTCGGGGCTGACCGCGACGCCGGTGTCGCCGAGCATCGTCTCCGGCCGCGTGGTCGCGACCACGACGTCGCCGTGCTGCGACGGATAGCGGATCCAGTACAGCTTGCCGTCGCGCTCTTCGTACGCGACTTCTTCGTCGGAGATCGCGGTCTGGTCGAGCGGGCACCAATTGACGATGTAGTCGCCGCGGTAGATGAGTCCCTTCTCGTACAAACGCACGAAGACTTCGCGCACCGCGCGCGAGCGCGGCTCGTCAAGCGTGAACGCTTCGCGGCTCCAGTCGAACGCGCACCCGAGCTGCTTCATCTGCTCGACGATGCGCGCGTGGTGGTGCTCTTTCCACTTCCACGCTTCGGCGAGGAATTCCTCGCGCGTCATGTCGGTGCGACGCCGGCCCTGTTTCGCGAGCGCGGTCTCGACCACCTTCTGGGTGGCGATACCGGCGTGGTCGGTCCCCGGCAGCCACAACGTGTTGAAGCCGCTCATGCGCTTCCAACGAATCAAGTGGTCCTGGACGGTGTCGCCGAGGATGTGGCCGACGTGGAGGACGCCCGTCACGTTGGGCGGCGGCAGCACGATGACGAACGCGGGCAGCTTCGACGCGTCGTCGGGCTTGAACACGCCGCGGGCGTCCCACTCGCGGTTCCAGCGCGCGCGCGCCGCGGCGGGGTCGAAGTGCTTCTCCATGCGTTGAAACGAGGTCGTCAAGCGGCGTGAACCCTTTGGAGGGCGATAAAATAGCACCCGCGGCCGGAGCCGGTCAACACGCTACGGCGCCTCCGCGGCGACGAACGCGAGGGCGCGGTGGTTGGGGCTCACGGCGAGGCGCGTGATGCCGGTGATCCCGTAGGCCGCGAAGTCGGCGACTTCGAGCCAGCCGGGTCCCGTGTACGGGTGCGACGCGTACAACTTGCCGCCGCTCGCCATGAGCAGGGTGTCGTCGACCCAGGCCGCGTCCTGCCCGCCATCGAGCGCGGGAATCAAGCGTTCGAGCGGGACGCCGTCGGTGTCCCACGCGAAGAACGTGTACGTGGGCGGGTCGCTCTTTTCGTCGTGGATGGCGAAGCTCAATTGCCCGTTGCGCGGGATGCGGTATAGCGGGCGGCCGATGTCGCGCGCGATGACGCGCTCGCGGGCGCTCTCGGCGTCGACGATGCGGAGCGTCGACGGGTCGCCGACGATGAACAGTGCCAGCGTGGAACGGTCGAGCCACGTGAAGTAGCCCACCGAGTCGACGGCCGCAAGCACCAGGCGCGGGTCGGACCCGTCGGCGTCGAAACGCCACAGCCGCTGGGTGCTGTCGGCTTCGACGCGGACCGCGCAGAAGGCGCCGTCGCCCTTGTAGATCGGGGTCGGCGAATACTCGCTCTCGCGGGTGTTGGTGACTTGGACGATGCGCTTCGACGCGCGCTCGTAGCGATACACGTCGGTGCCGTTGGAGTCACCCCGGGCGTAAAGGAAGCCGCGGCTGTCGGGCAGAAAGCACGGCTGGTTGTCGTAACCGGCGCGCCGCACGACGTTGACGGGCTTACCGAGCTGGACCCCGTCGCCGGTAATCTTGATGTCGGAGAGCCATATGTCCGTCGAAGGAAGTTGGGCCCTCGCTGAGGTCGTTATCAGGGACGCGAACGCGACCGCCGCGTAGAGTCCTAACCGTATTCGCTTTTGGCACATGCCCTGCTTCCTTCGAGTCGATTGTTAATTTTTCGCAAGCGGTTTGACCGGCTTCGAAGCCGCCATTATAATGGACTCCGCGCGCGCCCGCTACCGCCGGCGCGCCCCATGTTCAGGCCGTTCCGCCCCCGGCGAAAACGAATCCCCCAACCCGCGAGGTAAACGCGTGCGCATCCGTCGTCTGTTGGTTCTGCTTGCCATGATCTGCGTCGGGGCGACTGAGACCGCGCGGGCGCAATACGCCCTCGTCGACGCGTTCCCCAATCTTTCCTTCGTCTACGGCGTCGACATCCAAGCCCTCGAGGGACCGCCGGTCAACCGGTTGTTCGTGGTCGAGAAGCGCGGCGTGATTACCGTGTTTCCGGAAGCGAGCACGTCGGGGCCCGCGGATCAGACCGTGTTCCTCGACATCCAGGACAAGGTGCACGACTTCGGCGAAGCCGGTTTGGTGGGCCTCGCGTTCCACCCGAATTTCAAGACCAACGGTTATTTCTTCGTCTATTACGTGAGCAAGGCGCCGTACCACAACACGATCGCGCGCTACCAAGTGACCGCGGATCCCAACGTCGCCGACCCCACGAGCGAACTCATTTTGATCAGCGAGCCGAAGAATAACCTGTTCCACAACGGCGGCCAGCTCGTGTTCGGACCCGACGGATTCTTGTACGCGAGCATGGGCGACGATGTCTCGTCCGCCAACGGGCAAGACTTGAACGACCTGCTCGGCAGCATGCTGCGCATCAGCCCCAATGTGTCCGGGTCGGCGCCGGCCTACACGATTCCGAACAGCAATCCCTTCAAGGGCAACGCCAACGGTTACCGCGAGGAGATCTTCGCGTGGGGCTTCCGCAATCCGTGGCGCTTCTCCATCGACACCTTGGGGCGCATCTGGGGCACCGACGTGGGCGAGAACAACTACGAAGAGGTCGACTGGATCCGGAGCGGGAGGAATTATGGTTGGCCGCTCATGGAAGGCCCGGCGTGCTTCCAGCCCTCCTCGTGCGACACCGCGGGCAAGAACCTCGTGCTCCCGATTGATTCGTACGATCATGGCACCGGCAGCGCGGTCATCGGCGGGTACGTCTATCACGGCAAGCGACTGCTCGAGCTCGAGGACCGCTACATCTTCGGCGACTTGGACGGCATCATTTGGTCGCTCCAGTACCACGGCGTCGACCCCATCGTGAAAACGCCGCTCAGCACGTCGACACCACCCATCATGGCGTTCGGCGTGGGCACCGCGCCCGACCGCGAGTTCTACATCTCGTGCGCGGACGGCAACATCTACAAACTGGTGCGCGCGACCACGGGCGTCGAGCGCGCACCCGTCGCGGGCGCGCGCTTGCTCGGGAACTTCCCCAACCCCTTCAACCCCGCGACCACCATTCGCTACCAATTGCAAACGCCGGGGCGCACGGCGATCGAGATCGTCAGCGTCGACGGGTCGCGCGTGCGCGTGCTCGACCAAGGCACGCGCGACGCCGGCGTCCACGACGCCGAGTGGCGCGGCGAGACCGACTTGGGCGGGCGCGCCGCGAGCGGCGTGTATTTTTACCGCCTCCTGGTCGACGGCGTCGCGGTCGACTCCGCCCGCATGGTGATGGTGCAGTAGGCCGTTGGCATTGACACGCGCGCCGCGAGAGGCCAATCTTTGGGGCGCACCCCGACGCCGCCCCGTGTCGAACCTCCCCTCGGGAAAGGCAGCGTTTTCATGACGGAATCGCGCAAACTCATCGCCGCCGTCGCGGCCCTCACGATCGCGGTCGCGGCGAGCGACGCCCACGCGGTTCGCTTCGCGACCAAGCCCTTGTTGTGGCACCGCACCGCGGTGTCGGGCTACGCGGGCGCGAGCTACCCGGTCGGCGTGTTCGCGAGCGACGACCTCCCCGGCGACGGCAATCACGCCGCCAACTGGCCGCTCGACTGGGCGGTCGAGGTAGAGCACTTCGCGGGCCGCACGTGGTCGCTCGGGTTTTCGGCCGTGTACGCGACCTTCGACGACAACGACGACCCCGAGCTCAACACCAACCTCGACACCTATTCGGGATTCGTGCGCATCGTGGTGCCGAGCGGCACCTCCGTGCGCCCGTACTTTCGCGCCGGCATGGGCGGCGTGCAGGTCGAATTCGAGAAGAAGGGCGAGTTCCGCGTCGACAGCGAGTACGAGTTTTCGTTCCAGGCGGGGGCGGGATTGTTGTGGTTGCCCGCGCGCTGGCTCGGACTCAACGCGCAAGTGCTCTACAACTACGGCGACACCGAGAACGCGTTCATCTCCGAGGCCGACGCGGTGGTCGGCTTCGACGTGACGTACTGGACGTTCACGGGCGGCGTGAGCGTGTTCTTCCCC
>CAZLLI010000155.1:0-4739 GCA_964560355.1 uncultured bacterium | reverse complement strand
GCAAGCACGTCGTCGAATGGGACGGACGAAACGACGCGGGCCAAGCGGTCGGATCCGGTGTCTATTTCTACCGCATGACGACCGCGGGTTACGCGGACGTCCGCAAGATGGTGATGCTCAAGTAAGAAAACCAGGGCCGTTCGGGGATGCAGACCCTCCTCGACACATCGGCTTCCCGGGCGGCCCCTGGTTCCAAACGCGGCGATTGACCGCGCACACGCGTTTGGTTTATGATTGTGGCCTCTTCAATGGGGCCCGGCGAGGGCCTCGGTGAGCCTAGGTCTGGGCCCCCAACGATTCGGGTACGACAACCGCTGGAGCCACGCACGACCGAACTGCTACCAACGACGATTCGTTCATCCAAATCATCAGTGTGCCGTATCGTGATCGCCCCGCCGACTGGGTCGTAGAGCAACCTGGCCGGGGCGCCGCAGCAGTGGAGGGTCATCGCATGTTTTCGCGACGCCGCGCACGCGTCTCTTCCGTCGTCCGTACCATTTCGTTCCTGTTTACCGCGAGCCTCGCGCTCCCGGCCCTGGCCGACGTCTCGTTTACGGTGAACGGCCCCGCGCGCCCGCGCGTCGAAGCGACGCCGTCCGGCGACCGCATCGTCGTCGACGCGGGGCAGTGGGACGTCGCGCGCGAGCCGGGGCTCCCCGAGCTCCCGTACCGGTTGGTGCGCGTGCTCTTGCCGCAGGGCATGGCGCCCGGCGACCTGGTGGTGACGGCGTCGACGCCGCGCCGCGTCAGCGCCGCCGTCCGCCCCGCGCTGGCCGAGCCCTACGCGACCAACGAAGGCGACGTCGTGCCGCCGAGTGCCACCTTCGACGCGGCCGGCGTCTACCCCGGCGTGCGCGCGAAGCTCCTCGGCGTCGGCTACCTGCACGGCTTCGCCATCGCGACCGTCGCGGTGTACCCGGTCGAATTGCGCGACGGCACCCTCGAGGTCTACGACCGCATCGACGTGAGCGTGACCACGCGCGTCGCCGACCGAGCGCCGGTCGCGCGCGAGCGCTACCGCGAGGGCTTCCTCGAGAGCATGCGCGCGCAGCTGTCGTCGATGGTGGTGAACCCGGAGGCCATCGACACCTACTCGATCGGGCAGGTGGTGGTGCCCAAGCCGCACGGGTTCCAACCCACCGCGTTCCCGTCGCTCGAAGGCAGCCCCGTCGACTACCTCATCATCACCACCGACGCGCTGGCGGCGTCGTACCAGCCGCTCGCCGACTGGAAGACCGACAAGGGCGTGCCGACCGTCGTTCGCACGGTCGAGTACATCGCGGCCAACGCGCGCAACGGGTCCGACCTCGCGGAGACCATTCGCAACTTCGTGATCGAAGCCTACACGAAGTGGGGCATCACGTACGCGCTCATCGGTGGCGACACCGACCAGGTGCCGGTGCGCTTCGCGTTCAGTGCGTTCTACAACGGCGGCAAGGAATTGCCGGTCGACATGTACTACGGCTCTCTGGACGGGGACTGGAACGCCGATCACGACGCCGTCTTCGGCGAGTTCGGCGTCGACGCCGCCGACTTGTACGAAGAGGTCTACATCGGTCGCTTGCCGACGCGCAACACCACCGAAGTGGGCGTGCTCATCAACAAGGTGATGGACTACGAGCGCCCCGTGTTCCGCACCTACGGCAACAAGATCCTCCTGCTCGGCGAGGTGCTGTTCCCGGCCAACTACCACCCCGGCGACCCCATTTCGCTCAACGGCGCCGATCTGCTCGACTACGTCCGGCAATCGACCATGACGTCGCCCGCCTTGACCGTGAAGCCGCTGTACGAAACGCCGGCGCTCTTCCCGGGCCCGCCCGCCGCGGGCACGCTGACGCGCCAGACCACCATCGATTCGCTGAACGCCGGGCCCAACCACGTGCTGCACGTGGGCCACGGCTTCCGCTTCAACATGTCGGTGGGCGACGCGAGCCTGGTCAACGCCGACGCCGACGCGCTCGTCAACGGCGATCACCTCTTCAATCTGAACCTGCTCAACTGCACGGCGCTCGCGTACACCTACGAGTGCCTGGCCGAGCATTACCTGCGCAACCCGAACGGCGGCGCGGTATCGGCGGTGGGTGCCAACGACAGCGCGTTCCCCAACGCCGCCACGTACTACATGGAGGAGTTCTACCGCCTCCTCATGGTCGACAACGTCACCCACCTCGGCGAGTTGTTCTCGCGCTCGCGCCTGCCGCGCACCGGCTTCGCGCTCGCGAGCGACGGCGTCGACCTGTGGACGCACTACGTGTACACGTGCCTGGGCGACCCCGAGATGCCGCTGTGGAGCCGCTCGGTCGAGCTGCTTTCGGTGAGCCACGCGGCCAGCGTCAACAAGGGCACCAACAGCATCACGGTGACGGTGAACCACGGCGTCGACCCGGTCGAGGGCGCGACGGTGTGTCTGACCAAGGGTGACGACGACTACGAAGTCGGCACCACCAACGCGAGCGGACAAGTGACGCTCTCGTTTCGCGCCGAATCCACCGGCACCATCAAGGTGGTCGTCACCGGGCTCAACTACAAGCGCTACGAGGGCAGCATCACCGTGGGCGGAACCGGCCCGTACGTGCGCCTGTTCAGCATGACCATCGACGACGACAACGCGAGCGGCACCGTCGGTAACAGCAACGGCGTCGTCGAAGCCGGCGAAACCGTCGACTTCGCGCTCACCTTCCAGAACAGTGGGACCGCGGTCACGAGCGGAACGCTCGACGTGCGCTTCCGCAGCTCGAGCCCCGGTGTCACCGTGACCGACAGCACCGCGAGCATCGCGACCACGATCGCGGCCGGAGCCACCAAGATCGCGACCGGTGGGGTGCGCGTCGCCTTCGCGAGCACCATGACCGACGAACAGGTCGCGGCCTTCGTGGTGCACGTGCGCGTCAACGGCACGCCCACCTGGCGCGACGAATTCAAGAAGGAAGTGCGCCGGCCCAGCTTGGCGCTGGCCAATCTGCGCATCGACGACACCGGCGTCGGCAACGGCAACGGCATCGTCGAAGCGGGCGAACAGTTCCGGCTCTACTACCGCGTGAAGAACTTCGGCACCGGCGCGTATCCGACCGGCAACGCGACGCTGACCGCGGTGGACGCGTTCTTCACCATCACCACCGGGGCGTCCGCGTATCCGGCCATGGCGACGCAGACCGAGGGCGAAAACTCGACCGGCTTCTTGCTGAGCGAAAGCAACGTGTCGGCCGAGCATCGCTTGCGCCTGTCGATCGTCGACCTCTTCGGCCGCGCGTACGTCGACACCATCGAGCTGCGAACGCCGACGCCTCCGTCGGCGCTCGTCATCGACCCCAGCCACGGCCCCGACCGTTTGCAGGTGAAGTTCACGCCCAGCGCGAGCACCGACGTCGCGTTCTATAACATCTATCGCGCGACCAACGCGGGGGGTCCGTTCACCAAGGTGAGCGTCGACCCGGTTCCGCACACCATGTTCATGAACACGGGTTTGAGCGCCACCACGACGTATTTCTACCGCGCGACCGCCATCGACCAGTCGGGCAACGAGAGCGCCGCGTCGGCGGTGTCGAGCGGCAGCACCAACCCCGCGCAGCTCGCGGGCTGGCCGATCGAGATGGAGCTCGAGACGACGTCGTCGCCCGCGGTGGGCGACATCGACGGCGACGGCGACCTCGAGATCGTGGTGGGCGACGAGAACGTGTACGCGTGGCACGCGAACGGCATCGAGCTCACCGACGGCGACGGCAACGCGCTCACGTGGGGCGTGCTCAACACGCAGGGCTTGAACTTCGTGTCGCACGTCGCGCTCGCGCGCATCGACCAAAAGCCCGGGCTCGACATCGTGGCTGCGGCGCGCGACACCAAGCAGGTGTTCGTCTTCAACTACCAGGGCAATACGGTGGCGGGCTGGCCGCGCACGGTGGAGAACACCATTCGCGCCGGCGTCGCGGTGGGCGACCTCGACGGGCTCTACGGCAACCAAGTGGTCGCCATCGACGAGCTGGGCGTGGTCTACGCGTGGAACTACAACGGCACCGAAGTCGTGGACGGCGACGCCAACCCGGCGACGCAGGGCGTGCTCAAGCGGCTGCCGGGGATCTCGTCGCTCCACTATCCGACCCCCGCGCTCGCCGACATCGACGGCGACGGCGCGGACGAGATCATCGTGGGCACACGCAACGACCAGCTGTGGGCACTCAACGGCGACGGCTCGACCGTGCCCGGATTCCCGATCGCGCTCTTGGGCGACGGGTGCGGGAGCCCCGCGGTGGGCGACATCGACAACGACGGGGATCTCGAGATCGTGACGACGATCGGCAACCAACTCGGCGCGGCGGGCGTGATGGCGTTCCACCACACGGGCGCACTCATGTGGTCGCGCTCGATCCCGAACGTGAACTACTTTGCGCCGTCCCCCGCGCTCGCGAACGTGATCGGCGACGGCAAGCTGGAGACGTTCATCGCGAGCTCGAACGGCAAGCTCTACGGCCTGTCGGACACGGGGGCGGACCTAGCCGGTTTCCCGACCACGTACTCGGCGACGACGTACACCGAGTCCTCGCCGGTGGTCGCCGACATCGACGGCGACGGCCTGCTCGACGTGTTGATCGGGAGCGAAGAGAAGTACATCTGGGCGTGGAATCGGAACGGCGTCGCGCTGGCAGGCTTCCCGCTGTCGACCCAAGACGCGATGCGCGGCGTGCCGACGATCACGGACCTCGACCAGGACGGCTCGGTCGACCTGGTGGCGGCGGGCTGGGACA
>CAZLLI010000154.1:0-4754 GCA_964560355.1 uncultured bacterium | reverse complement strand
AACCCGGGTGAGACGGTGGTGGTGATCGGGCAGAGCGGCACGGGCAAGAGCGTCCTCCTCAAACACATCGTGGGGCTGATCTACCCGGACAAGGGCAGCATCCTGGTCGACGGCGTCGACATCACGAAACTGAGTCGCAAGAAACTCTTCGAGCTTCGGATGCGCTTTGGTATGGTCTTCCAAGGCGCGGCGTTGTTCGATTCCTACTCGGTGGAAGAAAACGTGGGGCTCGCGCTGCGCGAGCACACGACGATGCCGGACGACGAAGTGAATCGGATCGCGGAAGAAAAACTGGGCATGGTCGGCCTGGAGGGAGTGGGCGACAAGCACCCGGCGGAGCTCTCGGGCGGCATGAAGAAGCGGGTGGGATTCGCGCGCGCGATCGCGATGGATCCGAAGTGCGTGCTGTACGACGAACCGACCACGGGCTTGGACCCCATCAACGCGGACGTGATCAACAACCTCATCGTGAAATTGGCGAACGAGCTGCACATCACATCGGTGGTGGTGACGCACGACTTGGCGAGCGCGTACAAGGTCGGCGACCGCATTGTGATGCTGCACAACGGCAAGGTGCTCTTCTCGGGCACGCCGGATGAAGTGAAGAACACGAGCAACGCGATCGTGCGCCAGTTCATCGAGGGCCGCGCGGAAGGCCCGATCGTGATCGGGAGCAACGAATGACGAGCCGCGGTCTCGAGGTTCGCGTGGGCGCACTGGTGGTTCTGGCGGCGCTGATCGCGGTCATCGGCACGATGTGGTTCCAGAAATTCCAGCTGGCGGAGAAACGCTACAGCTTTTTCGTGCGCTTCGGCGAAGTGGGCGGGCTGGTGAGCGGTGACCCGATCCAGATCAACGGCGTGGAACGCGGTCGCGTCGAAGTGGTGGACCTGCGCCGCGACGGCGTGGTGGTGCAGATGGCGGTGCGCGAAGGCGTCGTGGTGCCGCACGACTCGCAGATCGCCTTGAAGAGCATCGGCATCATGGGCGAGCGCTTCGTCGCCATCGTGCTGGGCGACTCGTCGGTCGCGATCGCGCCGGGCGACACGGTGGACGGCTCGTACCTGATGGGATTGAGCGAAGTGATGGGCGCGGCGGGCGGCGTATTGGGTGAAGTGCAAGAGACGACGCACCACTTGCGCGAGATCGCGGCGTCGCTCTCGGGCGACGGGCGCCTGCAAGAAGGCGTGGAAAACTTCGCGGTCACGAGCAAGAACCTGCGCGGCATGACGGAGCGCAACAAGGTTCGACTCGACAACGCGCTGATTCGCTTCGAGCGCTCGGCCACGATGCTCGACAGCTTGATCGCGACGCGTTACCCGGCCATCGATTCGTCGCTCGCGGCCATCGGGCGCGCGGGCGGCAAGGCGGAGGCGACGGTGGACGACCTCGCGGAGGTCTCGAAGAACGTGCGCGACATCACCGCCAAGCTGCGCGCGGGGGAAGGTTCGGCGGGGCGTCTGCTCAACGACGACACGCTGATCACGCGCTTGGAATCGACGGCGGCCCGGCTCGACTCGCTGGTGTCGGACATCCAGAAGAACCCGGGCAAGTACGTCAAGTTCAGCTTGTTCTAGCAATGAAGACGGCGGCGTTGATCATGGCGGGCGGGAGCGGCGAGCGCTTCGCCGCCGATGACGCCGGTCGCGCGGAACCGAAGCAGCTCACGACGCTCGCGGGGCGCGCGATGGTGGCGTGGTCGGTTGATTCGCACGCGAACAGCGTGCGTGTTGGACTCATCGTTATCGCGTTGCCCGCCGGTTTGGAGAAAGATGTACGAGCGGTGTTGTCACCGGCGGCGTTGGCAAAAGTACACGCCTTCGTGGTCGGCGGGGCCACGCGCCAGGAGTCGGTGTTCAACGCGCTGCGCGCGCTGCCGGAAGACGTCACCCACGTGCTGATCCACGACGCGGCGCGGCCGTGCGCGTCGCCGGAGCTCGTCGAGCGCGTGCTCGACGCGCTCTTGTCGCACGACGCGGTGGTGCCCGCGGTGGCCGCGACCGACACGCTGGTACGCGACTACCAGGGCCGCGTCGACGCCATCATCGACCGCGTCCACGTCGCCGGCGTGCAGACGCCGCAGGCGTTTCGTTCCAACCTCATCGTGCGCGCGCACCGCGAAGCGCGCGCGCGCGGATTCCACTCCAGCGACGACGGGTCGCTGGTGCTGGCGCTGGGCGAAGCGGTGCACACCGTCCTTGGCGAGCGCAGCAATATCAAAGTCACCTATCGCGACGACGTCGCGATCGCGGAAGCCATCTTGAACGGCCGTAGAAACGGGGTACGAACATGACGCGAACGGGAATCGGATACGACGTGCACGCGGTCGCCGCGGGGCGCCCGTTGATGCTGGGGTGCGTCCATTTCGACGACGCCAAGGTCGGGCTCGCGGGACACTCCGACGCCGACGTGGTCGCGCACGCGATCGCCGACGCGATCCTGGGCGCGGCGGCGCTCGGCGACATCGGCGAGCACTTTCCCAACACCGACGCGCAGTGGAAGGACGCGGCCAGCAAGGAGTTCCTGATCAAGGTGGCGTCGATGGTGCGCGAACTGGGCTACGAGATCATTAATATCGACTGCACCGTGCTGTGCGACGTGGTGAAGCTGGGCGAGCGCAAGCGCGACATGGCGGTCGCGATCGCGGAGAATCTCGACGTTGCGCCCAACTGCGTCAACGTCAAGGCGACCACCTTCGAAGGCAAGGGTACCATCGGTCGCGGCGAAGCCATCGCGTGCGAAGCCATCGCGACGCTCGAGCGCGCGGCGGGGCCCAAGTTGAGCGAGTGGAAAGAGGACGTTCTCTAGATGGCGAAGGCAAACGACGTGCGCGTGCGCTTCGCGCCCAGCCCCACGGGGTATCTCCACGTGGGCGGCGCGCGCACGGCCATCTTCAACTATCTCTACGCGCGCCACACCGGCGGCGTGTTCGTCCTGCGCATCGAAGACACCGACCAGGAGCGCAGCACGCGCGCGAGTGAGCTATCACTGATCGAAGACCTGCGCTGGCTCGGACTCGACTGGGACGAAGGCCCCGACGTCGGCGGGCCCGTGGGTCCGTATCGCCAGTCGGAGCGCATGGGCATCTATCGCGAAGTCGCCGACACCTTGGTCGCGCAGGGAAAAGCGTACCCGTGCTTCTGCACCGACGCCGAGCTGGATCGTAAGCGCGAAGAAGCGATCGCGGCGTCGCGCCCGCCGCAGTACGACGGCACCTGTCGCGACCTCACACCGGCGGAAGTCGCGGAGCGGCGCGCGGCCGGATTGCCGGAAGCGATCCGCTTCAAGGTGGGCGAAGGCGTGGTGAAGTTTCACGACGCCGTGCGCGGCGACATGGAGCTCGCGCACGACATGGTGGGCGACTGGGTGACTCTGCGCTCGAACGGACTCCCGACCTACAACTTCGCGTGCGCCGTCGACGACCATCTGATGAAGATCTCGCACGTCATTCGCGGCGAAGAGCACCTGCCCAACACGCTGCGGCAAATCATGATCTACGACGCGCTCCAGGCTCCGCACCCCATCTTCGCGCACGTGCCGCTCATTCTGGCTGAAGATCGCTCGAAGCTCTCGAAGCGCCACGGCGCGTCGTCGGTGGGTGACCTGCGCGCCAACGGCTACCTCCCCGACGCGGCGACCAACTATCTGCTGCTGCTCGGGTGGTCGCACCCGCAGAGCAAGGAGATCATGCCGCGCGAGGAGATGATCAAGACCTTCTCGATCGAACGCATCGGCAAGGCCGCGGCCGTGTTCGACAAGAAGAAGCTCATGTGGGTGAACGGGCAGTACATTCGCAAGCTCGACCTCGACACGCTCATGAAACTGGTCGAACCGCACACGCCCGATTTCGTGAAGCGCTACGACGCCGCCACGCGCCGCGAGATCGTCGCCATTCTGCAGGACAGCATCGACACGCTCTCCGACTTCGCGACGCGCGCGCAGATCTTCCAGCCCGACGTCGTCTACGAAGACGAAGCGAAAGCACTCTTGCAAACCGACTCGGCGCGCCGCGTGGTGGCGGGCATGGTGAAGCGCCTCGGGGAACACGGCGGCGCGATCACCCCCGAGGGTTTCAAAGACATGATTCTTGCAACCGGACAGGAAACCGGTCTAAAAGGAAAAGACCTCTACTTCCCGATTCGCGGCGCCATGACGGGGTCGGTGCACGGACCCGACTTGACGCGCGTCGCGGCGGTGAAGGGCAAGGACGTCGTTCTGCGACTGTTGGAAGGAGCGATCCGATGAACTCGAGACATTTTGTGGTAGCGGCGGCGTTCACGCTGGCGGCGGTGCCGTGCTTCGCGCACGACACGTGGATGCTCCCGCGCGAGCCGGAAGTCGACGACGGCCGGCAGACCATCGTCGACCTGACCTCGGGCATGTCGTTCCCGACGCCGGAGGCGGCGGTCAAGTTCGAGCGCATCGCGAAGGGAGCTTGGCGCATCGGCACCGGCAGCGGCCGGCTCGATCGCCACGAAAGCGACACGTCGGCGCTCGTCATGCACTTGACGCCGCGCGGCAACGGAACCGCCGTGCTGTACTTGTCGCTGAAGCCCAAGAGCATCGACCTCGACGCGAGCGAGGTCGAGGAGTACTTCGACGAGATCGGCGCGTCGGAATCGCTGCGCCGCGATTGGGAAGATTCGGGGGCCGACGAATTCCACGAGATTTATACCAAACACGCGAAGTCGTTCATTCGCGTGGGCGACGTCGACGGCGAAGACCCGTCGTGCCTGCGTCCGTGCGGCCAGGCG
>CAZLLI010000153.1:0-4774 GCA_964560355.1 uncultured bacterium | reverse complement strand
AAACTGCACTACGTGCACGTGCGCGTCGGCCAGCACGTGGAACTCGACGTGGCGCGGGCGCTGGATCCGCGACTCGACGTAGACGGTGTCGTCGCCGAAGGCGGCCTTGGCCTCGCCGATGGCGGCGCGCGCCGCGGCTTCGAGCTGCGACGCGTCGGTGACGAGGCGCATGCCCTTGCCGCCGCCGCCCGCGGACGCTTTCAAGAACCACGGCCCGCGAATCTTCTTCGCCAGCGCGGCGACCTGGGCCGCGTCGTTGCTGCCCGTGTCCGTGCCGGGCACCACGGGGACGCCGGCCTTCTTCATGATGGCGCGCGCGGCGAGCTTGGTGCCCATGGCGCGAATCGCACTCGCGGGCGGACCGACGAAGGCGAGGCCCGCTTGCTCGACGCGCTCGGCGAAGGCCGCGCGCTCGGAAAGGAACCCGTAGCCGGGGTGCACCGCGTCGGCGCCCGTCGCGCGCGCGGCGTCGAGCAAGGCGTCGATCTTGAGATACGACGCGAGCGGCGACGGCGGCCCGACGCACACCGCTTCGTCGGCGAGCTGGACGTGGAGGCTCTTGCGATCGGCTTCGGAGTAGACGGCGACGGTGCGGATGCCGAGCTCGCGGCACGCGCGCATGACGCGCACCGCGATCTCGCCGCGGTTGGCGACGAGGACTTTCGTTACCGGGCACTGACGGTGCGCGGGTCCTGTCGCCTCGCCACCCCGCGGCCGCGAGCCGCGGGGGCCCCGACTCGGCGCCACCCGCGCGCTGTCTCTCGACTTCGCGCGCTTCTTCGCCACGCTATCCCTCGACGTCCCAGTTCGGCTTGCGCTTCTCGAAGAACGCGGCGAAGCCCTCTTTTCCTTCCGGCGAGCCGCGCAACCCCGCGATGGTGCGCGCGGTGTATTCCTGGACGTCGGCGATGGCCGACCACGAGACCTTGTTGATGAGTTCCTTGGTGGCCGCGATCGCCTTGGGCCCCGCGTGCAGGAAGCGCTGGATCCACACGTCGATCTCCGCATCCAGCAATTCTTCGTCGACCACTTCGTTGATGAGCCCGATTTCTCGCGCGCGATCGGCGTCGAAGGTGCGGCCCGTGAGAAAGTAATCGTGCGCCTGCGATTCGCCCATCTTGCGCAGCACGTAGGGCGAAATCATGGCGGGCGCGATCCCGAGCAGAATCTCGCGCAGCGCGAACTTCGACTCGCGCGTCGCCACCGCGACGTCACACACGCTCACCAGTCCCACGCCGCCGCCCAGGCACGGTCCCTTCACGCGCGCGATGGTGGCCTTGGGCAGGCGATAAAACGACTCCATCATGCGCGCGAAGACCAGCGCGTCGTGCACGTTCTCGTCGAACGAGTACTGCGCGACCTTCTTCATCCAGTTGAGATCGGCGCCGGCCGAGAAGACCTCGCCCGCTCCCGTCAGCACGACCACGCGCACGCCGTCGTCGTGCGTGAGCACGCGCGTCACCTCGGAGAGCTCGCCGATCATGGCTTCGTCGATGGCGTTGCGAACCGGCGGGCGGTCGAGCGTCACGCGCGCGACGTGGCCGTCTTTCTCCAAACGAAGCGTCGTGTACGCCATGCCAGTCTCCTACATGCGGAAGACGCCGAAGCGGTGGCGCGGAATCGGCGCGTTGAGCGAGAGGCTGATGCCGAGCGCGACCGCCGTGCGCGTGTCGACGGGGTCGATGACGCCGTCGTCCCACAGCCGCGCGGTCGAGTAGTACGCGTTGCCTTCGCGCTCGTACTTGTCGAGGATGGGCTTCTTGAATTCGGCTTCGTCGCCCGCGCCGGATTTCTCCGACTGCTTCACCGTCCACAACACGTCGGCCGCCTGCTGCCCGCCCATCACCGAGATCTTCGACGACGGCCACATCCACAACAGGCGCGGCGAGTAGCCGCGCCCGCACATCGCGTAGTTGCCGGCGCCGTACGAGCCCCCGATGATGACGGTGAACTTGGGCACCTGCGCGGTCGCGACCGCGTGCACCATCTTGGCGCCGTCGCGCGCAATGCCGCCGTGCTCGAACTCCTTGCCCACGATGAAGCCCGTGATGTTCTGCAGGAACAAGAGCGGAATCTTGCGCGTCGCGCACATGGAGACGAAGTGCGCGCCCTTGCGCGCGCTCTCCGAGAACAGGATGCCGTTGTTGGCGACGATCCCGACCGGGTAGCCCATGATGTGCGCGAAGCCGGTGACGAGTGTGGTGCCGTAGCGCGCCTTGAATTCGTGGAAGCGCGACCCGTCGACGATGCGCGCGATCACTTCGCGCGAATCGAATTGCTTCGAAAGATCTTTGGGGATGATGCCGTAGAGCTCCTGCGGGTCGTAGTACGGGTCCTCGGGCTCGTGCACTTCCAAACGCGTCTTGTAGTTGTGCCCGAACGCTTCGACGCAGTTGCGCAGAATTTGCAGCGCGTGGTCGTCGTCGTCCGCGAAGTGATCCGATACGCCGGAGATGCGCGTGTGCACGTCGGCACCGCCCAATTCTTCCGGCGTCACGTCGACGCCCGTCGCCGCTTTGACCAGCGGCGGTCCGCCGATGAAGATCGTGCCCTGTCCCTTCACGATCACGTTCTCGTCGCTCATCGCCGGAACGTACGCGCCGCCCGCCGTGCACGACCCCATCACGGCGCAGATCTGCGGAATCCCCGCCGCGCTCATGATGGCTTGGTTGTAGAAAATGCGCCCGAAGTGATCCTTGTCGGGAAACACACCGTCTTGCAGCGGAAGAAACACGCCGCCCGAGTCGACCAGGTACACGCACGGCAGCCGGTTCTCGATCGCGATCTGCTGCGCGCGCACGTGCTTCAACACGGTGGTCGGGAAGTAGGTGCCGCCCTTGACGGTGGCGTCGTTCGCGACCACGACCACTTCGCGGTCGTGGATGACGCCGGCGCCCGTGATCACGCCCGCCGACGGAGCCTGGTCGTCGTACATCCCGTTCGCCGCGAGCGCGGAGAATTCGAGGAACGGCGTGTCGCGATCGAGCAGCTTGGTGATGCGCTCGCGCGCGGTCAGCTTGCCGCGCGCCTTGTGCTTTTCGACCGCGCTCGGCGGCCCGCCCTGCTTGACCGCGTCGAGACGCTCGCGCAGTCGCGACGCCGCTTCGCGCTGAAACGCGGCGTTCTCCTGGAAGGCGGCCGACGAAGTCTGGATCTTGGATTCGATTCGGTACATTAACTGGCTGCGCAGATTCGGGTTGCACGTCGGCGCAGGACGCGGCGACGGCCTAGGATAGGACAAATTCGCCCGCGCGGTAAGGGCAAATCGGCGGGCGATCTGGTAGAGTGGCGGCCATGCGCATCCTCGTCATCGGCGCGACCGGCGGCACCGGCCGCGAGATCGTGAAGCAAGCGCTCGAACGCGGGCACGACGTCGTCGCGCTCGCGCGCAAGCCGTCCAAGGTCAAGGTCACGCACGAGCGCCTGCGCGTGGTGCAGGGCGACGTCACCAAGGCCGCGACGCTGGACGCCGCGATGGCGGGCGTCGACGCGGTGGTGTGCGCGCTCGGCCACAAGCGCTGGCTGGGTCCGTCGACGATTCTCTCGGAAGGAACGCGCAACATCGTGCGCGCGATGGAGGCGCGCGGCGTGAAGCGGCTGGTGGTGGAAACGTCGCTCGGCGTTGGCGACAGCGCGGGGCGCCTGGGCGTCGTCTTCACGCTCTTCACGATGCCGCTCATTCTCCCCTTCTACTTCTACGACAAGCTGCGGCAGGAGCGCGTCGTGCGCGGAAGCTCGCTCGATTGGGTCATCGTGCGGCCCGGCAACCTCCTCGACGGCGGCAAGCGAGGTCGATACCGACATGGTCCCCGCGTAGGAAACTACCTGTGGGGCGCCTTCATCCGACGCGCGGACGTCGCCGACTTCATGCTGAACCAGATCGGCGACACCTCGTATCTGCGTCAAGCGCCGGGCGTCGCGTACTAGCGTTTTCGCTTCTTCGTCTTCCGCCGACCCTGCGCCGCGACCGCCGCGCGCGCCCACTCGCACAGCGCGCCGTCGTCTTCCAGCACGTCGACGGGGACTTCGTAGTAGGTGTGGATGAACTTCCCGGGCGCGTATTGGAACGGCTTCATGCCGCGGTCGACGTACGCGGGGCGCGTGACGTCGTCGGTGACGAAATAGAGGCGGCCGTCGTCGATGATGGCGAAGAAGGTGGTCGCTTGGTAGATCCCGATCCCGCCGAACATCCGTCGCGACGAAATCGACTTCACTCCGGCGAGTTGGTCGAGAATGAACTCGAGAAAATCTTGGTCTTTGGGCGCCGCCATCCGAACCACTGTAGCAGGCCTAGATTGATGCGCGGCAAGGAATTACGGTTCCAAGAGGACTCCGGGACGGCCGCGCAATCCGCGGTTGATTCCGCCTCGTGAATTGTTTATCCTAGAAATCGGACCAAATCAGTGCGATTAAACAGGATACCGGCGCTTCCAGCGGCGCGCGGAGGACCATCCATGGCGGGCAAAGCCGACGCGATTCGACCCCACGACGACTCCATCGATCCGATTCAGGAGCGTATCTCCAAAGATTACGAGTGGGGCTTCGTCACCGACGTCGAAGAAGACAAGATCCCCAAGGGACTGAGCGAGGACGTCGTCCGCGCCATCTCCGCGCGCAAGAAGGAACCCGAGTGGCTCCTCGAGTGGCGCCTGCGGGCGTTTCGCGCCTGGCTCAAGATGGGCGCCGAAGAACCGACCTGGGCGAACGTCAAGCACCCGCCCATCGACTTCCAGGACATCCACTACTACTCGGCGCCGAAGAAGGCGGGCGACCA
>CAZLLI010000152.1:0-4813 GCA_964560355.1 uncultured bacterium | reverse complement strand
GTAGCTCAATTGGTAGAGCACCGCTCTCCAAAAGCGGGGGTTGCGGGTTCGATTCCTGCCGGGCCTGCCACTTGATTCGAAGAAGAACATGATCGAACGCATCAAGACATATCTCGCGGAAACGCGAACCGAGCTCAAGAAGGTGACGTGGCCGTCGCGTCAGGACCTGATCGATTCGACCAAGGTCGTCATCGTCGCGACGCTGATCATGACGGTGTTCATCGGTCTCGTCGACCAGATCTTGAGCCGCATCATCAAACTGGTATTCGGGTAGACCAACCATGATGAGCGAAGAGAAGAACGTGCACGAAGAAGCGGCGACCGCGATCGGCGGCGGGGCGGCGGAGTCCGCGCGCGCGAGCGAGCCGGACAAGCCCACGCTCCCGACGCGCTGGTACGTCGTGCACACGTACTCGGGTCACGAGAACAAGGTGCGCGAGAACATCCAGAAGATGATCAACGCGTCGTCGATTCGGGATCACTTCGGCCAAATCGTGGTGCCAACCGAAGAAGTCGCGGAGATGAAGAAGGGGAAGAAGACCATCACGACGCGCAAGTTCTTCCCGAGCTACATCCTGATCGAGATGCACATGTCGGACGAGGCGTTCCACCTCGTGAGCGATCTTCCGGGCGTCACCGGCTTCGTGGGCACGTCGTCGGGCCCGCAGCCGCTCACCAAAGCGGAAGTCGAGCGCATCCTCGGCCGCATGGACAAGGAAAAGCAGACGATCATTCCCGAGATTCCGTTCACGCTGGGCGAGCACATTCGCATCAAGGACGGTCCGTTCAGCGACTTCACCGGAGTGATCGACGAGATCAACGCGGAGCGCGGAAAGCTGCGCGTGCTGGTGAGCATCTTCGGCCGCGAGACGCCGGTCGAATTGGACTTTTTGCAAGTCGAGACTATTTAGGAGACGAGAGACATGGCAGCTCCGAACAAACCGGCCGCCGCACCCGCGAAGGGCGGCAAAGGCAAGAAGGTCGTCACGACCGTGAAACTCCAGATCCCCGGCGGACAGGCGACGCCGGCGCCGCCGGTCGGCCCCGCGCTCGGCCAGCACGGCGTCAACATCATGGAGTTCTGCAAGCAGTTCAACGCGCGCACGCAGCAGGCGGCCGGCATCGTGACGCCGGTGCTGCTCACCGTGTACTCGGATCGCTCGTTCGACTTCATCACCAAGACGCCGCCGGCGTCGGTGTTGTTGAAGCAAGCGGCCGGACTCGCGAAGGGTTCGGGCGAGCCGAACAAGAACAAAGTCGGCAAGGTGACCATGGCCCAGGTGCGCAAGATCGCCGAGACCAAGATGGCGGACTTGAACGCGGTCGACATCGACGCCGCCGCGCGCATGGTGGCCGGCACCGCGCGCAGCATGGGCATCGTGGTGGAGGGTTAGGACATGAAGCAGGGTAAGCGTTACACGGCGGCGGTCGGCAAGGTCGACCCGCAGAAGATTTACGACCTCGACGCCGCGGTGAAGTTGGTCAAGGAAACCGCGACCGCCAAGTTCGACGAGACCATCGAGCTCTCGGCGCAATTGTCGGTCGACCCGCGCCAGGCGGACCAGCAGGTGCGCGGCACCGTCGTGCTGCCGCACGGCACCGGCCGCACCGTGCGCGTGCTGGTGCTCGCGCGCGGCGAAAAAGAGCGCGAAGCGCGCGACGCGGGCGCGGACTTCGTCGGCGCCGACGAATTTCTTCCCAAGCTGCAGCAAGGTTGGACCGACATCGACGTCATTATATCGACTCCCGACCTCATGGGCGAAGTCGGCAAGCTCGGCCGCACGCTGGGGCCCCGCGGTTTGATGCCGAACCCGAAGAGCGGCACGGTGACCTTCGACGTCGCCAAGGCCGTGAAGGACGTCAAGGCCGGTAAGGTGGAGTACCGCGTCGACAAGAACGCGAACCTCCACATTCCCATCGGCAAGCGTTCGTTCGAAGCCGACAAGCTGCTCGAGAACCTGAAGGTTCTGTTGCACGAAATCGTTCGCGCCAAGCCGGCGTCGAGCAAAGGCAAGTACATCAAGAGTCTGTCGATCTCGTCGACCATGGGCCCTTCGGTCAAGCTCGACACGTCGATCGGCGCCGCGCAGTAAGCGCGTTTGGTTGGAGGAATCATGGCCCGTCCGGAAAAAATCGCCCAAGCCGACGCCGTCACCGCGTCCGTCAACGCGGCACGTTCCATCGTGCTGTCGGATCTGACCGGTCTCGACGTCGCCAAGGTGACCGAACTTCGCCGCCGCTGTCGTGCGGCCGGCGTCGAGCTCAAGGTGGTCAAGAACACGCTGGCCAAGCGCGGCATCGAAAAGACGCCCGCGAAGGGGCTGGCTCCGTATTTCGAAGGCCCGACCGCGATCGCGATCAGTCGCGAGACCGAGAACATGGCGGCCAAGGTGCTGGAGAAGTTCTCTTCCGAGAACGAACAGCTCCCGAAGCTGAAGGCGGGCTTCGTCGACGGCAACGTGATCGACGCCAAGGGCGTCGTCGCGCTGTCGAAACTCCCGACCAAGGGCGAGCTCGTCTCGCAGTTGTTGGGCGGTATTCAGGGACCCGCGCGCAATCTGTTGTCCGTGATGCAAGGACCGGCGCGCAATCTCGCGAGTGTATTGAAGCAGATTTCAGAGAAGCAGTCGTAGGAACCAGTCGAAGGAGCAGAGGATCATGGCAGAAGCAGTGAAGTTGAGCAGTTCGAACGCACAGGCCGCGATGGAGGCCATCGAGAAGCTGACGCTCCTCGAGATGTCGGAGCTCGTCAAGGCTCTGGAAGATCGCTTCGGCGTCACGGCCGCGGCGCCGATGGCGTTCGCAGCCATGCCGGGTGCGGCGGGTGGTGCGGCGGCGGCGGTCGAGGAGAAGACGGAGTTCGACGTCATCCTCGCGAGCGCCGGTGCCGAAAAGATCAAGGTCATCAAGGTCGTCCGCCAGATCACCAGTCTGGGTCTGAAGGAAGCCAAGGACCTCGTCGAAGGGGCGCCCAAGCCGGTCAAGGAAGGCGTCAACAAGGCCGAGGCCGAGGAAATCAAGAAGCAGCTGGTCGAGGCCGGCGCGACCGTCGAGATCAAGTAGCTCGTGCTGGGACGGATCGGGCGCGTCCCCCGCGCCCGCGTTCTCCCCAATCGCGCCTCGGCGCGAACGTTTTGGAGGCGCAGCGGTTTAATTCGCTGCGCCCGCACGCGTCTTTGCGAACCAGGTGAGGTCGCGCGCGACAGCGGCTACGAATTCGACCCCGTCATTTCGAGGACACGATGATCAAGAAGCTCGACAAAGCAATCGCCGATTATCCCCGCGACGAATACGGTCGCATCCAGTTCGCGAAGATCCCGGATGTCATGGACATCCCGAATCTGCTCGCGATTCAACTGGAGAGTTACGCCGAGTTCCTGCAGCGCGAAGTCGCCATCGACAAGCGCAAGGACCAGGGGCTCGAGTCCGTGTTCAACTCGGTCTTCCCGATCGAGTCGCCCAAGGGGAAGTACAAGCTCGAGTACCACGGCTACATCATCAGCGAGCCCAAGTACTCGGAGGAAGAGTGCAAGGAGCGCGACCTCACGTTCGCGGCCCCGCTCAAGGCGCGCCTGCGCCTCGTTATCAATGAAGAGGACGAGGAGAGCGGCGAGAAGCGCCTGAAGGACATCATTCAGAGCGAAGTGTTCCTCGGTGAGATTCCCATTCTCACCAAGAAGGGCACCTTCATCATCAATGGTGCCGAGCGCGTGATCGTGAGCCAGCTGCACCGTTCGCCGGGCGTGTTCTTCGGCGACGAGATCCACCCCAACGGCAAGCGCCTGTTCAACGCGCGCATCATTCCGTACCGCGGCTCGTGGGTCGAGTTCACCGTCGACATCAACGACGTGATGTTCGTCAACATCGACCGCCGTCGCAAGCTGCCGGTTTCGGTGCTCCTGAAGGCGATGGGCTTCGACACCGCGCAGGCCATCCTGCGCCTCTTCCACCAGGAAGAGATCGTGAAGCTGGGACAGCGCACCAGCAAGAAGGACGAAGAGATCGCCGGCCGCATCGCCATCCAGGACGTCACCGACAAGGCCTCGGGCGAAGTGATCGTCGAAGCCGGCCACGTCATCGACGACAAGATCGTCGAGAAGCTGCGCGACGCCAAGATCGCGGCCGTTCACTGCATCAAGTACGCGGAGAACGAGAGCCCGGAGGACGACGTCATCCTGAAGACGCTCAAGAAGGACACGTCGGCCGACCAGGAAGCGGCGCTCAAGAAGATCTACAACCTGATTCGCCCGGGCGATCCCCCGAATCTCGAAACGGCGCGCGCGCTGTTGCAGAGAATGTTCTTCACGCCCAAGCGCTACGACTTGGCGCCGGTCGGTCGTTACAAGATCAACCGCCGTTTGAAGCTCAACGTCCCGCAGGAGACGACGACGCTCGACCCGGCCGACTTCATCGCCGTGATCGCGTGTCTGCTCGACATGAAGGCGGCCGACGCGGAGCCCGACGACATCGACCACCTGGGCAACCGCCGCATTCGCTCGGTTGGAGAATTGCTCGCGAACCAGTTCTCCATCGGTTTGGCGCGCATGGCCCGCATCGTCAAGGAGCGCATGACGCTCCAGCAGGACAGCGACCAGATCACGCCGTACGACTTGATCAACGCGCGCACGGTGTCGGCGGTCATTCAGTCGTTCTTCGGGTCGAGCCAGCTCTCGCAGTTCATGGACCAGACCAACCCGCTCGCGGAGCTGACGCACAAGCGTCGTTTGTCCGCGCTGGGTCCGGGCGGTCTCACGCGCGAGCGCGCCGGCTTCGAAGTGCGCGACGTGCACTACACGCACTACGGCCGCATGTG
>CAZLLI010000151.1:0-4861 GCA_964560355.1 uncultured bacterium | reverse complement strand
CACGACTTGGTGACGGGCGAGTCGGCCAAGGCTCCCGACGTCGACGCGCTCGGCAAGCTGGCAGTGTTCATGGGCGTACGCGAATTCCCCGTGCGCGTGAAGTGCGCAACCTTACCGTGGCACGCGCTGCGCTCCGCGCTCAAGAACGACGCCGCGCCGGTGTCGACCGCATAGCCATGACGACGACGCTGCGCGAACAAATCATCGAAGCACTCAAGACGTGCTACGACCCCGAGATCCCCATCGACATTTGGGAGCTGGGGCTGATCTACGACATCGATATCGCCGAGAGCAACGACGTGACCATCACCATGACGCTGACGACGCCCCACTGCCCGGCCGCGGAGACGCTCCCGCTCGACGTGGAGAAGAAGGTGGCGGCGGTCGACGGCGTCGCGTCGGTGAAGGTCGACATTACTTGGGAGCCGGCGTGGTCGCCGCAGATGATGTCCGAAGCGGCCCGGCTCGAATTGAACCTGTGAGGAGGATGTTACCCATGCGTTACCCACCGGAAATCACCGAACCCTGCCGTCAAGATCTCGTCAACGCGGGCGTGACCGAGCTGCGCACGCCGTCCGACGTCGACCTTGCGCTCAAGAACGACACCGGCACGACGCTCGTCGTGGTCAATTCGGTGTGCGGGTGCGCGGCCGGCATGGCGCGACCCGGCGTCAAGATGGCGATCCAGCACGAGAAGCGCCCCGACAAGCTCACGACCGTGTTCGCGGGGGTCGACATCGAAGCGACCAACCGCGCGCGCCAGTACGTCCCGGGCGTGCCGCCGTCGTCGCCGGCAATCTTCCTGTTCAAGGACGGCAAGCCCGTGTACGTGATGGAGCGCTACCAGATCGAGGGCCGCGGCCCGCAAGAGATCGCGTACGACCTGGTGGAAGCGTTCGACGAGTATTGCTCGTGATCGATCTCTTCCCCAACTTTCCCGATTCGGCGCGCGTGTGGGTGTTCGCCCTCGCGCGCGCCTTGTCGCCCGCGGAGCGTGCGCTGGTGGCGTCGCGCCTCGACGCATTCGTGGCGGCGTGGAAGTCGCACGGCGCGCCGGTGCACGGCGCGTATCACGTCGTCGAGGATCGCTTCGTGCTGATCGCGGGGTACGTCGACGACGGCGTGTCCGGGTGCTCGACCGACTCCATGATGCGCGTGATGAAGGAGCTCAAGCAGGAGCACCGCATCGACGGCTTCGACCGCACGGTGGTGTTCTTCCGCGACGCCGGCGGCGCCGCGCGTGCGGCGAGCCGCGACGAGTTCCAGAAGCTGGTGGAATCGGGAGTGGTGGGCGACGACACCGTCGTGTTCGACGCCACCGTGCAGACGGTCGGCGACGTGCGCGGGGGGCGCTTCGAGACCACGTTCGCGCGCGCGTGGCACGCGACCGCGTTCGCGCGCTAGCTCCCCGCCTTATCCTTCACCAAACGAAATCCCAGGTGGTTGGTGCCGGTGTCGACCATGCCGCGCCCGCGCCCGCCCGGCATGTAGCGCGCGCAGTATTGGTCCGTGCACAAAAACGACCCGCCCTTGTGCACGCGCTTCGCGGTGCCCGGTTCGGTGGGATCGAAGCTGTCCGCGGGGCCGGTGGGATTGTGCACCACGACGCCGCTCGACGCGCGGATCGCGTAGGTGTCGGGACGATACCAATCCGCCACCCACTCCCACACGTTGCCCGCCATTCCGTAGAGCCCGTAGCCGTTGGGAGGAAACGCGCGCACCGGACAGGTGGCGGCGAATCCATCCTCGTCCGTGTTGTGATTGGGGAAGTCGCCCTGGAACGTGTTGGCCATGAACTTCCCGCCCGGCTGGAACTCGTCGCCCCACACGAACGGGTTGCCGTCCAATCCCCCGCGCGCCGCGAACTCCCACTCGGCTTCCGTCGGCACGCGCTTGTCGGCCCACGTCGCGTACGCTTCCACGTCTTCGTAGGCGACGTGCACGACGGGGTGATCCATGCGATCGTCGATGTTGCTGCCGGGACCTTCGGGGTGGCGCCAGTCGGCGCCGTGCACGTACGCCCACCACTGGTAGTGATTGTCGAGGGGGACGTCGTGGCCGGGCGGCGTGAACACCACCGAGCCGGCGACGAGATTCTCCGGCGGCGCGCCCGGGTAGTCTTCCGCGCGCGGCGTGCGCTCGGCCACGGTGACGTAGCCCGTCTCCGCGACGAAGCGCGCGAACTGCGCGTTGGTCACTTCGGTCTCGTCGATCCAGAATCCGTCGACGGCGACGCGGTGCACGGGCTGCGCGTCGGTGAATTCGGTCGAACCCATCGCGAATTCGCCGCCTTCGATCCACACCATGCCGGCGGGCGCTTCTTCGGCCGGCTTCGGCGTTTGCGTCGACGCGGTCTCGCGCGGCTTCTCTTTGCCGCAGCCCGCGAGCACGAACGCCGCGACCGTCGCCGCGACGCAGCACCGCGCGCGCGCGTTCACTTCGAACGGCTCCCCGCTTCGTTGATGGCGACGATCAGCTCGTAGAGGCGCGACGCGCTCTGCCGGTTGAGCGTGAACACCAAGCGCGGTTTGTCGTCGAGCTCGGGCTCGTTGGACTCTTCGTGCAGCGGACCGCTCTTCGTGATGGTGCCGCGCACGACCAAGTCGGCGAATTCCTTCGCCAACATCTCCACCACGCCGTCGGGCAATTCCTTTTGCAGGCGAATGACCAGGCGGTCGCGCACGAAGCGCATCGAGTGGTAGGTCGAGTAGAAGAACTTGATGTAGTCGACGCCTTCCTGCGCCGATGTGCAAATCTTGTACAGCTTGGTGTCGCGCTCCGAGATCAAGCGGCGCTCCAACAGCTGCTCGTGGACGAAACGGTCGAAGCTCGACCAGTAGTCCTCGCCCGGGAGGTCCATGTAGAGGAGCGGCATCGGCGGCGCCTTGCCGGTTTGGATCAGCGTCAGCGTCTCGAAGCCCTCGTCGTGGGTGCCGAAGCCGCCCGGGAACAGCGCCACCGCGCTCGCTTCCATCAGGAAGAACAGCTTGCGCACGAAGAAATACTTGAACGTGATCAGCTTGGGGTCGTCGCCGATGATGGTGTTGGCGGACTGCTCGAACGGGAGCAGGATGTTGACGCCGAAGCTGTCGTCCGCGCCCGCGCCCACGTTGCCCGCCTTCATGATGCCTTCGGCGGCGCCCGTGATCACCATGAAGCCCTCCGACGCCAAGCGCCGCGCGAAGTCGACCGCCATGACGTAGTACGGGTCTTCCTCTGGAGTGCGCGCGGAGCCGAAGATCGACACCTTGCGGCGGTCGCGGTAGGGCTTGAACACGCGCGCGGCGTAACGAAACTCCGCCATCGAGCGGCTCAGTACTTTCAAGTCGAGGACTTCGAGGTGATCGCGGCGGCACTTGAGCGCGTGCACGATCAGTTCGCGCACCAGGCGCGTCTCCAAGTCGGGGTCGGGGTCGCCGTAGATGTCGCGGATCTCGTCGAGCACGCGTTCGGGGGTGTCGAATTCTTTCTTCATGTCATCCGATCAGGTCGAGGAGTAGGGATAGATTCGGTTCGCGCACCACGTGGTTCGCGCGCCGCTCGAGTTCGCGGCTGCGCGGGTTGAACGCCACCACGCACCCGGCCACCCCCACCATGGGGATGTCGTTGGCACCGTCGCCCACGAACGCGGCGCGCGCGAGCGACACGTCGTGCTTCTTCGATAATTCGCGCAGCGCGACCGGCTTGCCGTGGAGGTCGAACGGCGTCGCTTCCCACCCCGTCAAACGCCCGCGCTCGTCGAACAGCAACCGGTTCGAGTACACGTCGTCGAAGGGGTGCTCGGGAAACATGGTTTCGATCACGACGTCGAGCGTGCCCGAGATCACGGCCAGGCGCGCGCCGCGCCGCTTGAGCTCGAACAGCGTGCGGTGCGCGCCGTCGAAGTGCTCGAATTCGCGGATGGCGTCGACGATGTCGCCGCGCGTGGCGCGGGCGTCGATCCATCCTTGCACGTCCATCTCCACCCACTCCGGGTACGTGATCTTGCCCTCGTCGTACCAGCGGTGTCGCTCCGCGTTCACGGCGTCGTCGCCGGTGAAGCGACGATTCAAGATCTCCCAAATGACCTTTCCCGATGGATGACGGACGAGGGTTCCGTCGACGTCGAAGCAGATGAGGTCGTAGGCCCGCTGCGCCATGGGGGCATTCTACCGCGTCGCGCTCCGTTGCGCCACGCGCACCATGTAGAATCCGAGGGCGAGGAAGAGCGCCAGCGCGACGTACGGCCCGGCCGCTCCCATCCACGCGTGCCCGCCCCAATCGGGCCGGCGCCCGAGGCCGAACGCGAGCGCCGCGATGGCGACGCCCATGATGCCCTGCCCCGCCACCAAGCCCGAGCCGAACAGAACCCCGCCTTCGCGCGCGTCGTGCAGCCGCGCGTCGTCGCCGCGATACCGGCGCTCGACCCACCCGCGTAGCAATCCGCCGACGAAAATCGGGCTCATCGACGACAGCGGGAGGTACAGGCCCACCGCGAACGGCAGCGCGCGAATTCCGAGCAGCTCGACGGTGAGCGCCATCAGCGCCCCGATGAACACCAGCGTCCACGGAATGTTGGCGGACAGGATGCCTTCGATCACGGTCTTCATGAGAGTTGCTTGCGGCGCGGGCAATTCCTTGGTCCCGAAGCCGTATTGCCCGTTCAGCACAATGACGGCGCCGCACACCGCGGCCGCCGACGTCAGCACACCGACCAGCTGACCCCACTGCTGGCGCTTGGGCGTCGCGCCGAGCAAGAAACCGGTCTTCAGGTCTTGCGACGTGTCACCCGCGATGCTCGCCGCCGTGCACACGATGGTGCCGACGGTGAGCGCGGTCACCTTGCCGGCGGTGTCGGTCCACCCGAGCAGGTAGAACACGG
>CAZLLI010000150.1:0-4896 GCA_964560355.1 uncultured bacterium | reverse complement strand
CGAGTTCATGCGCGACGCGCGCGGCGACGTGCTGCTCGTCGGCTGCGAGAAGATGACGCACCTCGACGCCGGCACCGCCGCGGGCTTGCTGGCGCCGCGCGTGTCCGATCCCGTCGAAGAAGCCCACGGCGCCACCCTCCCCGCGCTCGCGGCGCTCGCCACCACCGCGTACGCGCGCGCGGCGCGCGTGCCCGCGCGCGCCTTCGACGAGGTGGCGGTGAAGAACCACGCGCACGCGCTCCACAACCCGCTCGCCCATTTTCGGCGCGCAGTCAGCGTCGACGACGTGCACGCGAGCCCGCTCGTCGCCGATCCGCTGCGCCGCCACCACTGCGCGCCCATGTCGGACGGCGCGGCCGCGTGCGTGCTCTCCCGCGACGGTGGCGGCGTGCGCATTACCGGGTGGGGTGCGGGCCTCGACGCTCCGCGCTTCTCGCTGCGCGCGCGCCCCGCGACCTTTCGCGCCGCGTCGATCGCGGCGGCGGGCGCGTTCATGGGCGCGGGGCGCCGGCCGTCCGACGTCGACGTGGTCGAGATCCACGACGCCTTCGCGCCCTTCGAGCTCATGAACCTAGAGGCGATGGGATTCTTCGAGGCGGGCGCGGCGTGGAAGGCACTCGCGCGCGGCGAGCTGTCGCCGGGCGGCCGCCTCGCGGTCAACCCGTCGGGCGGGATGAAGGCGCGCGGACACCCGATCGGCGTGTGCGGGCTCACGTCGATCCACGAAGTGGTGGCGCAACTCACAGGCGACGCGGGGGAACGCCAGCACGCGAACGCGCGCGTGGCGTTGATCCAGAGCGCGGGCGGGGTCGCGCCCGACTGCTACGCCTTCGTGCTGGAGGCCGCATGAGACGGCGCGAGCGCGAAGCCGTGCTGGTTCTCGTCACCACGGTGCGCGTCAATCCGTCGGGCGCGCCGTTTCAGCTCGGGGTCGCGGTGACGCGCGGCGATCGCGCGCGCGTGTTGTGCCGCGTCGACGGCGCCGTGCGCGGGCTCGGCTACGATCGGGTGCGACTCTCGGAACGGGACGGCGTGGTGGTGGCGCGGCCCGCGCGCGTGAAGCGCTAGCGGGCGCAGTCGGGCTTGACGCCCCACGCGGGCAGATTCGCGAAGAAGCTGATCGCGCTGGGGGAGACATTACAGAAGCGGTCGTCGAGCGCCGTGATTTCCTTCGGCACCGCGATGAACGTGTAGGGCTGGTCGTCGTAGATGAGCGCTTGCGCGCGACTCCACAGCGCGCGCGCCGACGCCAAGTCGGTCTTGGTGAGCGCGTCGTCGATCAAGCGGTCGACGTCGGGGTTGGCGTACGACACGAAGTTGAATCCCTTCGGGCGCACCGACTTCGAATGGAACAATCCCGTCAGGTCGACCTTGGTAGTCGCCTTCCACTCGATGAACGCGCCGTCGAAGTCGGTCGCGAGCACACGTTCGATGTAGGCGTTGTACTCCATCACGCGCACGTCGACCTTGACGCCGATCTTCTTCAAGTGCGCTTGCACCAGCGTCACCACGTCGACGCGGTTCTGGGCGTCGTTGACGAGCAACTCGATCACGAGCGGTCTTCCATCCTTGTCGAGGACGCCGTCGCCGTCGGAGTCCCGGTAGCCGCGCTTCGCGAGCGCGGCGCGCGCGGCCTTCGGGTCGTATGGAAGCGCCTTGATCGACGCGTCGAACGCCCACAAGAGCGGCACGATCGGGCTCGTGCACTCGACGGCGTAACCCTGCCACACCGTGCGCACGATTTCGGCGCGGTCGATGCCCATGGTGAGCGCGCGCCGCACCTCGCGGTCGTCGAAGGGCGCGCGCTTCTCGTTCCACGCGATGAAGCTCATGCGTCGCGACGGCACCGTCGCGACGGCGACGTCGGGGCGCCCCTGGCGAATCGACGCGAGGTCGCCCGGCTGCACCGACTCCAAGAGGTCGATCTCGCCCGCCTTGAGCTGCGCGACCAGCGTCACCGCGTCGGGGACGAACTTGAACACGACGCGACCGACGCGCGGCGCGCGGTCGAAGTACTTCGGATTGGCGGAGAGCTCGAGGTACTGCCCCGATTCCCATTTCGACACCACGTAGGGGCCGTCGCCAACCGGCGCGCGGCCGAAGGGCGCGCCCTTCAAGTCCGCGCGCGGCACCTTCGCGGGCACATGCTCCGGCACCACGACGCCGTCGTTGGCATCCATCAATTGGTAGAGGTAGCGCTCGCTGAAGTGAAAGACGACCGTGTGCGCGTCTTTGATTTCGACGTCGCGGATCTTCGACTTGATGCTCGCGTTGGGCCACGCGACCGTGGTATCGACTTGCACCTGCCAGGTGAAGCGCACGTCGGCGGCGGTGACGGGCTCGCCGTCCGACCAGCGCGCGTCGGGGCGCAAGTGGAACGTCACCGCGAGGCTGTCCGCGCTCCACTCCCACGACGACGCCAGCTGCGGCTTGAACGACATGAAGTCGTCCTGCTCCTGCAGGAGTTTCAAGAAGACCAAGCCCGCGACCTGGTGTCCTTCCGACGACGTGATCGCGATCGGGTTGAGCGACTTCGGCTCCGCGCGCGTACCGACGACGAGCGTGTGCGCGTCGAGCGCGGCGTCGGTGCCGGCGGCGAAGGCGGCCGACGACGACGCGAGCGCGCACAACCAAATCGCCGCGTGCAGCGCCTTCATCGCGACAGCCCCTGTTGGATGGCTCGAATCTTCACGTACAAGACCGCCCGGTACATGGCGGTGGTGGCGGCGAGGAGGAATCCCTCGACGCCCGCGCGCCAGCACCCCTTCGCCACATAGTAATTGAAGAACGCCCCCGCGGGTAGCAGCACCGGGTCCAGCGCGCGTACCGGCCGCCGCGCCGCGCGGTCGCGCGCTTCGAGCGTCGTGTAGCGGTTGAGTCGCTGCACGCTGTCGGCCAACGTCGCGTGCGTGTAGTGATTGAGGAACGCGCCGAGCACGGCGACGCGCCCGTCGACAAAGTAGCTTTCGTGCACCGACACCTCGGCGACGCGCACGCGGTCCTTGCGAAACAGCCGCAACTGCGTGTCGCGTGCCCACGGGCCCGAATCCATCCAGCGTCCGAGGAATTGGTTGCGACGGCGAACGCGGAATCCCGCGGGGGCGTCGTTCGCGTTGGCCGCGGCGACGACTTCGCGCGCGAGCTCGGGGGTCACTTCTTCGTCGGAGTCGCACACGAACACCCAGTCGTGGCGCGCCTGTGCCAGCGCGAAGCGGCGCTGGGCGGCGAAGCCGGACCACGCGTGCTCTGCCACGCGCGCGCCGAGAGCGCGCGCGATGCGCGCGGTGTCGTCGGTGCTTTCGGCGTCTACGACGACGATTTCGTCCGCGAAGGAGAGGCTGCGTACGCAGCGCGCGACGATGGCGGCGTTGTCTTGGGTGAGGACGACCGCGGAGACGGGGACGCTCACGCCGCCTCGCCGACCGAGCGGGCCGACTCGCCCGCGTCTTCGGCGTCGGGCGCGACGACGGTCGCCGGTGCCAAGCGCGCGTTGTAGTTCTGCAGCGACTCGACGTGCGCGGTGCCGCTGACGGTCTGCAGCCCGAGCACCAGCGCGTGGAACCCCGCCATGGTCGTGATGCACGGAACCTTCATCTTGTTCGCGGCCAGGCGGATGAACTTATCGTCTTCGATGGCCGCCTTGCTCCACGCCATGTTGACGACGAGTTGGATGGTGCCGTCTTCGATCATCTCGAGCAATCCGTAGTCGCCCTCGCTGATCTTGTGCACTTCGCGCGCGGGGATGCCGTGCGAGCGCAGCACGCGCGCCATGCCGGGTGTGGCGATGATGTTGTAGCCCATCTCGCGCAGCGCCTTGACCGGGAAGATGACCTTGCGCTTGTAGCGATTGGCGACCGAGATGAACACGTGGCTGCCCTTGGGCAGGCGGTAGCCGGCTGCGAGCTGGGCTTTGATGAACGCTTCGTCGAAGGTCTCGCCGATGCCCATCACTTCGCCGGTCGAGCGCATCTCGGGGCCCAGGATCGAGTCGACGCCCGGGAACTTGTCGAACGGGAACACGGGCGCCTTGACCGACATGTAGCTCGGCACGATGGTCTCGCCGCACTTGGCCATGTCGAGCTTCTCGCCCATCACGACGCGCGTCGCCAGCTTGACCCACTGCACGCCCGTCGCCTTGCTCACGTACGGCACCGTACGCGACGCGCGCGGGTTGACTTCGAAGCAGTAAATCTTGTTGTCCTTGATCGCGTACTGCGCGTTCATGAGCCCCACCACGCGCAGCGCGCGCGCCACGCGTACCGTGTGCTCCTTGATTTGGTCGATGATCTCTTCTTCGAGTGCCAGCGGCGGGAGCACGCAGCTGGAGTCGCCGGAGTGGATGCCGGCTTCTTCCATGTGCTCCATGATGCCCGCGATGACGACGTTGTCGCCGTCGCTGACGCAGTCGACGTCGACCTCCACCGCGCCTTCGATGAACTTGTCGATCATGAGCGCGCGCGAACCGCTCGACTTCAGGGCCGAGTCGACACTGGCGAGGATCTCGTCCTCGCTGCGAACGAGCTCCATCGAACGCCCGCCGAGGACGTAGGGCGGTCGCAAGAGCACCGGGTAACCGAGCTGGTTGGCTTCGCGGATGGCGGCTTCGCGCGTCGACGCGAACGCGCACGGCGGGTGCTTGATGCCGACCGATTTCATGAGCTCGTGGCAGCGCTCGCGGTCTTCGGCGCGGTCGACCGGCTCCACGCCGGTGCCGAGCACGTTGACGCCCGACTGCGCCAGAATGTGCAGGAGCTTGAGCGGGGTCTGGCCGCCGAATTGGAAGATGACGCCGAGCGGCTTCTCTTTACGCACGATCGCCATCACGTGCTCGTACGCGACCGGCTCGAAGTACAGCCGGTCCGACACGTCGAAGTCGGTGCTCACCGTCTCGGGGTT
>CAZLLI010000149.1:2100-4968 GCA_964560355.1 uncultured bacterium | reverse complement strand
TCGACTTCGTCGCTGCCGGTCTCGATCTCGAATTCCCACTCCGGCTCGGCGACCGCGTTGAACGCGACCAGGAAATTGGTCCAGCGCTTGTCGAGGATTACCTTGGCCTCGAGCTCGAGCTCTTCGGTCGACGCGCCCCATTCGAGGTAGAGAGCGGCGCCGACCGCGTCGGCCACCGGATCCTTGAGCTTGAGCTTCCACTCGTTCGAAATCCCCGCCCACTCGAACTCCGAATCCAGCGCCGAGTCCGCCTGCTGGGTGGTGGCGCTGAAATTCAAATAGAACGCCGTCTGGAGATTCTTCGAGACCCCGACTTCGAACTCGATCCGGTGGTCCAAGCGGGCGTAGTAGTCGTCCCGCCCCACGCGGAATGTGGTCCACGGTTCCAATTCGATCTCGCCCTGGTTCAAGACTCCGGATTCGTAGGTGTAGGTGAAGCGGCGTTCCGACGCGGACGCTTCGCGAACAATCCCCACCATGGTACCCAGCGCAAACAGTGCAGCGACAATACGGACATGATTCGACAATTCCCGTTCTCCCTGGTTGACGGACCCTTGAGTTAGCGACACCTAACACAGGCGCGTGGAATCAGCCGGCGCACACGGCCGGCGTCCACTACGCCTGTGCGCTGTCTAAGCCCAGTGGTCGTCGTGACGAGAGAGAACGTTCGACGGTGCGAGGTCGAGCGAGATGTGGAGCATGGTTCGGCAGGCTACGAGGTACACCGTGGCCCACCTCCGCTCTCGGAGCAGGTGCGGCAGGCCTCGCCCTTTTCGCAGCAGTCCAGCCAGTTGCCGAAGTGCGCGATGGTTTCGTTGGCGCCGCGGTTGCAGACGTGCAGGAACTCGAGGAACGACTCGAGTCGCTCGAGGGTCTTGGGACTGACGACGTGTTCGAGCACGCAGGCGTCGCGCGACGCCGTCGCCGCGGGCAGCCGCAGCACTTCCAGCAGGAACTTGTAGATGAGGTCGTTGCGATCCTTGACGTCGCGCGCGACGCGCTTGCCGCGCGTGGTCAGCTGCACGTCGCCGTAGCGGTCGTGCGCGACCAAGCCGCGCTCTTGCAGCGTCTCCAGCGCGCCGGTGACCGACGGCATCTTGACCCCGAGGCGGTCCGCGATCGCCTTCACGCGCGGCTCGCCGCCCTCGCCGACGATCTCGAAGATCGTCTTGAGGTACATCTCCATATTGGGGGTCAGTGGCTTGGTCATTGAGTTCGCCGAGCCTAACTCGGCGCGGCACACTCTAGGCCAAAGGCGGCGAAGCCGTCAAGCCCCCCGGCGCCGATTCGTCGAGGGGGACGCGCCGGCCGGTCTACGAGCCGTGCTGGGCGGCCGCGACCGGCATGGGCTGCTTGAGCGTCAGCACCGGGCAGGGCGACTTGCGCACCAGCGCTTCGGCGGTGCTGCCCATCAGCACGTGCGACAGGCCCGTGCGACCGTGGGTGCACGAGACGATCAGGTCGGCGTTGACCTCGTTCGCATACTTGACGACCTGGTCGACCGCGACGCCTTCCAGCACCTTCGCCTCGATGTCGACGGTCTTCGGGAGGCCGGCGACCACCTTCGCGAGTTGGTCGCGGACGGCGCCGCTGTGCTCGCGCTGGCTGATGAGGGGGTCGATGCCGACGAAGGCGACGTCCGACACTTGGATCGCGGGCTCGTTGACGCACACGACCTTGAGCTTGGCCTTGAAGCGCTCGGCGAGGCCGACGGCGTAGGGGAGCGCCCGCAGCGAATACTCCGACAGGTCGGTGGTGACGATGATGACGTTGAAGTTCAACATGGCAGGTTCCTCCTTTGCACGCGGGGGGCGCTACGAGTTGTAGGCCACGCTCGCTCCCAGCGTTCCGCGGGCGGAACGCTTGGCCCGCAAGATCTCGGCTGCGTCGCGCAGCGTCATGCGGGAGAGCGTCGCCGCGTAGTTCTGACGAAACATCTTCCAGACGTCGTGGAGCGCGCACGGCGCTTCGTCGCTGCATGTGTCGAGGCCGAGGACGCAAACCCCTTCGAGCTCGATGTGGCCGTCGACGGCTTCAATGACGTCGATGACGCGCATCTGGTCGCCGGGTCGCGCGAGCTGATAGCCACCGCCCGGACCCTTGGTCGACCGCACCAGTCCGCGCCCGCGCAGCGAGTGCAGGATCTTGGCGAGTGACGGTTGCGGGACTTCGGCCGCCTCGGCGATCTCGCGCACCAACACCGGCCCGGGGGCGTTCTTCTCGGCCAGATAGATGAGCGCGCGGAGCGCGTGCTGACAAGTCGGTGAATGAATCATGGCAGTTACCCTTTCACTAGTAGCGGACCCTTTACTCTACTAATAGGATAGTCGCGTCCGGAGGGTCATTCAAGGAATATTTAGACTTTTTGCTCTCTTTTCCGATGAATGGGAGGTAGGGGAGCAAACCGATACTCCATAATCGGTTAGCGGGATTCGCATTCGCCGATTGCGACCCCGAGTCGATTCGGCTATGCTGGGCGCCTCCGAGACGAACCGGGGTCGAAACCACCGCCGTCCGGTGGACTCCCATGCCGATCGCGACACCTTTCCACCCGCGAACGTCCGCGCGTTGCGTGAGCCTCTCCTACAAGGACTGGGCCGGCTACTACGCCGTTCGCTCCTACGACACCACCCACGACCGCGAGTACTTCGCGTTTCGTCACGCGTGCGGGTTGATCGACGTCACCCCGCTCTACAAGTACGACGTGCGCGGCGAAGACGCGGCGCGCTTCCTCGCGCGCGTGATGGTGCGCGACATTCGCAAGCTCAAGCTGAACCAGGTCTACTACGTGTGCTGGTGCGACGATCACGGCAAGATCATCGACGACGGCACGGTGTCGCGGTTGGGAGAGAACGACTACCGCGTCAC
>CAZLLI010000149.1:0-2000 GCA_964560355.1 uncultured bacterium | reverse complement strand
TTGGGCTACGAGATCTGGATGGCGAACGACGACGCGCTCAAGGTGTACGACGCGCTGGCCGCGACCGGCCACGCCCACGGCCTCGAGCCCGCGGGCCTGGACGCGATGGACGTCACCCGCGTCGAAGCCGGCTTCATCCTGAACGGCGTCGACTATTATTCGGCGCTGCGCTGCATGATTCCGTCGCGACAGTCGACGCCGCTCGAACTTGGGCTTGGCTGGATGGTCGACACCGAGCACGGCTGCATCGGTAGTGACGCCCTCGCGCGCGAGAACGAGCTCGGTCCGATTCGCAAGATCGTGGGCCTCGATGTGGATTGGAACGAAACCGAAGCTCTGTTTCGAGCACACAGACTGCCACCCGAAGTCCACCCCGGCGGATGGCGCGACGCGCGCCCCGTCTACGACGCGCGCGGTGCTTTCATCGGCCAAGCGACCAGCGGCGCGTGGTCGCCGCTGCTAAAAAAGAATCTCGCGCTGGCGACACTCGTGCGCGAGCACACCGCTCCCGGCACCGAAGTTCGTTTCGAAGTCACCGTCGAGTACGAGCGACGCACCGTCAAGGCGACGGTGGTTGACACGCCGTTCTTCAATCCCGAGAGAAAGCGCGCGTAAGCGCGCTGGTCGACCCAGCCATGCCAAAATATGACGCAATTATCGTAGGGGCTGGTCACAACGGGTTGGTTAGCGCTGCGTACCTTGCCAAAGCAGGCCGCCGCGTGCTGGTGCTCGAGCAGCGCCCCGTCATCGGCGGTGCCGCCGTCACCGAGGAAGTCTTCCCGGGTTTCAAATTCTCGGTGTGCTCGTACGTGGTGAGTCTGTTTCGGCCCCACATCATTCGCGAGCTCGAGCTCACCAAACACGGCATGCAGCTCATCCCGCTCGAGTGCTCGTTCACGCCGCACCTCGAAGGTCCGGGACTCGTCCGCTGGTCCGACCCCAATCGCACGCGCCGCGAAGTCGCGCGCTTCAGCCGGAAGGACGCGGAGATCTACCCCGAGTTCGCGCTCGCGATGAGCAAGATGAGCTTCTTCGTGAAGCACATCATCGATTCGCCGCCGCCCGAAGTCGGCTCGCTCCACCCGAGCGAGCTCACCAAGCTCATGGGGCTGGTCGGGCGCCTGCGCGACTTGGGCCCCGACATGATGGAATTGCACGCGCAGCTCCTTACGATGAGCGGCGTCGACTTCTTGAAGATGTGGTTCGAATCCGACGCGCTCTTGGCACCGATGTCGTGCAGCGGCATCATCGGTACGTTCCTCGGCGTACACTCGCCCGGCACCGCGTACGTGCTCTTGCACCACTATATGGGCGAGATCGACGGTGCCTTCCGCTCGTGGGGTTTTTCGAAGGGCGGCACCGGCGGCGTGAGCCAGGCTATCGCGAACGCGGCCCAGCACCACGGCGCCACCATTCGCACCAGCGCGCCGGTCGCGCGCGTGGTCGTAAAGAATGGGCGCGCGAAGGGCGTCGTGCTCGAGAACGGCGAAGAGATCGACGCGCGCGTCGTCATTTCGAATGCCGATCCGCGTCGCACGTTCCTCACCATGGTGGGCGAGAATCATTTCGATACCGACTTCGTGACGCAAGTGAAGCGCTACAAGTACCGCGGCAGCTCGGGCAAGGTGAACCTCGCGCTCGATCGCTTCCCGGATTTCACCTGCCGCCCCGGCGACGGCGTCCACGTGCGCGGCGACATCGCCGTCGCACCGTCGTTGGAGTACCTCGAGCGCGCGTACGACGAAGCGAAGTACGGCGCGTTCTCGCGCCGTCCGTATTTGAACGTGGTCGTCCCGTCGCTGGTCGACCCCAGCGTGGCACCGCCGGGCAAGCACGTGATGTCGATCTTCGTCCAGTACGCGCCCTACCACTTGAAGGAAGGCGCCGACGCGTGGCCCAAGCGCCGCGAAGAATTCGGCGACACCGTCGTCGACACGCTGGCGGAGTATTGCCCGGGCTTGAAGGAGTCGATCCTGCACCGACAGGTACTGACACCGTGG
>CAZLLI010000148.1:1847-5026 GCA_964560355.1 uncultured bacterium | reverse complement strand
GAGGCGGTCCTTGACCTCGCTCCACAGGGCCGCGCCGCGCAGGCTCTTCTCGCACACGTCGTCGAGGACGGCGCGGTCGCGCACTCCGTCGACGCGCAGCGAATACACCACGTTCTCGTAGATGCTCATGGGAAACGGGTTCGACTTCTGGAACACCATCCCCATGCGCTTGCGCAGCTCGATCACGTCGACGCCGCGCCCGTAGATGGAATCGCCGTTCAGGAGAATGTCACCGCCGATGCGCACGTCGTCGAGGAGGTCGTTCAAGCGATTGATGGAGCGCAGGAGCGTCGACTTTCCGCAGCCCGAGGGACCGATGATGGCGGTGATCTTCCCCTTCGACATGCCCATGCCGATGGCGTACAACGCCTGCTTGGCGCCGTACCAGAAGTCGAAGCCGCGCACCTCGAGCACCGCGTGCTCGCGCGCGAGTGCTTCGTGGATGGTGGCGGGAACGCTCTCGCCGCGCGCGATCGCTTGCAAGCGCGAGAGCGAGTCCGCCGACGCGGTGGCGTCGTCGCGGCGCGGCTGGGGCTGCATGAGAGGGTCAGTCATTGCGTCTTTCTGGCGTTAGAACGTACCACCGACGAAGCGCCGTCGCAACCGCGAGCGGATCCACACCGCGGCGACGTTCAGCGTCGCGACGATGACGATCAAGAGCAGCGTGGTGGTGAACACCATCGGCTTGGCCGCTTCGCTGTTCTGACTCTGGAACCCAACGTCGTAGATGTGGAACCCGAGGTGCATGAAGCTGCGGTCGGGGTGCAAATACGGCGCGACGTCGTCGATGGGAAGGTCGGGCGCGAGCTTCACCGCGCCCACCAGCATGAGCGGCGCGACTTCGCCCGCGCCGCGCGCCATCGCCAGGATGAACCCCGTCATGATGCCCGGCATCGCGCGCGGGAGCACGATGCGGCGAATGGTTTGCCACTTGCTCGCGCCGCACGCGTAGGATCCTTCGCGCATCGAGCGCGGCACCGCGGCCAGCGCTTCCTCCGTCGACACCACGACGACGGGGAGCGTCAGCAGCGCGAGCGTGAGCGACGCCCACAGCACGCCGCCGCGCCCGAAGGTCGGGTTGGGGAGCTTCTCGGCGAAGAAGACCTGGTCGATGGAACCGCCGATGATGTAGCAGAAGAACCCGAGCCCGAACACACCGAACACGATGCTGGGCACGCCGGCCATGTTATTGATGGCGACGCGAACCGCGCTCACCACCAGCCCCGCGCGCGCGTACTCGCGCAAGTACAGCGCGGCGAGCACACCGAACGGCACCACCGCGAGCGACATGAGCAGCGTCATGATGACGGTGCCGACGATGGCGGGCAGCACGCCGCCCTCGCTGTTCGCCTCGCGCGGGTCATGGGTCAGGAATTCGAGCCAGCGCGACCCGTACACCGCGAGCTTGGCGCCGAAGGAAAGCTGGTTGGCGGGATACGCACGCACCACGTCGGCGAGGGGGACGGTGGCGTCGGCGCCGGTCGACGTCGCGAACACCATCTGGTAGCGCGCATTCTCTTCGTCCAAGAGGCGGATCTCTTCTTCCAGCGTGTGGCGCTGCGAATCGATCGCGCGCAGCTCGCCCTCCATGATGCGGCGCGCGGTCTCGACCTGCGTCGACCCGGCGCCGTAGTGCGCCTCGACTTTCTTGGCGTCGAGCCGCGCTTGCTCGGCGCGCGCGTGGAGCCGCCCGAAGTCGTCGCGCTGGAGCCGGTAGCGGCGTTCGAAACGCTTCGCCACCGCGTCGTGGTGGCGCCGGTACTCGCGCCACACCGCGCCGGGCGCGGTCGCGACAGCGCTGCCGTCGATGCGAAATTCCCGCGGCACGCCGTAGAAGCGCCCCCACGCGCGCCGCTCGAGGATGGCGGCCCAATCGGGGCGCGACTCGCGCACCACGGTGACGTCGTCGACCCACTCGAAGTGCGTCCCCGTGAGCTCGAAGTTGCCGGTGCGAATCAGACGCCGCGTGGACTCGCCTTCGTGCGCGGCCGCTTCTTCCTCGAAACGCGCGCGCGCCTCCTCCGACCACGCCGCGAGGATCTCGGGCGTGGGCTTGAAGCGCTCGCTGCGCGTCACTTCGCCCAAAAAGACGCGGCCGTCTCCGAGGGTCACTTCGACCAGCGGCTGGGGCCAGAAGGTGGCGGCGCCCTGCGCCAGCACCAAGAGCAGGAAGCCGACGATCATCACGCTGCACACCGCCAGCGCGCCGCCGGTCAGCCACAGCATGCTCTCGCCTTGCGCGAGCAGCGACGTGCCGCCGCGCACGCGCGTGCGCTCGCGCGGCCCCACGCGGGGCGTGCGGATCGCGGGCATGCTCATATTTGCGCCGACCTCTTGCGAAAGCGCATGCGTACCACTTCCGCCACCGTATTGATGAGGAACGTGATGAAGAACAAGAGCAGCGCGGCCAAGAACAGCGTCCGGTAGTGCGTGCTGTTGCGCACGGCTTCCGGCAGCTCGACCGCGATGTTGGCCGACAGCGTGCGGAAGCCGCTGAACGCGTTCATCTCCAGGACCGGCGTGTTGCCAGCGGCCATCAGTACGATCATGGTCTCGCCCACCGCGCGCCCGAGCCCGATCATCACCGCGGAGAACAGCCCGCTCATCGCGGTCGGCAGCACGATGCGGATCGCGGTTTGCCACGGCGTCGCGCCGGCGCCGAGCGAGGCGGCGCGCAGGTGTCCCGGCACCGCCGAGAGCGCATCCTCCGCGATCGTATAGATGATGGGAATGATGGCGAAGCCCATCACGAAGCCGACCACGAGCGCGTTGCGCTGGACGTACGTCCCCATGAGCCCGCCGCGCGGGTCGACACCGAGCGCGCTCATCACGGCCGCGAAGGCGGCCGCGAGCCCGACCGTGAGCAGCGCCCCCGCCGCGAAGCGCGCGAGGTCGTAGGTCGCGATACGCGTGCGCGTCGAGCGCGACGCCGCGTCGCGAATGCGGGCGCCGGTGAGGCGCACGATCACGAACACGGAGACGAACGCGCACACGGGGAGTGCCACCACCAACCAGCCGCCGAACACGCTGCCGGGGCCGCCCGCGAGCCACGCCATCAAGTCGCCGCCGAAGAACGCGCGCTCCATCCACGGCCCCACCACTGCCGCGAGCAAGACCGCGACGGGGAGCACCGCGAGCGCGATCGGGATCCGAAAACGCTCCATGCGGCGCGCGAAGGT
>CAZLLI010000148.1:0-1747 GCA_964560355.1 uncultured bacterium | reverse complement strand
TCCGCGTCGAGCAGCGCGAGGCCGTCGCTCTTGGGCGCGAACGCCGCCGCCGTCACCGGCGCGTCGCTCGCCTTGAAGTCGACCACGCGCTTGCCGCTCGTCGCCTGCACGATGCGCACGCGCCCGTCGCCGTAGCCGGCCAGGAACACGCGCTCGCGCGTCGACGCCGTGAGCGTCGTCACCGGCGCGCCGTCGCCGTCGACGTGCTGCGCGCGAGCGAGCGCCGCGGTCGTACTCTTCTCGGGCGTGTAGCGGAACCAGGTCGAGACGCTGCCGTCGTCGGCGCCGACCAACACCGTGGTACGGCCGAGCAGCGGCGCGAGCGCGGTGACGCGACGCCCTTCGTCGACCAGGCGCGCGCCGGTCGCGATCGTGGGTGCGGTGACGTCGCGCGTGTCCCACACGGTGGCGCGGCCGGCGGCATCGAGCACGTACACCATGGCACCCGCTTCCGCGACCAGCACGCGTTCGGTGCGCGCGTCGCCACTCGGCGACAAGACGCCGCGCCGCACATCGAGCGTGGTCTCGCCGGTGAATTCGTTCTCGCTGCGGTCGACGCGGCACACCGCGACGGAATCCCCCGCGCCCACCGCGGCCACCAAGTAACCCGACCCGATGGCGATGTGGTCGAGTGCGCGTACCACGCCCGTCACCACCGACGGAACCTCGGCGTCGACGATCACGGACGGCGTCTGGCGGCGCAGCGCGCCGTCGGGCGTCCTTTGCACCACGGTGCCGGCGACCGCGATTTCGTCGCCCGCCGCGAGCGACTTCGCCGCGGGGAGCGTGGAGGCGTCGGGGAAGTCGGTGCGGAACACGAGGCGCCCGAAGCGCAGCGAACCGTCGGCGAGCCCGAGTCCGAAGGAGCGACTGGTGACGTCGAAGGACGTCGCCGCGAGCGAGTCGGCGGCGCAAAGGCGCAGCGTCGTCACGCTGTCGCCGTGGTCGGCGCGAAACACGCGCACGACGCCGTCGGAGTCGAAAGCCCAGCCCGCGACGCGATACTCGTCGACGCCGACATAGAGCGCGCGGCGCGAGCTCAATTCGCCGTGGGCCGGCACCGTCGCGCGCGGCTTGGCGTCGCCGTGCGTGAACAACGGCACCACGACGCTGAACAAGAACAGAAACACGGCGGAGACGGCCAGGATGGTGCCGATTCCGCCGATCGAGATGCACGCGGCCGCCAGCCGGTCCGCGACTCGAACCGTCCAGCGCGTGCGGTGGTTGCGTCCTCTGCGTGGTACGTCTTGCGTCATGATGAAAGGCGCGAATGGGCGACGGCGTTCTTGGACGCCGTCGCCCACCCTAGCTTAACAGCCTCGCCTCGCACGAGGCATCACACGATTAGCGGCTGCTGACCTGGATGCCCAGCTTCGCCATCTCCTCGTTCGCGATCTTCGCGTTGACCGGGTAGTAGCCGTCCTTGATGACGTCCTGCTGACCCTGCTGGCTGAACACGAAGCGGATGAACTCGCGCCGCAGCGGGTCGAGCTCGGTGCCCGGCTTGTAGTTCACGTAGATATAGAGGAAGCGCGAGAGCGCGTACTTGCCCGTGTACGCGTGCTGCGGATCGGGCGGAACCACTTCCGAATTCTTGTCGGCCTGGAGTGGAACCGCCTTCACGTCCGCGGTCTTGTAGCCGATGCCGCTGTAGCCGATGCCGTAGCGATCGCTCGCCACGCCCTGAACCACCGACGAGCTGCCCGGCTGTTCCTTGACGCTGTCCTTGTAGTCGCCCTTGAAGAGC
>CAZLLI010000147.1:0-5133 GCA_964560355.1 uncultured bacterium | reverse complement strand
CTGCTCGACCGCATCACCGAGCCGCGCTTCGGGTCGGAGAACATCGAGGGCCGCTGGTCGAAGCGCTTCGCCACCATGGACGACCTGCAAGCGGCACTCGAGCCGGGCGAACTCATGTTGGATTTCTACGCGGGGCGAGAGTGCGCCATCGCGGTCGCGGTGACGGCGGATTCGGTGCAGCTGCTCGAGCTTCCGGGACCGGACTCGCCGTTCGCGGATCGCGTCGCGCTGTTTCGCAGCGTCTTGTCGAGCGCGAACGCGCCGCTGCGCGCGCAGTATCCTCCCGAGCGCATGACGACGATGCAGCGCGCGCTCGGCCGCGACTTGCTCGGCGCCGTCGCGAGCGCGGTCTTGAAGTCGACGCGCGTAATCGTGGCACCCGACGGCTTCATCGCGTCGGTCCCGTTCGGCGCGCTGGTTCTCGACGACGACGCCCGGCCGCTCATCGCCGACCGCGACGTGGTCGAAGTGCCGTCGGCGAGTGTCCTGGTGTTGCGACGATCGACCGAGCGCGCGGAGTGCCTCGCGCACCCGAAGCTGGTGGCGCTCGGCTCCGGCGAGCCGCAGCTCTCCGGTGCCCGCAACGAAGTGAACGACCTCGCGCGACGCTACGGCCACGTCAACGCGGTCATCGACATCGCCGGCGTGGCGTCGTTCGAAGAGGCCACCAGCCGGTGCGACGTGCTACACGTCGCCGCGCACGCGTACGTGGTCGACCGTTCGCCGTGGGAGTCGGGGATTCGACTCGACGCCGGCGCGCCGGTCGACTCGAGCGCCGCGACCGTCGACGCCGACCCCGACACCTCCTCCGTGCTGCCGGCCGCCGACTCGCTCCTGGTTGCGCGGACCTTCCAGGCGGATCCGTACGTGCGGGCGTGGCAGATCGCGCAGCTCTCGCTGCCCGCGAAATTAGCGGTGTTGGCCGCGTGCGAAACGGCGGGCGGTCGCGTGACGAGCGGGGAGGGGACGCTCGGGCTCACGGCGGCGTTCTTGAGCGCGGGAGTCCCGGTGGTGGTCTCGAGCCTATGGGCCATCGACGACCAAGCGACCGCGAAGATCATGCGCGCGTTCTATCGGAACCTCTCGCGCGGCGAAACGGTCGCGCGGGCGCTTCGGCTGGCCCAGACCGAGCTCGCCGCAGTCCCCAAGTACGCGCACCCGTTTTTCTGGGCCGGCTTCACCGTCGTCGGGGACGGCTCGATGGTAGTAGAGATCGACGAGCACCGCGCCCCCCGGCCAATCGTCCTCCTGGCCGCCCTAGGGGCGGGCCTTCTCGTTGTCACCGCGTTGGTTATCCGGCGTCGACGCGCCCGTGCGTCCGTGGGATAATCGGCGCGGCCATTTCCTTTGTGACAAACCATGGATCGCCCGTCTAAACAGGTGTGGGACCAGACCGTCCCCGACGACGAGCTGCTCCGCGTCGCCCACCACGACGCCGACGCCGCCCGCCGGCGCGCCGCCGCCACCGAGCTCGTGCGTCGCTACCGCGACGCCGTCTATCTGTGGTGCTACCGCTACACGCGGGACGCGGAGCGCGCGCTCGACCTCTCGCAGGACGTCCTCGTGACGGTGTGGGAGAGACTCGGGTCGTTCGAGGGCAAGTCGAAGTTCTCGTCGTGGCTATTCTCGGTCACGCGCAACCGCTGCATCGACGCCAGCCGCCGCGTCGACTTGTTGCGCGACGACGCCGAGCTGGCCGAGATTCGCGACCCGGCACCGCTCCCCGACGCGGTGATCGAGAACGCGACCGATGAAGACTGGCTCTTGCGCACCATTCGCACCGAATTGGAACCGCAAGAGCAACAGGCAATCTGGTTGCGCTGCGTCGAGCGCATGTCGGTCGACGACGTCACGCGCATCCTGGGGGTGGACGGGTCGTCGGGTGCGCGCGCGGTGTTGCAGCGCGCGCGAAGGAAATTACGCGCGGCGCTCGATCGCCGCGAGAGTGGGTAGAAAGTACCATCGAGGGAGGAACGTCGAGTGGAAGCGCACTGTATCGACGTTGAAAGAATCGGCGAAGTCGTCGACTTGCCGGAAGACCATCCGCGCCGGCGCCACGCACAGGTGTGCCCGCGCTGCCGGAGTCTGCTCGAATCGTACGTGGAGTTCATGAAGGCGGAGCCGCTCGACGGCTCCCGCGTGGAGAACGCGCGCCCCCTGCTCGACGCGCGCATCCGCGAAGCGGCCGCGCGCTGGAGTCCGTCGGAATCGCGCACGTCGTCCTTGGCGCGCGACCCGTGGTGGCGCGGGCTCTTCAAGCCGGCGCCGATGCTCGCCACCGCCGCGGTGGTGATGGTCGCCGCTGTGTTCGTGTGGACGTCGACGCGCAATCCCGAAGAGAGCGTGCTCCGCGACGACGCCACCCAGACGACGTCGTTCGTGCCCGCGCCCGCGGAGATCGACGCGGACGGGTCGATGCACCTCTCGTGGACCCCCGTGCCCAGCGCCGACGCCTACCAAGTTCGCATCTACGGCCCCGATCTGGTCGAGCTCGCGCGCCTGCCCGAGACCGCGGAGACGTCGACGGTGCTGGCGCGCTCGGTGCTCCCCGGCGACCTCCCGGCCGCGCTCGACCTCACCTGGCGCGTCTACGCCCTCTCCGGCGGCGACGTGATCCAGGAATCGGCGCCGGGTTCGATCCGCATTCCCTAACGCTGCGATTTCCGCAGATTTTTTTCGCGAGCGCCGCGTGATTCTCACGCGGCGCTTTCGTCTTATGCCGAGTCGGACCAGGATAGCCAGTCATCTTCGCAACGAAAGGTCGGCCCATGGGAACGCGAAAGATCTTCGGAGTCGTGGTGGTCGTCATGTCGCTCGTCGCCGCGGCGGCATGGGCGATTTGGAGCGTCAACGGTAACCCGGTGAGCACGGCGACCGGGTCGCAAGATTTCATCGCCATGACGGCGGACGGATTGGGCGGGGCGGCGATGGTGTGGCAAGACAACCGGGGGGCGTCGCAGGACATCTACGCCCAGGAGATCGACGCCTTCGGCGCCAACGTGTGGTCGCCCGGAAACGGCGTCGCGCTGTGCACCGCGACCGGACTGCAGCAGTCGCCGCGCGTCGTGCACAACGGCTTCGGGTATCTCCACTTCGCGTGGCAGGATTATCGCAGCGGGAACCCCGACATCTACATCGCGTCCACCGACCGGCTCGGCAATATCTTTACCCCTGCCGACGGCCTCGCGCTGTGCACCGCGACCGGCGACCAGACCTCGCCGAGCATGGCGGTGTACGGACCGACCGGTACCGTCTTCGCGGCGTGGCAGGACAACCGCGCCGGCAACGGCGACATCTATCTCGCCGCGTTCAGCCAGTACAACGGCATCACGACGCCGGCCAACGGCGCCCCCGTGTGCACGCTGCCGAGCGCGCAAGAGGCCCCCGCCGTCGCCGTCCGCATGCTCGGCCACGGCGTGGTCGCGTGGTCCGACTTTCGTAGCGGTACCAACTACGACATCTACGCGCAGAGCGTGGGCTTCACCGGTCCGACCCAGTGGACCGCCAACGGCGTCCCCGTGTGCACCGCCGCCGCCGCCCAGCTCGACGCCATGATCATCGACGACGGCAACTACGGCGTCATCATCGCGTGGCGCGACTATCGCAACGGCACCTTCACGCAGGCCATCTACGCGCAGAAGCTCGACTCGGGCGGCGTCCCGCAGTGGGCCGCCAACGGTGTTCTGGTCGCGCAGTCGACCGACTTCATCCAGCAGCCGCGCATGATCTCCGACGGCGCGGGCGGCGCCATCATCGCGTGGGAGGACGACCGCAACATCGCCACCACCGGCCCCGACATCTACGTGCAGCGCATCGATTCGGGCGGCAACCACCTGTGGGGCGCGAACGGCACCGTCGTGTGCAACGCCAACTTCGCGCAGTACGCCACCGAAATGGTGACCGACGGTGCGGGTGGCGCCGTCATCACGTGGTTCGACTATCGCAGCCTCGGCCCCACCGACGTCTACGCGCAGCGCGTGAACCCGACCGGCACGCTCCTGTGGACGGCGAACGGGATCCCCGTGTGCAACGCGGTCGGCAACCAGTCGAATCCGAAAATCGCGAAAGTCGACGCGAGCGGCGTGATCCTGGCGTGGGAAGACCGCCGCACGCAGGCGACCACCAACACCGACGTCTTCGCGCAGCGCGTCGATTTGGGCGGCCTGTTCGGTTATCCGCAGCCGTACATCACGTCGATCGAGGACGTCCCCGGCGACCAGGGCGGGTTCGTGCGCATCACCCTCCGCCAGGGCGACGGCCAGGCGCCGGGAGAGGAATTCGAGGTCTACAACCTCGACTACCACGGCGGCGACGTCGTCTACGTCGGGACTTTCAACGGAAGTGCCACCTACACCTTCGACGTCCTGACCACCGCGGTCGGGGTGCCGAACTCGTACTACGTGAGCGCGGGCTACCAGTCGAACACCGCGCAAGGGACGTCGATCGACAATCTCGCGCCCCCCGCGCCCGCGTTGAGCGGCCAGCGCGTCGGCGCCAACGTCAACCTGTCGTGGAACGCGACCGCGCCCGACATCGACCACTACGTGCTGCAGCGCACCGGAGCGTCCGACGTAGTCGTCGGCACCACGTCGTACACGGACGTCGGCGTACCGCAGACCGCGCTCTACTACCGCGTGTACGCTGTCGACGTCAACGGCAACGCCGGCGCGCTCTCGAACCAAGTAACCATCGACGCCGCGACACCGGTCGGCGACACCCCGGGGCTGCCGACGTCGCTCGCGCTGCTCCAGAACTCGCCCAACCCGTTCAGCGGCTCGACGCGCCTCCGCATCGGTCTTCCCGCCGAAGCCGACGTGCGCCTCGACGTGTTCGACGTCGCGGGCCGTCGCGTCCTCGCGCGCGAGATCGGGCGCCTGAACGCGGGCTGGCGCGACCTCGCCTTCGACGGCCGCGACGAGCGCGGCCAACCGCTCGCGAGCGGCGTGTACTTCTACCGCGTCACCGCGGGCCGCGAGACCATGACGCACAAGATGGTCATCGGGCGGTAGCCCTCGGCAAGAACGCCCCCACGATGCGGCGGTCGCGTGTGCTCGCGCGCGATCGCCGCGTTCGTTTGTGCTGGTGCTTGGCGAAACGCGCGCGCCGCGTTAGCATGGAGGCGTGAGAACCCTT
>CAZLLI010000146.1:0-5136 GCA_964560355.1 uncultured bacterium | reverse complement strand
CCGAAGCTCGCGACGTCGTGATGATCAAGAAGTTCGAGTCCTAACGCGCGATCACCATCTTGCGCGTGATCTTCTCCCCGTTCACTTCAATCCTGAGGAAGTAAACGCCGCTCGGGAGTGTGCGGCCTGCGTCGTCGCGGCCGTCGAAGACGATCGATTGAGCTCCGGAGGCAAATTGCTGGGCTGGCATCGCGCGTACACGTCGGCCCGCGACGTCGAATACGTCGGCGAGCACGAGTACCGCACGCCCGAGGACGATATCGACCCGTGTCGCCGACGCGAATGGATTGGGGAAAGATTCGCTGACGACGAGACTGGGTGGAGTCAGCGGTGCAATTGCTGTTGGTGCGTCCCCATCCGCGTCGATTCCATGAACGAACAGGCTGCTTTGAGCTTTAGTTCCGACTTCGCGCGCCACTATGGTCCCGCCAATCCCGTTTGAGATCACGGTGGGGCCGTAACTACCCGGAATGACTCCGGGGCCCAAGACGATGCCTTCACCTGCCCATAGGCGCTCACCGTCGGAGTTCACGCGTTGGCTCACCAGAACCCAAGGCGTGCGCGAGTCGAGCCATGTAACAACGGCTCCCCCGTTCTCGTCCGAGTGAGCGGACGCGCGACCCTGATCAGTGGGCATGTCGCAAATATTGATTCCACCTCCCGGCCACCGCCCGGAGCCGAACGCATCAAACCGTTGCGCCCGCACTTTCCAGCCCCCCTGGGGGGCTTCCTGCCACACGACAATCGCGCCGCCGAGACCGTCTTGAACCACAGTCGGTCCAGACTGACTGTCATCGGTCGATGACACCCGCATTCCATCCGCCCCCCAAGCGACGTTTCCCGACGCGTCGATTCTCTGCGCGTATACGAGCAAATCGCTGTTTCCGAAATCTGTCCAGACCGCGAAGGTGCCGCCCGCGCCATCGCACGCAATCCTCGGGGCCAATTTCCAACTCGCACTCGCACTTGCCGGTGTCCCGTTGGGTGCCCACAAAGCGGCTCCCGAGGCATTCAGACGTTGGACAAAGAGCTCGTACTGTTGCACCCGGGAGTCATTCCACGCGACGATGACACCACCCGCACCATCCGGTTCAGCGACGGGATAATCGGGATAGCACCCTTCGCAAACAACTTCGCCGTCCGGATTCCACTGATTGATTCCGTTGGCATCAATGCGTTGGGCGAAAATGTACGAGGTGTTTGCGCGTCGCTCGCTCCAAAGGACAATGGCGCCGCCGACACCGTTGGCAACCAAGCCAACGAGCCTATCGCCGTCCGACGAGTCGACGAGGCGTATTCCGTCCAAGGCCCACACGGGCGAGCCGTGCCGGTCAACGCGTTGGAGATAGACGTGCGATGAGGAGCAGCAGTCGGGACTATCACGGCCGTCGTTCCACGCGATGATCGCCCCGCCAGAGTCGTCGGCAACGATCAAAGGAGCATACTTTTCTCGAAACGCCGTACAGATAGGAACGCCACCAGTGGTCCACATGACTGCACCCGATGCTGATACGCGTTGTGCGAAGAGGTCGATGTTTCCCCAACCATCGCGCCAACGCGTCCAGACCACGAGAGTACCGGATTCACCATCGGTTGCGAGCTGTTCATGGGGATGGTCGTGCGTGACGGTGTCGAGGTAGACGCCTTGGCTTGGCCAATCTGCGTGCGCAAGTGTATCGATGAAAAGAAGCCCGATAACGGGCACGATCGACGCTTTGATGGGTGAGCCGAACCCGCCCGACGCGCGCATCACATCACCCGGCGCGCGGTGACGTAGCGATTCGCGAAGTACTTGGTGTCGAGTCGGTCGACGCGGACGCTGTGCGCGCGCGTGGAGGCGTGGATGAATTCGCCGTCGCCGGCGTAGATGCCGACGTGCGACACGTTGCTGCTGGAGCCGAAGAAGACGAGGTCGCCGGGGGCGAGGTTGCCCTTCGAGACGGGTTCGCCGACGTGCACTTGCTCGTCGGAGCTGCGCGGGAGTTTGACGCCGACCGAGCGATACACGGCGAAGGTGAGGCCCGAGCAGTCGACGCCGCTGGTGGTGGTGCCGCCGGAACGATACGGCGTTCCGAGGTAGCCCTGCGCGCGCTCGACGACCTCGCTCGCTCGCGAGTCGGGGGTCGCGACCGAATCGCTGGAGCGTGGGAGCGGATACTCGCGCACGACGTCGACGGGGCGCGGTTGCGTCGCGGTCGGGGGCAACGCGGGCTCGACAGAACGCGGCCGGCCGGTGAAACGCGGCGCGCTGGAACACGCCGACAACGTCGCCGCGCAGATCGCGAGCAGGCCGAGCCTCGTCGCGGAATATCGGGAAAGCCTGGGGCTCATAGCTGACCCGGGGCGCAAGGAACATGCCTTGCATATGCCACAAAGCCCAAACCCGGTTGACACGCGGGCTCCGCGCTGCGTATAGCTTGGCGGTGTTGGGCTATTTAGAGGAACGATAAGGAGTTTCCGTTGGCCCTCTCGATCCAACGCGCCGCCGTTTTGGGCTCCGGGGTGATGGGGAGCGCGCTCGCCGCGCACCTCGCGAACGCCGGAATTCCGACCCTGCTGCTCGACATCGTTCCACCTTCCGGCTCCAAGGTGAAGGGCGATCCGTCGTCGCGCGAGTACCGCGACGCCTTCGCGCGCGCCGGCTTGGAGCGTGCCTTGAAGTCGAAGCCGGCCGCGTTCTTCTCCGCCGCGCGTGCGCGTCGCGTCACCATTGGCAATCTCGAGGACGACGTCGCCAAGCTCAAGGACTGCGACTGGATCCTCGAAGCGGTGGTCGAGAAGCTCGACATCAAGAAGGCGTTGTTCGAGAAGATCGCGCCGCACGTGAAAGACGGCGCCATCGTCACCACGAATACGTCGGGGCTCTCGATCACCGACATGGCGGCGGTGCTGCCGGAATCGCTGCGCGCGCGTTTCCTCGGCACTCACTTCTTCAATCCGCCGCGCTACCTCCATTTGCTCGAGTTGATCCCACACGCGGGGACGGATCCCGCGGTGCTCGCGTTCATGCAGGAGTTCGGCGACGCCGTGCTCGGCAAGGGCGTGGTGGTCGCGAAGGACACGCCGGATTTCATCGCCAACCGCATCGGCACGTTCTCGGTGATGGCGACGATTCGCGCGATGATCGAAGGCAAGTACACGGTGGAGGAAGTCGACGCGCTGACGGGACCGCTCATCGGTCGCGCCAAGAGCGCAACCTTCCGCACCGCCGACTTGGTCGGCCTCGACGTTCTGACCCACGCGGCGAGCACGGTGTACGAGCGCGCGACGAAAGACGAGAAGCGCGACACCTTCAAGGCTCCGGACGTGATCCAGAAGATGGTCGCGAAGGGATTGCTCGGCGACAAGACGGGGAAAGGCTTCTACCAGAAGCTCGCGGGCAAGGAGGGCGGCTCCGAGATCCTCACCCTCGACCTGGCGACGCTGGAATACCGCGCGCGCCAGTCGCCGAAGTTCCCGTCGCTGGAAGCGGCGAAGACGATCGAGTCGCTGCCCGACCGCATCAAAGCGGTGACCAACACCAACGACCGCGCGGGCGCGTTCGTGTGGCGCGTCGTCGCCGACACGCTCCTTTATAGTGCGACGCGCATGGGCGAGATCGCGGACGACGTCGAGTCGGTCGACCGCGCGATGCGCTGGGGCTTCGGGTGGGAGATGGGGCCCTTCGAATTGTGGGACGCGCTCGGGCTCGACAAATCGATCGAGCGCATGGAAATGGAACGCCGCACGCTGCCACCCCTCGTGATCGAAGCCTACAAGTCGCCGCAGAAGAAGTTCTATCGCAAGGAAGAGCCAACCAAACGCCCGCGCTTGTCGCGCGGGTCGCTGAAGCCGGTCGACGACGCCCCCGCCACCATCGACCTCGCCGCGCTGAAGAGCGCGGGCAAGGTCGTGAAAACGAACGCGGGCGCGAGCCTGGTCGACATCGGCGACGGCGCGCTGTGCCTCGAGTTCCACTCCAAGATGAACGCGATCGGCAACGACATCATTTCGATGGCGATGGCGGCGGTCAAAGAGACCGAGGCGAACTTCGAGGCGCTGGTGATCGGCAACCGCGGCGCGAACTTCTCGGTGGGCGCGAACCTCATGCTGCTCTTGCTCGAAGCGCGCGAGGGCAACTTCGACGAAGTCGATCTCGTCGTGCGCCAATTCCAGAAAATGACGAGCGCGCTCAAGTACTGCCGCAAGCCGGTGGTGGCGGCGCCGTTCGGGATGACCCTCGGCGGCGGGTGCGAAGTGGTGCTGGGCGCGCAGCACGTCGTCGCGAGCGCGGAGACGTACATCGGGCTGGTCGAAGTGGGGGTGGGCTTGATCCCCGCGGGCGGAGGCTGCAAGGAGTTGGTGCTCCGCAACGTCGAAGGGTTGCCGAACGTCGACGGCGTCGACCCGTTCTTGGCGGCGCGCGCCGCATTCGAGTGCATCGGGCTCGCGAAGGTGTCGACGAGCGCGGAGGAAGCGTTCGCGATGAAGATCTTGCGCGAGGGCGACACGTTCGTGATGAACGCGGACGGTTTGCTCTCCGCGGCCAAGACGTTCGCGCTCGCGCTCGCGCGGCGTGGCTACCAAGCGCCCGACCCGACGGTCGAGATCGCGGTGGCGGGCGAGAACGGCGTCGCCGCCATCAAGACGCAGCTCTACAACATGAAGGAAGGCCGCGCGATCAGCGAGTACGACGCGTACCTCGGCGGAGAATTGGCGCGCGTGCTGTGCGGCGGCGACGTCCCTGCGGGCACGCGCGTGCGCGAGGACTACTTGCTCCAACTCGAGCGAGAGGTCTTTTTGCGGCTGTGCGGTCAGAAGAAGACGCAGGATCGTATGGCCTTCATGTTGAAGGAAGGGAAACCGCTGAGGAACTAGTCATGCTGAACCGCGACGCCAAAGCCATGACGTGCGTTCGATTTCGAGGCGGCCCTACGCCCCCGCGATCGGTGGGCGAAGACCGCAACCCCGGTGCCGACATCGCCGCGCACTTGGGGCGCGAGCTCCCCGCGCACGACGTCGTGGTGGAGAGAATCGAAGACATCCTGTACGCGCACGAGGTGTCGTGCACGATCGACGGCCGCACCTACGGCGTGACGGTTTCGTTCGACTGGAATTCGGGCGAGTGGTGGGAAGTCTTCTACGGCCCCAGCCTCT